>NZ_CP009283.1:5780000-6080000 GCF_000758625.1 Paenibacillus sp. FSL R7-0273
CGTATTACCGCGGCTGCTGGCACGTAGTTAGCCGGGGCTTTCTTCTCAGGTACCGTCACTCCGGTAGCAGTTACTCTACCGGACGTTCTTCCCTGGCAACAGAGCTTTACGATCCGAAAACCTTCATCACTCACGCGGCGTTGCTCCGTCAGGCTTTCGCCCATTGCGGAAGATTCCCTACTGCTGCCTCCCGTAGGAGTCTGGGCCGTGTCTCAGTCCCAGTGTGGCCGTTCACCCTCTCAGGTCGGCTACGCATCGTCGCCTTGGTGAGCCGTTACCCCACCAACTAGCTAATGCGCCGCAGGCCCATCCCTTAATGACAGATTGCTCCGCCTTTCATTCTCCCTTCATGAGAAAAAAGAAATTATCCGGTATTAGCTACCGTTTCCGGTAGTTATCCCAGGCTAAGGGGCAGGTTGCCTACGTGTTACTCACCCGTCCGCCGCTAAGCTTACCCCGAAGGATAAGCCCCGCTCGACTTGCATGTATTAGGCACGCCGCCAGCGTTCGTCCTGAGCCAGGATCAAACTCTCCAAATTGGTATTTAGAAAGAGCGATTGCTCATTTTGAAACATCTGACGAGAATTTGCATTCTCTACTTTTGGATCTCACCGAAGTGATTTCCGATACTCACTCGTTGTTCAGTTTTCAAAGATCAAGCTCGTCGTCGCCTTCGATGTTATCGTCAGCAGCAACTTTTATAATATATCATGTTCTTCATTTTAATGCAAGTCTTTTTTCAAAAGTTATCTGCATTTCAGATCAGAAGAGCATGTCCAATCACTGCAATTACTTGCTGTCCGCGACTGGATTTATAATATACCATGGATTGTTGATCAAAAACAACCCACAAAATTTCCCAGATATAAAAAAGTTGCATTAATACAAATAGGCTAACCACTACTACTTAGCTTTGCAGGCAAAAAAAAGCATGCAGAGCCCATACAGAGCAGCCCGCATGCTTCCAGATCACATAATTGCATCAAAACCGGTTAATTCGAAATCCATGGATTTTTGCTTTTCTTGCTGGTTCCCTGACGGCTGCTCCGGCTTGCTCCCTGCTTGGAAGCTGATTTAATGCTTTTTCCTTCACTAGTAGCGGAGACTTTCACTTTTGCCGCTCCGGTCTTACCGCTGCGGGACTTCGCTTTCGCCGCTGTATCCTTTACATTTTCAGCCGCTGCTTGGGGAATATCCTGTACAGTAGGCTCAGGCTCCAGGATTGCCGGAACACGATTATGCACGGCATTCTCCATACCGGGATAAACCGGATAGGCCGGGATACCGGACAGCATAGGGTTCGAGTTGACCCCAAAATAAGCTTCTGAATTAGGACTGCCGCCAGGCAGAGCTTCTCCCATCAACCCATATGGTGAGAATGCACCCTGCTGCGGCTGGTATGCTGGAGCACCGTTATATACCGGCTGCTCATAACCGTACGGCTGAATGACAGGCCCGCCTCCGCAGCCGCAGGACGGCCATGGCAGATTTACCGGTTGCCCGCCGTATTGCTGAGCTCCGTACGGGGAATAATCAGCAGCCGGAGTTACCGCAGCAAATGGTACATTCTGATATTCAGGCGCCATATTAGGATACCAGGGGCCCTGAGTCTCGGCAGCCGGGTATACATGACCGGGATAGCCGTATGGGGTCATGCATTCAGGCATATACATAGCCGGTTGAAACATATTTTCTGCAGGATTCATACCCATAATCGGCATAGCCTGCTCGTAATACGGATATACCTGAGGGCAATCATAATGATACGGGTTTTCGTTTAATCCAGGATATCCGGCCGCAGGATCACAGTGGGTTTCCTTGGTTAACGGAGCCAATGCTACTGGTTCTACTGCCGCCTTGCCCTTTTCCTTCGGCTCATAGACCACCGCTTCCTGGGCAGGTACAGAGATTTGCACATACAGGCTTTGGGATTCATGAACCATCTGGACCGGTGCAGGCTCAGGAGCTTTGTTAACTATAGGAGCGACATTCACTTCTGGAGCAACATTCACCTCTGGGGCAATATTAACCTCAGGCGCTTTATTGACAACAGGCTCAGGAATCGTTTCAGCCACGGGTGCTGTCTCTGCTTCCTTGGCAGGCTGTACTATAGGTCCGGTGTAGGTTTTACCGCCAATTTTCGTTTTGTCAACAATCGCCGGAGATCCGGCTTCGGTAGGAAGTGTCACAGCACCCTGGACCGCTTGCGGCTGAATGGCTGTTGCATTTGATTTTTTGGGGATGTTCACAATCTCTCCGGTCAGGAGCGCATTTGGATTTTTGAGCTGCGGGTTCGCATCAATGATTTCCTTCAGCGTAATCCCCCAGGCTTTGGACAATTTCCAGAGCGTATCCCCCTGTTTAACAGTATGCTTATAAAAAAGCTCGCTGCTCTCGTGCACCGGTGCCAAAGCTGCAGGGATTTTAACCTTATCCCCTACATTAAGCACCTCCGGGTTACTGATTTGCGGATTGGCCTCAATGATCTTTTGCAGAGGAACCCCGTACTTTTGCGATAATGCATAGAGCGTATCGCCTTGCTTGACAATGTGTATCTTCACGCAGCATTAACCTCCTAAAAGTGCGTAATTGTTGGAGCGCGTTGCAGGCTTTACAGCTGTATCGATTACCTGCTCCAGCTGCAAATTCCGGCTCATTGAGCATCTGTCCCCACTCCGGGCACTGCTCTCAAAGCATCGATATATGCGGTACAGCCGCCTCCTTCGTTACTACATCTTATGCAGCCCATGGGCGATTGACATCCCCGGCAGCAAAAAAAATCCCCTCACGCCTGGACGGGACCGCCCTCTGTCTCATGGACAAAGGCCGATACCGCCGGCATGAAGGGATTTCATTATATTAGTTTAGGTGTGCCCGGCTCAGGAAAAGATTACTCCCAGACCTTATAGCCGTCTTTATCCACGGCATTTCGGAACTCTTCCAGCAGCTGCAGGGTGATCGGGCCGGCATGGCCCTCACCGATAATCCGGCCGTCGATTTCGCGGGCAGCAATAACCTCGGCAGCAGTTCCGGTGAAGAATACCTCATCAGCAATATATACGTCATGCATAGTGAAAGGCTCTTCCTTCAAAGGCAGGCCCAGCTTCTCACACAGCTCGATAATCGCAAGACGGGTGATGCCCTCCAGCGCGCCCAGGTAGCAAGGCGGCGTGTAGACAACTCCTCTTTTTACGATAAAGATGTTGTCACCCGAGCCCTCAGTTACATAGCCCTGTGCATTCATCATAATCGCTTCGTCGGCTTCCGCCAGATTGGACTGGATTTTGACGAGGATGTTATTCAGGTAGTTAAGCGACTTGATCTTCGGATTGAGCGCATCCGGAAGGTTGCGGCGCTGGGATACGGAAACGGCACGCAAGCCGTTCAGGTAAGCCTGCTCCGGATAGATCGCGAGCTGCTCCACAATGATAATTACACTGGCCTTAGGACAGCGGCGCGGATCAAGTCCGAGATTGCCGGGGCCGCGGGAAACGATCAGACGGATGTAGCCGTTGCGCATTTCATTCAGGCGGATGGTCTCCGCCATGGCCTCCAGCATTTCGTCATAAGTCAGCGGAATGTCCAGCATGATGGATTTGGCCGAATCATACAGCCTGTCCAGATGCTCTTTGCATTTAAAAATGTTGCCGTTATAAATACGGATGCCTTCGAAAATACCGTCCCCGTATAAAAAACCGTGATCGAATACGGATACCTTTGCATTTTCTTTATTTACGTGTTGTCCATCCAGATAAATCCATTGCTCAGCCATGAACTACTGCACCTCCGCTTTCTCTTCCTCATAGGTGTATGTGGGATACGAGCCCAGAATCCGCACCTGGCAGCCCAAAGCCTTGATCTCTTCGATCGCGGCAGGCAGCAGGACCGATTCTATCGGTTCCAGCACATCAATGTAAAAATAATAAGTACCCAACTTCTTCTTCGTCGGCCGTGATTCAATACGTGACAGGTTCAGCCGACGCCAGGCAAATGCAGCCAGGACCTGATGCAGGGCTCCCGGAAAATCCTCAGGCAGGGTTACAAGAATACTTGTCTTGTCACCTGAGTTCTTCCTTGGAAGACTCAGCTTCTGCGGCCCTACCAGAACAAAGCGCGTATAGTTATTATGGTGATCAGTGATCTTGCGCTCTACAATCTCCAGACCATGCGTAGCCGCCCCGAGCGCCGTACCGATGGCAGCCCAGCCTTTGCCGGGGTTGTTCTTCACAATCTCCACAGCCTCAGAAGTGCTTCCTACCGATTCCAGCTCAGCCCAAGGCGCATGCTCGCGGATGAATTGCAGGCATTGCGCCATTGCAACCGGATGGGAGAGGATTCTGACCATTCCGGCATAGTCCTTTTCGCCGCCGGCATTCATGAACTCGCCAGGATTTCCGATTAGATTCTGAATCGAAGGGAAAATCCATTCCGCCTGCATCGGCAGATTCACTTCATTAATGAGCCAGTCAATATGCAGGCTTACCGATCCGTCGATCGTATTCTCAATCGGAATCACACTATAATCGGTAGTACCGCCTGCCGTCGAAAGAAAAACATCGGAGATCAGCTTGTGATGCTCAATGCTGACCGGCTCGTCACCAAATAAATGCAGCAGCGCTTCGTGGGATACCGTACCCTGCGGCAATACCGCTATCGATTTCATTACTGTATTTCTCCTTTTATCATATCCAAAAATGAGCTGTTTTGCATCCCGTTTCTTTCCAGCAGTTCTGTCTTCACGCCTTCCATACACGGGGGCAGCCAGCGGGTCTGAGCCGGAATCCCGTGCTCCGCCATCGTCTCCTTCAGGAACAGCTCAAGCTCCTGCTTCCTGCTCTCGCCGGCGTCTACCAGACAGAGCAGTGTCGGGCCTGCGCCGCTAAGCGCAATTCCGAGCGCACCGTGCTGCGGCGCTTCAGCGAGCAGCTTCTCCATCCCCGGAACTAGCGGAGCACGGTACGGCTGGTGCAGCCGGTCCTGCATCGCCCGGCCGATCAGATCAAGCCGGCCTGCAGCAAAGGCTGCCGTAAGCAGCGAGGTACGGCTGATGTTATATACCGCATCGCTGACTGTAATCTCGGCAGGGAGTACACCGCGCGCTTTGGTGGTAGCCAGCTCAAACTCCGGAATAACGACGAGCACCTCCATATCCCGGGGCGGCTCGATCCGGATGTAATCGGCGTGTGTACCGTCCCAGACTGCTGTGATGATTCCCCCGAAGAGGGATGCCCCAACGTTATCAGGGTGCTTTTCGAGGGAACAGGCTATATCGAACAGCTTCGCATCATCCAAAGGTGACCCGATCATCGTATTGGCTGCAGCCAGCGCGCCGATAATAGCCGATGCGCTGCTGCCGAGGCCGCGTGTCAGCGGGATGTCGGAATACATGGAGATGGACAGCTCAGGAACCGAAACACCTGCTTCGGCGAACACCATCTGAGCCACCTGGTAGAGCAGATTGCTTTTATCACAAGGAAGTCCGTTCATCTGGTCACCGTAAAGGTGAAACACCGTCTCCTCAGCCTCTTCCATCTCAATCCAGGCGTACAGCGACAAAGCCATCCCCAGTGTATCAAAGCCGGGTCCCAGGTTTGCGGTACTGGCGGGCACTTTTACTCTAGACCTTCCATACATACTCATAGCAGGTGAAATCTCCTTCAGTTTATTTGCGCGTAACAGCTGCAGCTCTGTTCAAGAAGAAGGATTACCCCTCTACACGGTAATGGCTTTTGATCCGGTGAATAACCGGAAGCTCCTCCAGATGACGCAGTACTTTATTCATACTCGCCCGGCTGGCATTATGCGTCACAATAATAATTTCCGCGTCAGGATTATGCGGGTTAGCCTGCTGCACAACGGAATCGAGACTGACGTCATACTCCGCAAATACCTGGGTGATTTTGGCCAAAACCCCCGCTTTGTCATCGACATGCAGCAGCAGGAAGTTTTTGTAGAAAATATCCTCGTCACTCTTCAGCTTCTTCTGCTTATAAGGAACGATCTGCTTCAGACCGTTCACACCCAGCTTCAGGTTCTTGATTACGGCAACCAGGTCGGCAACAATTGAAGTCGCTGTCGGCATCGCACCTGCACCAGCCCCGTAGAACATCGTTTCACCAACCGCCTGCCCGTAGACATAAACGGCATTAAAGACTCCGTTCACCGACGCAAGCGGATGTCCGGTACGGATCATGGTCGGCTGGACGCTGATGCTGAATTCCTCATCCTCGCATTCGGCGATCCCCAGCAGCTTCATGTCATAGCCGAGCCGTTTGGCAAAGGCGATATCCTCCTTGCTTACCCCGGAAATCCCGCTGACACTGACATCATTCAGCTCCACATTGGTGCGGAAGCCGAGCGTGCCGAGAATGGCCATTTTGCGGGCGGCATCCAGTCCCTCCACATCAGAGGTCGGGTCCGACTCGGCGTAGCCAAGCCCCTGCGCTTCCTTCAGCACATCATGGTACGAGGCACCCTCCTGGCTCATTTTGCTTAATATGTAATTGGTTGTACCGTTTACGATCCCCATAATCTTCTTGATTTTATCCGAGGAAAAGCCTTCAATCAGCGTGCGGATAATCGGAATGCCCCCGGCAACGCTGGCTTCATAAAATACATCACACTGCTTCTCCTGCGCCTTGGCCAGAATCTCTGAACCGTGAAGGGCCATCAGGTCCTTGTTGGCGGTGACGATATGCTTGCCTAGCTCCAGCGCCTCAAGGATATATTCCTTCGTGCCGGCGATGCCGCCCATTACCTCAACGATAACATCAATCTCAGGATCGCGGATAACCTCCCACGGATCGGTGGTAATCAGAGCTGCATCCACTTCGATATCGCGCGGCTTATCAACATTCTTGACAGCTATGCGTTCAATGACAATCGGGGAACCTACCTGACTGCTCAAGTCCTCCTGATTTCCTTCTACGATACGGACAACGCCCGCACCGACTGTACCCAGTCCCAATAGTCCAACTTTAACCGGCTTCATGTGGTTCCTCCTAAAAGTTTTATGAAGCTTTACTAGCCCTGCCCGATGATTACAGCCCGTTTTACACCGGAGATTTCTCTCAGTCCGTCCAGCATATCACCAAGCTCCTGATTCATATGCGAAATTTCCACAGAGATGACGACGTTTGCCCGTCCCTGCAGCGGAATACTCTGATTGATTGTGAGCACGTTGGCTCCATGGACCGCTACACAGCCAAGCACCTTGGACAGCATGCCCGATTCATGCTCCAGATCAAGCGAGATGGTAACGATCCGCTCCCGCTCCAGCTGGTGAATCAGATGAATGCCGTCTTTATATTTATAAAAAGCGCTGCGGCTAAGCCCAACCTGCTCCACACCCTCATGCACCGTCTTGGCGTCTCCCGCTTCCAGCAGCTGTTTGACCTGCATGGTCTTCAGCACGGCGTCAGGTAAAATGTCCTCGCGGACCAAATAATAGCGCTCTTTCACGAACGTCCTCACCCCAAAGACTTTTGTGTTTACATAGTGGACATTATACTTGAAAAGGTCTGAAAAAAGCAATAGATTTTCATCCACGGAGAAAAGCGCAGATGCAGCAAAGCCCCGGGTAGATGCCGGGGGCTTCGTGGAGAGTCAGCTGTCTGCAGTTACCTGTAAGGAATAGTAGTGCCGCAGTAGTCACAGGCCTTCGCCTGTCCCGGCAGCACCGTATTCTGTGCACCGCAACCGGAGCAAAGGATGGACTTCGGCAGCTGCGGCGGGGCTTGCGGGCTTTGCGGAGCTTGCGGCACGCCGGAAGCTTTTTCGGCGAACCAGCGGGCTGAGCCCGGGGCCGAACCGCCTGCTGCGTCAATACCGCCCGCAGCTGCCGCCGTGTCCCCCTCTTCAAATACGAGTCCGCGGTCCAGAGCGCCGCAGTCCTGCAGGTACAGCAGATCCCGGCGCACGTCGCGCTCGTGCTGTCCCGTCTCTGCGGACAGGCGCCCGGTCCGGCGGATGCCGCTGACGCCGGCCAGCTGTACATATTTTGCGGCAAGCAGTGAAAAATCATGCCTGCTGACAGCTGCAACGTATGCAAACACAGCTGCCGGCAGCAGGAAAAGCACACTGAAAAAGATCAGAAGGCTGATCAGCATCCCGGTTCCGCCGAAATCATACTGCTGGTCCGCCACCTCATAGATTATAAAGATAACGATCTCAACAAACCCGCCGACAAAGGCATGATATAGCAGGCTGAAGTTAACCGGCTTACGGTAATTCTTATAATGTGTGGTTATTAGACGTACCAGTGCCAGCACCAGTCCTGCCGGCATAAACAGATAACACGCGGCAATTACAATATAATCAAAAGCGGTCCGGGCATACTTGGGCAGCTTAACGGAATTTGCGCCGCTACTCCCAAGTGCCTGCCCTCCCATATTTCCTGCAGTTATCACGTTGTAAGCTTCCTCCTATTTGAGTGCTGCCAGTTCCCTGTTACGGCGCTGAAGCGTGCCGGTAATACTCCCGGCCAGTTCAGCTGCCGTCCCTTCCCAGCCGCTGCCCGGGTCCTGAAGCGCCAGCAGCAGCGCAACCTGGTCATGCAGTAAAGAGATTTGCCGGGTCAGCATATCTTCGGTATCATACAGCTCCGGCCTGGACAGCGGATCACTGTATCTGAACTGCTCCTGCAGCCCGCCGATTAGATCAGCAAGCCACTCTGCTCCCGGATGCCTCCAGCTGCCGGCAAGCTCCCGGATTTCCCGCAGCTCCGCCTGATGCTGCTGGTGTGCCCGGACGGCATCAGTAGCCCGGCGTTCCTCTGCCGCAGCTCTCTGTCCGTACAGCGCTACCGCTGCAAGCAAGCCAGCACTTACCAGGAGCAAGGCCAGCTGCACCGTCATATACAGCCGCGGCGGCAGCTGCAGCCCCCAATCGAGCAGTGCAGCCGCTATGAATACAGCTGCTGCATAAGCTGCCGTAATCCAGGCTCCGCTGATCAGTACAGGCGAGGGCCTCCTGTTCTTTCCTGCCGATCTGATCCAGAATAATATATAGCCGTACACCGCACTCTCCGCAGCCAGGACCGACAGCAATGAGGTGATGAAGCGTCCCCGTGATTCAGGGAAGCCCGGCAGGATAAAGGCTGCGCATGTCAGAACTGCTGCTGCAGCATATATCAGGCTAATAAGTCCCGTGTAGCTTCGTTTCTTTTGCATCTCTGCCCCTTTCAGCCGCTTCGTTTTCCACATTCGCCGCAGAACCGCTGTCCCGCCTCCAGCTCATGACCGCAACCTGCACATTTCAGGATCATGCTGTCCCCGCAATGTGTGCAGAATCTGGCTCCGGCGGCAACACGGCTGCTGCAGCTGCGGCATACGACGGTATCCTCTGCTTCCCCTTCAGGCTCAACCGCCCTGAAGCCCTTTCCGCATCCGCCGCAGAACCGTGCCGCCTGCGGGCTTACTGCCCCGCAGGCCGGACAGGCCTTGCCGGCGATTCCGGTTGCGGCAGCCTTGCCGCCCTCCCCCATCCCCTTGGTCATCTGGTTCAGGATATCGGCTGCCGGTCCGGCCATACCGAAGCCCATCCCCAAGCCGAGGCCGGCATTCATCATGCCGGTCCCCAGATTGCCGGGGTTACCTGCTGCTTCCTCCAGCGTATCAAAGCTCCGTTCCTGCTGATAGGTGTAGCCGATAATATCCATCTGTGCTTTTTTGGCCAAGGCCTCCTTCAAGGTACGGGTTGCCAGATCATCTTCGGGAATGTTGATGGAGTCGATATAAAAGTTGTTAAGCTCGATTCCGTTCTCCAGAAAAACCGGAGCCAGCCGGCCCTGGATATGCCGCGAGATCTCTACGACATATGCGTTTACCTCCAGCACGCTGATTTTTTTCCGGATCAGATAGGAGGAGATCAGCTCATTAATATTGGACATCAGCAGTCCGCGGAAATAGCTGACCATGGTCTCCTGATCAAACTGCGGGAGCGTACCGACCAGCTTCAGCAGAAATTTACGCGCATCCTCGATCCGTACCCCGAACTGCCCGAAGGAGCGGACTGAAACCATCATGTTATATTTAGGATCCTGAAGCTGCAGCGGTGAGCTGGTGCCCCATTTGACGTTCATCGAATTGAGCTTGTTGACAAACCACACTTCTGCTGTAAAAGGAGATTTCCCTCCAAACGGCAGGTTTACAATATGGGATAGAACCGGAATATTCGCAGTACTGAGTGTATGCCTGCCTGCCGTAAAGGAGTCCAGCGCCTGTCCCCCCTTGAACAGAACCGCCTCTTGAGACTCGTTAACGATCAGCTGCGTCCAGGTGCCAAGCTCCTGCTCCGGATGCTTCCAGGCGAACACGCCGGGAGGCCCGTCATATTTTACTACCTCAATAATAGCCATTAATTTTCCTTCCTTCCTGAGGGCAGGTATGTATTGTATATATCGGTAACTCTTATCCGATAAAAAAGCAAACATCCGCTTATATGGAAAATCATGCATTTCCGTTACCATTGTATACGATCTTTAGAGGGTTTGGGTGTTCTTTATGACAAAAAAAGCCGGCAGTGTGCTCCGTAAGGAGAAGACACTGCCGGCTTTCTATAGCCGCCTGCCCGGCGGGCAGACGCATGATTTAGTAGTAGCTGCTGCTTTCTACAAATTCGAACTCAAAATCCCCGATGCGCACGATTGTGCCTTCCACAGCACCCCGTTTACGCAGCTCGGCATCTACGCCCATATGACGGAGTGTGCGTGCCAGCTTCAGAATGGCATCATGGGTGCTAAGCTGCATGCGCTTGAGCATCTTCTCGATGCGGGGACTGGTGACAACGAAAGCTTCGTTATCACGGGTAATGGTAAAGCTGTCATCAGCTTCAGCCTCCAGCTTATATACCTTGCGCTCCACCGTTTCGGCGACCTCTTCGACCACCGGAGCCACCGGAATGCTGTCCAGAAGATCTGCTGCACGGTAGAGCAGCTCCTGGATTCCCTGGCGGGTGAGTGAGGAAATCGGCATAATCTCAAGGTCCGGGCGAACCTCAGCAATCCGTTCCCGGAAGGAAATCAGATTCTCCTCCGATTCCGGCATATCCATCTTGTTCGCCGCCACAACCTGCGGACGGTCAAGCAAGTTGGCATTGTACTGCTTCAGCTCATCGTTGATAAGCACCCAATCCTCGAACGGATCGCGTCCTTCGGACCCGGACATATCCACCACATGGATAATAATCCGCGTACGTTCAACGTGGCGCAGGAATTCATGTCCCAGACCCACACCTTCACTGGCACCCTCAATCAGACCCGGCAGGTCCGCCATAACAAAGCTGCGGCCGTCGCCGGCTGCAACCACTCCCAGATTCGGGGTGATTGTCGTAAAGTGATAGGCACCGATCTTGGGCTGTGCTGCTGACACAACCGACAGCAGTGTTGACTTGCCCACGCTCGGGAAGCCTACGAGACCCACATCTGCCATAACCTTGAGCTCCATCACAATATAACGCTCCTGGCCCTCTTCCCCGTTCTCTGCAAGCTCAGGGGCAGAATTAGCCGCCGTAGCGAACCGGACATTTCCGCGTCCGCCGCGTCCGCCGCGTGCTACGACCACTTGCTGGCCGTGACGGGTCATATCGGCAATAATTTCCTGTGTATCATCATCAATCAGCACGGTTCCCGGAGGAATGCGTACAATCATATGCTCGGCATTTGCACCGTGCTGGCTTTTGTTGCGGCCTTTAATTCCGCGGTCAGCCTTAAAGTGGCGCTGATAACGGAAATCCATCAGAGTACGCAAGCCCTCATCTACACGGAAAATAACGTCACCTCCGCGCCCGCCGTCACCTCCGGCCGGTCCGCCCTCCGGAACATATTTCTCACGGCGGAAGGCTACGAGACCATCGCCGCCGTCACCGCCTTTAACATAAATCTTAGCTTTATCTACGAACATTTAAGTTCACCTTCCTTACATCTCAAGCGGTACACGCAGCTCTACGTAAGCCTCACCGGGCTTCCACTGCTCCGCTTTCATGATTTTACCTTGTACTATATTATAAATTTGCCCCTGCAGCAGCTCGGGATTGCCATGCTCTCCCTTGCTTTGAAATGAGATAAGAATGTCTCCCTTATCCTGAGTAAAGCCCAGACGGAGTATCCGCGTATCCCCTTGGGGTGCCATTCCGCTGTATTGGTAAGCCCTTACCGTCTGCATAACCACAGAAGTTAATTCGTCACCCTGACCGGATGTCAGCTTGTCCTCCAGCTGCAGCCCCTCTTCCACCTGCACTTCCAGCTCCAGACTGCTGCTGAAGGTACGGAACGACTGCAGATAGAATACCAGTGACGGAATGCCAAGCTTAGCGATCCGGCTGTCCAGCGCAATTCGCTCCTTTATTCTTTCCACACATTGCACGGATTTATCAGGCTTGTTCAGCTGAATATATCCGTAAAGCACTTGCAGATCATTCATCCAGTCATGACGATGATGATTCAGTGTCCGGTTCGCCGCCTGCTGCAGAGTCTTCTCCTGTATGCGCAGTTCCTCTTCATAATGACGCCGGTTGTAAAAAAAGCTGAAAGCAAGCACTGCAGCTACCCATACTCCGAGCAGCAGGCATGTGAAAAGGGAGGTGTGCCAATACACGAGACCTAAAGGAAGCGTTGCGGATAACATGACTGCCCAGACAATACCTTTCCAGGATTTCATTCTTTCTCCCCGTCCCTCAGTTCGCAAAATTCATTCCAAATTTAGTCTAGCCGGCCCTAAGGCGCTTTTTCCATTTTCCAGTATAACACAGGCATCCGGTGCAATCACCAGCAATCAACAGCATTCAGACAGTTTCAGGGAAACCCCTGATCTCCCGCCTCACTTATCAAAAAAACCCCCGGCACTGATGCCGGAGGCTTCTACTTACAGATGTGGTTCGGAAAGCTTACGCTTCCACTGCCGCTGCTACCGGAGCGACATCAACCGGGTACACGCTCACTTTTTTGCGGTCGCGACCCCAACGTTCGAACTTCACTACGCCATCAACCAGAGCGAACAGCGTATCATCTTTACCGATGCCTACGTTAGTGCCCGGGTGAATTTTGGTTCCGCGTTGACGAACCAGAATGTTACCGCCGGTAACCGCCTGACCGTCAGCACGTTTCACGCCAAGACGCTTGGAGTGGGAGTCACGTCCGTTCTTTGTGGAACCTACCCCTTTTTTGGATGCGAATAACTGAAGATCCAATTTCAACATGTTGGTCAACCTCCTTCTTTAAATAGTGACTTGCTGTATCTTAATATACTTCCCGTATGATTCTGCGATATCACTGAGCATTAAGACCATGGATTCCAGCAGCAGCTGAACTTTCGCGGAGGTTTCAGCATCTTTAACAGAACCAAGGGTTCCGCTTAAAAAGCCGTTCTTCATGGACGTATCCATCAAAATTCCGGTCAGGCTCTCAATTGAGTTCACCGTACCCACCGTTACAGCAGATACTCCGGCACACACAATATCTTCGCCGCGTTTGGCATAACCCGCATGCCCTTCCACCTCAAAACCGATAACAGTACCCATGTCCGAAGCCCGTGTAATCCGCACGTTAATCATTAACGCACCTTCTTACGCCTGAATCTTCTCGATAGTTACTTTAGTGTACGGTTGACGATGGCCTTGTTTCTTGTGGTAGTTCTTCTTCGGTTTGTATTTGTAAACTACAACCTTCTGACCCTTACCGTGTTTCTCGACCTTAGCTGTTACAGATGCGCCGCTTAGAAGCGGAGTTCCTGCAGTCAGACCGCCTTCGTTGGAAACAGCCAATACACGGTCAAACGTTACGCTTGCGCCGTCTTCAGCTTCCAGCTTCTCGATGAACAGAACATCGCCCTCTTGGACTCTGTATTGTTTACCACCAGTTTCGATAATTGCATACATTGTACTTGCACCTCCTCATGTCTCAGACTCGCCTAGTCTAGGTGGCAGATTCCCGGAGGAACTGCGCTTATGTACCCGATCGGAGCGGTTACAGCATGTGCAAGATTAGGATAACCAAACACACACTTGAAGATATTATCATACTTATTTACTATAGTCAATGGTACATGCTGAATTCATTTATTCCAGCCAGGCACCGGCCTTGCCTGTCCCACCGCAGCACTGGCAGATCACGGGAGCAAAGCCCGCCGAGTCATGTCTTGCCTTTTTGCGGGTCATCTCCAGCAGTCCGAGCTGTGTCCAGCCCAGAATATGTGTCTTGGTCCGGTCACTGCTGACTACGCGCTCCAGCCGCTCCAGCACCTGCCGGCGGTGTTCCTCAAGCTCCATGTCAATAAAATCAACGATAATAATGCCACCCGTATCACGCAGCCGGATCAGCCGGCCGATCTCCTCGGCCGCAAGCAGATTCGTCTGCGTCACTGTCTCCTCCAGCGTCGACCCGCCCGTATACTGGGCAGTGTTCACATCGACCACGGTCAGCGCTTCGGTCTCATCCCAGATCAGTGTCGCGCCGCCTTCGAGGATGATTTTACGGCTGAAGCTCTTCAGCAGCTGCTCCTGCACGCCGTAAGCGGCGAATATCGGCTCTGCTCCGCGGTAAAAGCCTACCGGCTTATGGCCCCCTGGGGCCATATCGGCCAGAAACGCCTCCGCCTCCCGCACGGCCTTAGCTGAGTCTATCATCAGCTCATCCCGCTGCGGGTTAAAGGCATCCCGGATGAAACGCTGAACAATACTGAGATCGGAATGCAGCAAGGCCGGTGCGGAGGCTTCCTCCGCCCGGCGGACAATCATCTCCCACTGCGCACGGAGGAAAGACAGGTCGCCTTCAACCGCATCCACCTGCTCGTCCTCTGATACAGTCCGCATGATCAGCCCTTCCTCGCGCCGCCGCAGCCGCTCTCCGATTGATTTCAGCCGGTTCCGCTCTGATTCACGGCTGATCTTTTTGGATACCCCGACATATTCGGCAAACGGCATGTACACCATCCAGCGTCCCGGCAGTGTATAGTGGGTGGTTACCCGTGCCCCTTTACCGCCGCGCGGCTCCTTGCGGACCTGGACAATAATCTCCTGTCCCGGCTCCAGCAGCGTATCAATGGAAGGCTTGACCTGCGGCTGCTTCTCCAGATGGGGATGAAGCACATCATCTACATATAAAAAGGCATTTTTCTTCTGTCCGATGTCGACAAAAGCAGCCTGCATGCCTGGCAATACATTCATAACCCGGCCTTTGTAATAGCTGCCGACCAGCCCTTGCTGCTGATCGCGTTCAGCCGCATACTCCACGAGCCGCCCGTTCTCCAGAAGAGCCATCCGGGTAACATGCTGCGTGCAGTGAACGATCATTTGTTTCATGGCTTCACCTCTGGTCTAAATCTTCATTTGTCGCCATCCGCTGTGCAGCCTTAAACCGGATCTACCTTCCGAAATAGGAGGAGATCAGGCGCTGCTCCGGTACAACGGCTACCACATTCTTATCATCATTCATCACATAAATAAAATGATACTGGTTACGTTTAAATAGACGCAATATATCATCCAAAGGTTTCGCAGCAAAGGCAACAATCGGACGTGCCGCACTGCCAAGCCGCAAATACCGCTCATAGGCAGCCTCCCTGTTCATCAGAAAAGCGAGAAAGCGGTAATGCAGATTCCGCTGGTCCGTAATATTCGAATAGAGCAGAAACGCTCCGATCATAAGCAGATTCAGCCGCAGCCCTGATCCTGCTGTAAGGGGCAGCAGCGCATAACTGATGACAAGCCCGCTTGCCGCTATGCTTACTCTCCCGCTCCAGAGCAGGGTGTAATAATAGGGCAACAGCATGCTAAGCGCAGCCTGGACGATTTTGCCCCCGTCAAGCGGAAGTACCGGCAACAGATTAAACAGCGCAATAATGGCATTCGCCTGGATAAAATAAGCAAGAAAGGCAGTGCTGCCGCTCCCCAGTTGCTGAAGGACAAGAGCAATCAGAATCATAATTCCGTTCTGAAGCGGTCCGGCAAGCGCAATCGCAATCTCCCGGCCGGCGTTCAGCCTTCCATGATCCTCTATAACCGCTACCCCGCCGAAGGGCAGCAGCTGGACTGACTTGACAGTAACCCCCATCAGCAGGGCGGCACAGACATGTCCCAATTCGTGAATCAATACAATGATAAACAACGTCAACAGCTCCAGGAACTGTCCGGTAATGACCGAGAGCAGCATAACCAGCACGAACAGCGGATGCAGCGACAGCTGGATACCCGATACCCTAATCAAACGATACCACTTCGGCAGGATCAATATAAGTCTTGTCTTTCATCACCGCAAAAAAAAGCAGCGGCGCTGCATTGTTCTCCGTCTCCTGCATCCAGCCCACCGTATCCCCGCTCTCCACCCAGTCATCTGCCGACAGCCGGGTTCCGGTGAGATGCCCGTACTCTGCTGTCAGGCTGCCTGTATGGCGGATAACGATCCGGATGCCTCCCTGCGCTTCCTTGGAAACGGACAGGACACGGCCCGTATCTACACTTTTCACCGTCACACTGCCGCTTGAATCGGCTGAAGGCATAATTTCCACACCGTATAAGGTATCGGCAAAAGAACGAAGGATATCGCCCTCCAGCGGTGCACTCAGATTGTGTGAGGCACTTACCTTCTCCGCGGGAATCTCATCCTCCCCGAAAATAGGTATAAACGAAGGAGCTCCTTCAAAATGTGTTTCGTACCATACCCGGGCAGCGGCAAAGTCCATATCATTACTAAGCGCATCTGTAATAAACGACTGCGCTCTGACCGCCCAGGGCTCCCGGGCCATAAAAATTCCCCATACCGCTCCGAACACCAGTACACTAGCTATTGTCCTCCGGACAAAACCGCCTGTGAACCGCGGCCTGCCGCCATCTCCCCCGTCTCCCTCATGCATCCAGCCTCCACGGCTCTGCTTCCAAAGCTTCTCAGGATCCGGCTCGTGAGCATGTTCTCTGCGCTCCGGCTGCTGCGCCCATTCCCTGAAGCTGGCTGTATCCTCATTCAGCTCATAAAGCGGCAGCGGTGCGGCTTCCGGCTGCTCATCCAGCAGGCTGCGGATCCGCTCCTGGCGGCGGCCTTTGATCCCTGATCTCTGTTCCATAATGATCCCTCCGGCGGGCTTGTTTTACTGATAGCTTATGAGCCGCCGGAGCCGGTTTAGAACAAGCCCTGGGAAGGCATGCACGAATACCCGGAGGGTAAAAGCTGCTCCATCATCCCGCCGGGCACAGAGGGGGCGGCACTTCTCACCGCACCGCAAGAATCCCGCCGCAATAAGCCCTGCGGCGGGATTCTTTATTATTGTATAATTGCTTGTTACAGGTTAGCCCATACCGAAAAACTTCTTGAATTTCTTGAAGGCCCCTGGCTTCCGGTCCAGCTGCATTAGCGGAACAGCATCGCCCAGAATCCGGCGCGCAATATTGCGGTAGGCTATAGCTGCAGCGGAGTCAGGATTCATGACCGTAGGCTCACCGCTATTAGCTGCCTTAATGACCAGCTCGTCATCCGGTACAATTCCGATCAGATCAATGTTCAGAACCTGCAAAATATCCTCAATATCCAGCATATCTCCGGATTTGACCAGTCCCGGACGAATCCGGTTAACCACAAGCTTCGGTGATTCCACGCTGGACTGCTCCAGCAGTCCGATAATCCGGTCTGCGTCCCTTACCGCCGCATGCTCCGGAGTAGTGACGACGATCGCCTTGTCTGCACCGGCGATGGCATTGCGGAACCCATGCTCAATTCCGGCCGGACAGTCGATCAGGATATATTCGTATTCTTTTTTCAGCTCCAGAATAATATCCTTGACCTGCTCCGGAGTAACCGAAGTCTTATCCTTCGTCTGGGCAGCAGGCAGCATATACAGCTCATCAAAACGTTTATCCTTAACCAGCGCCTGATTCAGCCGGCAGCGTCCCTCCGCCACATCAACGAGGTCATATATAATCCGGTTTTCCAGCCCCATAACTACATCCAGATTCCGCAGTCCGATATCCGTATCGACCAGACATACTTTTTTGCCCTGCAGTGCAAGCGCGGTTCCAATATTGGCTGTTGTGGTTGTTTTGCCAACGCCGCCTTTGCCCGAGGTTACGACAATCGCTTCTCCCATGGAGGCTACACCCCTTTAAACACATTTAAACCCTGACGTAATTTGATTATATTATGAATTTTGTCGATCTGCATGGCACCGCTGGACAAATAGGCAAATTCCATACTGCTCTCCCGGGTCCCCCATTCATCCGGAGGACGGCTGATGCAATCGGCAATCCGCAGCTGGGTCGGGGTCAATAAAGAAGCGGCGATAATCGCCTCCTGATTGCCGTCCACACCAGCGTGGGCAACGCCCCTGAGGGCTCCGAGTATATAAATATCCCCCGTACAGGTAATCGCTCCTCCAGGATTAACATCACCCAGATACAGAAGATTTCCTTCATGATGAAGCACTTGGCCTGAACGGACAATCCCGCTCATAATGAAGAGGGCGTCCGGGTCTGCTTCGGTACTTTCAACAACCGCATCTATGGAACGGATCAAGAGATTTCCCTGTCCCTTTAGAATATCCAGGACGGCCGCTTTATCTTCCTCGGTAACGGGACGGCTGCCCAGTTTGACATCCACGTGCACAATCGGTCCGGTTAGAATATTCTGATGGCTGTGCTCCAGCTTGTAGCGTAGCTCATTTAAGAGATCTTCAAAGGGACACTTGTCGTCTAGCAGGAATACCAGGCCGTCCTTGATGCCCTTAATCCTCACGTGCTTGGATTTTACTGTCATATGCCTGTCCCCCCATCCTCATTCATTCGTTCCGGATCAGGTGAATTCCTGCTTTGCCTGAAAGAAATTGCATAGACCGGCTATGCCGCTTCTTCCTTGCGGGTCTCATTCTTAATCAGCTCCAGCTGACGCCTTACCGGAATATACAGAAGCAGCCCGACAGCAAAATGGAACAGCATGGTCGGCAGCATATAATTCAAAAGCGCCCAGTTGTAAGGCTCCCTGTTCAGGTTGAACACACTGTATATGCCAAACAGGATACTGTCCTCCAGCAGGCTCCCGAGCAGCACAACCGTCATCATCAGCGGCAGCGGGGCACGGGGAAGCTGGAACAGCAGACCGATCAGATAGGCAGACACCCCCATTGCAAAGGAGTGGGCACCCAAAATTCTTCCGTAAAAAACCACATCATGCAGCATGCCAAAGGATAAACCCAGAATAAGTGCTGTATGCCGGTGATGGTAGATGGTCACAAACAGAATTACGATAAAGACAAGATTAGGGATGATTCTCATCTGCCATACATTCGGAAGCAGCCATGGCAGAAGGGTTCCCTGAACAATAAATAAAAGAAATAACAGCAGGATAAGAACTGATCTGCGCATCCTCACTATTCAACACGCTCCTCCGTGAACACCACAAACAGGTCCTTCCAGTCCTGGAAATTGGCGCTCGGCTCAATCAGGGCAGTCGATGTATATCCGTAAGCCCCCTCCTGAACGCTTTTGACGGTTCCGATGGTCAAGCCGCGCGGGTACACACCGCCGCTTCCCTTGGAAATGATGGTATCCCCTGCGGCAATCGGATCACCGACCGGAATCTTATTCATCTCCAGCAATCCGGACTGCGGATCATAGCTCTCAATCATACCGAAGCTGTCCTGCTCTTTGTTCAGTGCGGTTCCGGCAATCGGCGGCTGGGAGTTGGGATCGTTGATATCCATCATCGTCATCAGCTTCACCGTTGAGGTGAAGTTGCTCACCTGGCTGATAACGCCAACCATCCCTTCCGGAGAAATTACTGACATGTTGGGTTTAATGCCGTCCTTTAAACCGAGATCAATAACAACAGAGCTGTTGTTTGGTTCTGTCACCAGGCTGATTACCTGGGCAATGTGCAGCTCATAATCGTACAGTTTCTTTTGG
This sequence comes from Paenibacillus sp. FSL R7-0273, assembly GCF_000758625.1. Classification (NCBI taxonomy): domain Bacteria; kingdom Bacillati; phylum Bacillota; class Bacilli; order Caryophanales; family Paenibacillaceae; genus Paenibacillus; species Paenibacillus sp. FSL R7-0273. The sequence continues at coordinate 5,799,879 of NZ_CP009283.1, forward strand.
GCTTCCTTGAAATCAAGCAGTACTTTATATCTTTCATTATCCGCATTAGTGAAATTATAGATAGCTTTATCCCGCGCATACTGGGCGGCCAGAATTTTGAGCCGCTCGTTCTCCTCGGCCAGATCATGCAGATTGCCGATATCTTGGAAGAAGCCCGCTACATATCCAGCGGGCTTGTAGAACAAATTTTGCACGAATCCGGTCGTATCGCGTAGAAAGTTCTCCGGCCAGGACAAGGACTTCCTTGTCCCCAGGCTGAAGCCCATAACCACGATGAACATTACCAGTGTAATCAGCAGGATGAACAGACGTTTATTGTTAAACAATTTAAACAGTTTCAACACCCTCTAACAACCGTATTCCACCCGTATCAGGGGTTGATGTACACAATCAGCAGTAAGCCTTAGCGTTTCGTACGCAGTCCTGTATTGTTGCGGCTCTTGAACAAATGAATGTTCTCCAGTGCCTTGCCTGTACCGATCGCGACGCAGTCCAGCGGATTCTCGGCTACAATAACCGGCATTCCTGTCTCACGTGCCAGCAGCTTGTCCAGATTGCGCAGCAGTGCGCCACCGCCGGTCAGCACAATGCCCCGGTCCATAATGTCGGCCGCCAGCTCCGGCGGACATTTCTCAAGCGTTACTTTTACAGCTTCAACAATCGCATTTACCGTATCCGACAAAGCTTCACAAATCTCATCCGAGGTAATGGTCAGCGTCTTAGGCAGTCCGGTAACCAGGTCGCGGCCGCGGATTTCCATCGTTTCAGCCTTCTCCAGCGGCAGTGCTGAACCGACATCCATCTTCAGCTGCTCGGAGGTGCGTTCACCGATCATCAGGTTATACTGGCGTTTGATGTACTGGATAATTGACTCATCCGCTTCATCGCCGGCCACACGTACAGAACGGCTGGTTACAATACCGCCAAGTGAAATAACCGCAACTTCCGTTGTTCCTCCGCCGATATCCACCACCATGCTGCCTGTCGGCTCCCATACCGGAAGATCCGCACCAATGGCCGCAGCAAAAGGCTCTTCAATAATGTAGGCTTCACGTGCGCCCGCCTGTCTGGTTGCATCCTCAACGGCACGCTGCTCCACTGCAGTAATGCCGGAAGGTACACAGACCATCACGTTCGGATGGCGCTGGAACATGGAGCGCTGCTTCTGCGCCTGGCGGATGAAATATTTGATCATCGTCGCCGTTGTATCAAAGTCGGCAATAACGCCGTCTTTCATCGGACGGATGGCACGGATGTTGCCCGGCGTGCGTCCGATCATTTTTTTGGCGGATTCGCCCACTGCTTCAATCGTCTTAGTATCCGTATTAATGGCAACCACGGAAGGCTCTCTTACTACAATTCCCTTACCGCGAACATAGACAAGCGTATTTGCTGTCCCCAGGTCAATCCCCAAATCTTTCGTAAAACCACCTAACATGCTTGTATTCTCCTTTTCCTAATGAATCTGCACAATTATATTACATTAAGCCTTTTTCTTTCAAACTTACAAACCGGCTGTCGCCGATAATCAGATGATCCAGCACGTCAATTCCAACAATCTCGCCTGCCTGAACCAGCCTGGATGTCAGAGCGATATCCTCGGGACTTGGCGCAGGGTCGCCGCTCGGATGGTTATGCGCACAGATAATTGCCGCACTGCTGTATTTCATCGCAGCCCGGAATACCTCGCGCGGATGCACAATCGAAGCGTTGAGGCTGCCCATCGACAAGGTCTCCTGCGAAATGACATGATTCTTCGTGTTCAGGAACAGACAGACGAAATGCTCCTTCTGCAGATAGCGCAGCTGCTCGGTCAGAATTTCTGCTGCATCCTGCGGGCTGCGGATGATGACCGGCTCAGTAAGCCTGGAGTTCGCCATCCGCCTGCCCAGTTCTATGCCTGCTTTCAGTTGCACCGCCTTGGCAGGGCCGATGCCTTTGATATTCGTAAGTTCTTCAATGCTGAGGTCCGCGAGCCCGCGGAGTCCGCCTGAATGGCCCAGCAGCTGCTGGGCGATGTGAATGGCTGATTCCCGGCGCGTTCCCGTGCGCAGGAGTATGGCCAGCAGCTCTGCCTGGCTCAGTGATTCCGCCCCATAATGCATCATGCGCTCTCGTGGTCGTTCTTCATGGGGGAGGTCCCGCAGCATAAACGGTTGCGACTCCATCCCTATCCCTCTCTCCTGTACTATCCTTGCCGGCCCAGCACAGATATGCCAAACCGGGGCAGCATGCCGCCAAGCAGCGACAGCGGCAGCCCGACCACATTGAAATAACAGCCCTGGATCTCTTCGACAAATGTCGCACCGAGTCCTTGAATCGCATAGGAGCCGGCTTTGTCAGCAGGCTCGCCGGTCGCTATGTAAGCTGAGATCTCATCTTCGCTGAGCGCCCTCATCGTTACTGAGGTTACGCGGTGCGCTACCTCAGACCTGCCGTCCGGCAGTCCGATGCAGGCAACGCCGGTATACACCTGATGGGTACGGCCCTGAAGCATGCTCAGCATGGCGTGGCTGTCCTGCTCATCCGCCGGCTTGCCGAGCACTTTACCGTCCAGCACAACAATCGTGTCGCTGCCGACAACAACCGCATTCCGCTCTCCGGCAGCAGACACTGCAGCCTGCGCTTTGCGCAGGGCAAGGGTATGCACGATCATCTCCGGGGTGTAGTCCGCAGGTGTACTTTCATCCGCATCGCTGACCAGCACCTCAAACGGCAGGCCGAGATTGGACAAAAGCTCGCGGCGGCGCGGCGAGCCTGAAGCAAGAATAATGATTCGCGGGTTGTCATGCTCCACTGTATAAAACGTCCCTTCTAAAATCAGCAGCTGAAAGCTACAGCCTGCGGTACAGCCACACGGCTGTAATCATACCGGCAAGACTGAGCAGGTTCAATTTCAAATGAATGGTGATGTCATAGGTTATGATGTCCAAATCGGCTTGCGGCGACCACTTGAGTATAGTCGAGGCTGTAAGCAAAGACAGGGCTTTTACAGGCTCCAGCAGCTTGGCAATCCACGCCCCGGCAAGCCAGCCCAGAATAAGAAATAACAGCAGTGTTCCTACATTTTTCTTCTTCATCCACGTCTTCCCTCGCCATTTTTTGACACCCTAATTATTATACGGTGAAACGGGGCTCAATACAAACTCAAAATCCGCAGCGGAAATGATTACCACCGGACATGCCTCAGCCGCGTATTGGGCGTGCGGGATACAAGTCCTGCGGAGCGTCTTGGTGGATAGGTATAAGGTTGGGGTTGGGGTTGGGGTTGGGGTTGGGGTTGGGGTTCACTTGCTGGGGTGCTTAGGTGCTTAGGTGCTTAGTTGCTGGGTGGCTGAGTGGCTCGGTGGCTAAGTTGCTGGGGTGCTGGGTGGCTCTGAGTTGCTCGGTGGCTGAGTGGCTCGGGTGCTCGGGTGCTCGGGTGCTGGGTGGCTCTGAGTTGCTCGGTGGCTGAGTGGCTCGGGTGCTCGGGTGCTCGGGTGCTCGGGTGCTGGGTGGCTCTGAGTTGCTGAGTTGCTCGGTGGCTAAGTTGCTCGGTGGCTGGGTGGCTGAGTTGCTCGGTGGCTGGGTGGCTGAGTTGCTCGGTGGCTGGGTCGGTTACTCGGTTAGCGGCCCAAAGGTCCGCAGACGTGGGGCCTCTAAATTTAGTTGGATTTTCGACAGTTAATTCCTCCAACTTTCTACTTTTTTAATCATTAGGTGGAAATTAGTCACTTAATTTAGCAAAAAAACCTGATTACAGCGGAATCCGGTAAATTAAGTGTCCTTTTTCCCACTAATATTCTTTTTTCGATGGCTGATGAGGAATTAGGTGACGAATTTCCACTTAATTTGTTCATCAACCTTCATTAATCCGCCATTCCCCTCCATCACTCATCCACATAAGCGAATAATAAGCATTATGATGTCAGGACATAGAAGCATCCCCCGGTACTGCGGGTTAACGCAGCCGGGGGATGCTTGTTCAGACTATTTAAGTAAAGACAGCAGGGTCTTCTGGCCGGCGAGGAAGCTCAGCACGGATTCCTGTACTTCCCAGAGCAGGCCCTGTGCCTGGTTCTTATTGTATTCGTTCAGAGCAGCGATTCCCTGGCTCGCCGATTTCTCCAGGCCGGCGCACAGGCTCTGGCCCTCAGCGCTTAAACCGGGCTCCAGCGCTTTGACCGCTTCAGTCCATTTCATATGCAGATCCGTGACGGCAGCGGTATCGGCTGGACCGCCGGCTCCGCTGAGCAACGTAGCGGACAGGCCGCTTAGCTCATTCAGCAGCTCAGCGCTGGCTGCGAAATAGCTGTTTACCGCCTCTGCCTGCCCGGCAAAAACAGCCTGCTCTGCAGCCGGCAGTGTTACCTCCCGGACGTAGAGCTCAATCCCCTGATGCTGCAGTCCGCTGCTCAGAAGCTTAGCCTGCTCACGGTCAGGCGACATCCCGGCATATACGCGGTTTCCCCCGTCAGGATCAGTCCCGGCAGCAAGCCCCGCAGCAAGCAGCTCCTGCTGTGCCTGCTCTGCTCCGTCAGGAGTGCTGAACACCCCGTATTGCAGCAGGTAGTAGCTCTGCGCAGCAATGGCAACCGGAATGCGTCCGGCAGCGCTGCTCTCTCCGGCGGCCGGCAGGCCGGTAGCCGCATCAACCGGCTGTCCGGAGGCGCCAGCGGCTTCATTCTGCACAGCCGCCGGATTCGCAGGCCCGTCTGCGCTGTCGTTCACGCCGCTGATGAAGTTCAACGCCGCATAGCCCAGCAGCAGGCCTGTGCCAAGCGCTCCGGCAACGGAAAGGGCAAATTTCCACCAGCGGGCAGGCCGCCGTGTCTGGTAGTAGCCTCCGTTCCCGTAGCCGAGCCCGGAGTAGGATATGTCCCCGAATTCCCGGGGCTCCTCGTCCTCCGGAGGCTCAGAATACTGCGTATTATATCCGTACTGATCCTCCGCATCATTATCCTGAATACGGCGCGGGCTTTTCTCCCACAAATCGGTCACCGGCTCAGCCCGGAAGAAGGTAGATTCTGAGCTGACAGATCCGGAGCTGCGGCCTGAGGTCTCCCATTCCACATACCGTACAGGCTGCAGCCCCGGTTCAAATCCTCTGTCATTTCGGCCCACGTTCTGATCCCGTCCAGCCGGTTCACCCGCCGTATCATACGGCCAGACATCAGCCGAAGCATTCGCATTCGCATTGCCATTCGCATTGCCATTCGCATTCACATTGGCATCCGCATTTGCTTTAGCATTACGATAGGACACTATATTATAATTTTTGCCGGTTTTATTATTCCTGTCAGCACTGTATTCCCCGCCGGTCTTATAACTCCCGCCAGCATTGTACTCCCCGCCAGCCTTATAACTCCCGCCAGCACTGTACTCCCCGCCAACGCTAGTATGTCTGTCCGCACTTCCGTCCCCGTCAACGCTGCTAATCCTGCCCGGACTTTTATCCCCGTCAGCACTGTTATTCCTGTCTGCGCTATAGTCACTGGCCGTTCCGAGAGAGCCGCGGCCGGACTCGCGTCCCCCGCTTTTCCCTGCCTGTCCATCCTTACCTGTGCCTGTATCAAAGCGGAACGTCATCTTTCCGTTAGTCAACATCTACACCCCACTATCCTAATTTCGTTAATAGAATATATGATAGAGAGGAGGGTTATATGCTATTTTGCGATAATAATATTACTATATTTACACCAGGCTAAGCACCTTAGCCTTAACGCTGCCGGCTTCATAATGCTTCTGCAGTGTCCGGTAAGCCTGATCGGCGATAATCGCTCCCAGCTCCGGCGTCTGCAGCAGCCTCAGCACATGGCCTGCAGTTTCCCCGGTGGTGCCGGCCAGCAGAATGTTGCGCCCCGGCTCACAGGTCAGGCCTTCTGCACTCTTCACCCCGGTAACCACCGGCGTACGCAGCGCCCACGCTTCCAGAATGCGCAGCTGGCCGCCGCAGCCCTCACGCAGTGAGGCGACTACGGCCTTGGAACGGCGGATATAGTCAGACGCATCCCCGCCCTCTATGACAATTACAGAGGAATCCAGCTTGGCCAGCGCGGACACCTCAGGATGAATCTCCCGCCCGACAATGTAGCATTTGCAATGCGGAACCTTGTCCTTAATCAGCGGGTACACTTTCTTATAAAAGGTCAGTGCAGTATCCCTGCCCTGGCTTGTATGCATATTCCAGTGCAGCAGAACCGCATCCTCCTTGACGGGAGGCTCGCTGTAGACGTAGTCGTCCATGTCAATGAACTGCGGCACGACATGAACCTTGCCCGCATCTGCAAAGGACAGAGCCTTGAAGGATAAGGCTTCCCACTCCGAGGCAGTCAGCAGCAGCCCGGTCTTGTTCAGCAGCCTGCGCTCATCACGCCGGGACAGCGCTGCATTCAGCATATGGTAGCGTCTGCTTAAGCCGCGTTTGCCGGCTGCCTTGCCCTCTGCCTGCCGGCTCTCCAGCCGCAGGGCATCTGTAATGATAACGGCATCCGGCAGCAGCGAAGACAACAGGTCGATGCTGCTGCCAGGCAGACCCCTGGTAATAAATACATGGCTGTATTGATTGGACCCGCACAGGCGTCTGATCTCAGCCTGCAGATCCTTATCCGTCTCGGTATGGAAGGTGCTCCCGCGCAGCTTATTGAGCGAATTCCTCAGTATCGTATGCGGCCTCGGCGCCGGCGTAACGGCATGTATTCTTAACGCAGGGTCGGGCCTCAGCTGGGTGTTACGGCTGCTGCAGAACTCCAGCAAATCAATATCAAACCGCTCCATCAGGATGCGAATCATCCCTTCGGTGCGGGCTTCTTCCTCTACATCTTCCTCCAGCCCCCGGTTCCGGGCGGACAGGTACAGCAGCTTCTCTCTCATCTCTCTACTCCTTGGCCTGTATAAATAACGGATAACAGCTTCTTCCGCAGAAAAAGCAAGCCGGATACATATCCGGCCGCCCGTTATGAAACTTTAGTTGTAGATCAATAGTAGCGCAATTTTCTGCAGAAGACTGTCGATTCATGGGAGATTTTATTAAAAAACTTATAAATATGAATATCTTTAGACAAGGCTCAGCAGCTTCTCCTTCACACTCTCCGCCTCATAATTGGCCAGCAGTGTCCGGTAGGCATTATCCGCCAGCTGTCTCCCGTGCTCCCGGTCCCGGAGAAGCTGCAGCACACTGCCGGCAAAGGCTGCCGGACTGTCGGCGATTAGAATATTGCTTCCATGCTCGCAGAGCAGGCCTTCCGCACCAATCGCGGTTGAGACTACAGGGGTCTTCAGGGCCCAGGCCTCCAGTATCTTAAGCCGCGTACCGCTGCCCTCCAGCAGGGGAACAACCACAACCCCGGCCTTCCGCACATAATCGGCAACACTATCAACGTAACCGGTAATGACAATAGAGGGGTCCTTTTTAGCCAGGGCGGCAACCTCCGGATGAACATCCCGGCCGACGATATACCATTTAATATCCGGGAACTCGGCTTTGATCAGGGGATAAATCTCCCTGCTGAAATAGGAGGCGGCATGAATGTTCGGAAAATAGTTCATGTTGCCCGGCAGAATGATCCACTTTTCTTTGCCCGAATCCGGCTTCAGAATATAGTCGCTGATCCGGATAAAGTTAGGGATGACATGCACCTTATGCGAATTTTTGGCTGAGAGGGCCCGGAAGGCCAGACCATCCTGCTCCGAGGTAGCCAGCAGCAGGCTTGTCTTATCCATCAGCTTCAGCTCATCCTGTCTGGTCCAAACCGCATTTAGCCTGAAGTAGAGCCTGGCGAGTCCCTGCTTTTTTTTCACCAGCTGGGCAGACAGGCTGCTCTCAAAATTATGCGCATCCGTAATAATGACCGCCTCAGGCAGCTCCCTGCGCACAATATCAATACAGGAGCCGAGCAGACTGTGAGAAATGAAGACCTGAGCATAACGGTGCTCTCTGCTGAGCGTAACGATCCGGCCTTGCATGTCCTTATCCGCATGACTCAGGTATGAGCAATTCCGCCACTTATAGAGCGAGCGGAGCATGGCCTGGCGATAGCTCACCGTGCGCTCCACCTCATGAACATTAAAGCCCCGGGCATACTCTTGCAGTCCCTCTCCCCGCTTATTCCGGTATGTCAGCAGATCCACCTCGTATTTGGTCTTGAGCAGATTCAGGATATTGCCGGTTCTCAGCTTGCCACCGCTGTCCTGCGGAAAAGGGTTTTCTGCGGAAATAAACAGGATTCTCTCCTTGGTCATCATCACATCTCCTACGTTCTATATGTATCACAATCTGCCCTGGCGCTGATGTCTAGGATATATTACCCATACGTATGCCCAATCCCACTCCATAATGGAAATTTTTCTTAATTATTTGAAAATTATTTCATAATATATAAAAGTTTTAATATGCTAAAAAAAAAGCACCCTGCTCATAATGAGGAAGGTACTGTCTCGTCAGCTAAAATGCTGTATTCATAGGTCCTGGCTACCCGGTTGCGGCCTGTCTGCTTAGCCTCGTACAAGGCGGCGTCCGTGAGCCTGTATAATCGGTTCAGGCTGATCCGCTTCTCCGAAAGGATGGTAATAACTCCGATACTGACCGTGTACGGCAGCAGGGTATCATCAATAACGGCACCCAGCACGCAACGCCTGAGCCGTTCGGCAAGCTCCTCACTGTCTGCTTCATCAGCCCTGTGCAAAAGCACTGCAAATTCCTCGCCGCCGAATCTGCCGAACAGGTCACCGCTGCTGAGCTGCTCCTCGATTTTGCGCGAGAAATCCCACAGCACTTTATCCCCGGTGTCATGCCCAAAGCTATCATTAATGTGCTTGAAATGGTCAACGTCAAGCAGCAGAAAAGAAAAGGGCTGATTCCCCTTGGCCGCAGCCGCTATCATCGGACGGGCTCGCAGCACAAAGGCTCTGCGGTTCAGAAGACCGGTCAGCTCATCATAGGTTGCCACGCGCTCAAGCTCGGCGTAGGTATGCTCCCGCGTGAGCAGCATATACCCGGCGGTACCCAGAAACATCAGCAGATAAAGGCTGATATAGAACATGCCCTCCAGCAAGGAATTAACCCATAAATGATTCAAGCCGGATGCCAGCATAAGATGGACAGCCTGTCCGAGCAGTGCGATTATGACAAGGCTGTAGAGCAGACCCATCAGCTTTTGCAGCGGCGTTTCTTTGCGCTTCACACATAGCAGATATACAGGGTACGCAATCATGGCTGCCCCCGCTGCTGCAGCCAGCGCACCGGCAGGCGCAGCTGACGGCAGCAGCCGTTCCAGCACGAGCATACCTGCGCCTGACAGGCCGGCAAGCCAGAAATACAGCCGCCTGACTGCTCCGCTGTATGCACCGAGCAGCTTGAGCAGGGCAAAAGCCTCCCCGGCTCCCCCGGCCAGTGATAAGAGCATAACCGGCAGACGGATACCGCGCAGCTCTGCAGCCGCCTCCAGCAGAAGCAGCGCCCAGATCAGCAGCTGAATCAGCTTGGCAGTGATATATATCCTCAGTCCGCTCCCCTCCGGATACCTCGAACGGTACGACAGCATGAACAGGACTGTAAATAAATTGACGATAAAAAGGCATACCAGCATGGTATTAAAATCAAAACTGACAGCTGTCGTGATGAGGCTCACCTTCCTGCCCGCATTTTTCCTGATTCTTATATGTATTTACCGGGCGGTTACTCCTCCAGGCAGCTGTAACAGACAACCCGGTTTCTTCCTTCCTGCTTGGCCTGATAAAGCGCCCGGTCGCACAGCTTGAACAGCATGTTCACCGAGGTCCGCGAATCGGGCAGAACCGTAATGACCCCGATGCTTACTGTATATTTACCGTGTCCGCCGGTCTGTGAGGCCTCAGCTACCGCCCTCCGCAGCTGCTCTGCCTTATTTATACTCTCAGCTTCATCCGGACCGTACAGAACGGCTGCAAATTCCTCTCCGCCCACTCTTCCGAACAGATCACCGTTGCCAAGATTGTTCTCCACCGTAAAGGCAAAATCCTGCAAAACCTTATCTCCCTTATCATGCCCGTAGGTATCATTAATTCTCTTGAAATGATCAAGATCCAGCAGCAGCAGGGAATAGACCTGTCCCTTCTTCACAGCAAGGGCAAGCTTCAGCTCCGCCTCCAGCAAAAATGCCCTGCGGCTAAGGATACCGGTGAGGGAGTCGTAGGTAGCAATTCTTTTCAGCTTTTCATAGGAATGCTCATTGGAAAGAAGAATAAAGGCTGCGGTTCCCGTTACGAGCATGAAAAACATGCCCACATAATAAAGATACTGCGCCATATTGGCCGATAACGCACCCATCTGCGGTTCAACAAACAGCGCTACGAAGAAGCGGCCCAGCATAGTAAAGGCAATTCCATAAAAAACATAACCGGTAATCCGCTGCAGCGGAGGTGTCTCCTTGCCTGTGGTCAGCCGGACAGCCGGATACAGGACATATAGCATCACAGACAGTGAAGCTGAAGCCACACGCAGATTGGCCTGGTTAAAGAACAGTGCAATTATGCAAAAGCTGGCCACACTTACAGCCGTCAACGCCGTAAAATACAGCTTGGCCGTCCGTCCGAATATATCCATCATCATCAGCAGTGCGGTAATTTCCAGCAGTCCCCCCAGCAGAATCAGGAAATTGCTGAGCGGAATCATCAGCTTATGCGGCAGAGAATCCCACAGCAGGATGGAGCTCCAAAAGAGCACCTGCACCCATTTGCCGCTGATAAACAGGAGGGAAGCCATATCTTTCGGCGAATGAAAGCGGTAAAAGGTTATTAAGAGCCCCGTAAATAAATTTCCAAAGATAAAAAGGTACAATAAGGTTCCGATATCAAGCTGAAAATCCATATCTACACCACCACATGTCCGGGGATTAATGACGTTATCATTGTGCTCTCAGCACTCCAAGTTTATTATCGGCAGACACCCGCCAAGAATTGACCTGCAGCAAAATACCCCACAAAGCGGTGCCACTCACGGAGGCAGACACAGATACTCTGCGGGGGCCCCGAAAAACCTATAAATAAAGCGTATTCTCTCTGAGTATCCAGAGGGAATACGCTTGGCTCGCGTAATCACTGCAGCTGCAGGAACAGCGTGATTGAATTATTCTTTTGCCGCGTGTCCGCGCAGTTCTTCTGCCAAGGTATAGCCTACCTTCCAGATATCACCCGCGCCCATGGTAAGCACGAGATCGCCCGGAGCGATCCGGCCCTGCAGATCGGCAAGCACCGCTTCCTTGGTCGGCAGATGCCTTGCGCTGGAATTGCTGTTCTGCACAATAAGCTCCACCAGCCTCGCAGAGGTCACCCCTTCAATCTGCTTCTCACCGGCCGGCGAGTAGATGTCGGTAATAATAACCTCATCCGCTTCACTGAAGGCACGGCTGAAGGCATCCAGCAGGAAGAAGGTACGGGTATAGCGCTGCGGCTGGAACACGGCGATAATCCTTTTGCCGGTAGCCTTGGCGGCGCTGATTGTAGCCTGAATCTCCGTCGGATGGTGGGCGTAGTCATCAATGACCAGAATGTCATTAACCTCGCCCAGCACCTGGAAGCGGCGCTTCGCGCCATGGAATTTCACGATGGCGTCAGCAATGGCTTCAAAGGCAACGCCTGACTTCAGGCAGGCGATTACCGCTGCCATCGAGTTATAAAGATTGTATTTGCCCGGGATGGACAGCTCAATCTTGCCCAGCACCTGTCCCTGATGATTCATCGTATAGGAGACCATTCTGTCTCCCAGCACGATATCAGTAGCAGTGTAGTCCGCATCCGGAGAATCAATACCGTAAGTGATAATACTCCCCTTCACTTCAGACAAAAGAGAGCTGGCTGTCTCATCATCAGCACATACAATCGCCGTGCCGTCTTCACGCAGCTGATTCATAAACTGGACGTAAGCGGCCTTCAGCTTGCCGAAGTCACCGCCGTAATTCTCCAGATGATCCGCTTCAATATTGGTTACAATCGCCAGCCAGGGGTGGTACTGGAGGAAGGAGCCGTCGCTTTCATCTGCTTCCGCAACAACGAATTCCCCTTGTCCTGCCTTGGCATTTGTGCCGACATTCATAATCTCCCCGCCGATAATATACGTCGGGTCCACTCCGCAATCCTCCATGATCAGCGCGATCATCGAGGAGGTGGTTGTTTTGCCGTGCGCCCCTGCAACGGCAACCCCCTTGCGTTCATTAAGCAGCCGTGCCAGCATCTGCGAACGGTGCAGCACCGGAATGTTGAGGCGCTCAGCCTCCACCCACTCCACATTGTCGCTGGCCAGCGCGGTCGAATAGACGACCAGATCTGCGCCTTTGACCTGCTCCGCCGTATGTCCGATATAGACCTTGGCACCTTTGGCAATCAGTTTTTCGGTTAATTCCTGGGCAGCCACATCGGAGCCCGTAACCGTGTATCCCATCTCCAGCATTACCCGGGCAATCGCGCTCATTCCGTAGCCGCCGATCCCTATAAAATGTACACGTTCAGTAGTATCCAACAGTTCGTCACCAGCCTTTTTCAGAATCGGGTTGCTGCAAAAGCGTACTGCGTACATCAGAAATCAGATACAGCGTGCCGGACACGACCGCCAGATCCTTCTCCGACGTAATCGACTGCAGCAGCTGCAGCGCCTTGCCCCAATTTCGTTCTACTATAATTTCCAAATTGCTCTTGGCATATTTCTCCCGCAGACGTTCTGCGATGACCTGCAGTTCTTCCGCGTCCATTTTCTTCCGGAAATCCGGTTCGGTCAGGATGAGCGTATCCACTATAGGCAGTATATGCTTGAAGTATGACTCATGATGCTTATTAGCCAGCATCCCCATGAGTAAATTTAATTTACCGTACTGATAAAACTGCGGCAGGCTTCTCGCCAGACTCTCCGCACCTTCAGGATTATGCGCACCGTCGAGTACAATCCGCGGCTGGCTGCTTACTTCCTCCAGCCGTCCGGCCCAAAAGGTATCGCGGAAGCCATCTAGCACAGCCTCATCATCCAGCACAAAAGCCATGTACTGGCGCAGAACCTCCAGCACCATCATCGCTCCGGCTGCATTGCTAAGCTGATGCTCGCCTTTCATGGCAATGCCGGCCTCAAACGGGCGGAACGGACCCTTGAAGCTGAAATGCTGAACACCGTCTTCAATCCGCGCAAGCTCGTAGCTGAAGTCCTCCCCGGCCAGATAGAGCGTTGAGCGGCAGGCTTCTGCCCTGGCCTTCAGGACAGAGATAACCTCCGGCTGGCTGACACAGCTGACCACAGGAACACCGGGCTTAATAATCCCGGCCTTCTCAAAGGCAATCTTCTCCAGCGTATCGCCCAGCACATCAGTATGGTCATGTCCGACATTGGTAATTACGGAAACAACCGGCATTACGATGTTCGTTACATCCAGCCTTCCCCCAAGCCCTGTCTCCCATACGACTACATCAGGGAAACAGCATTCGGCGTAGTAGAGGATAGCCAGTGCTGTAGCGACCTCGAACATGGTCGGTGAACCAAGCTCGCCGGCGGCGATCTCTTCCACTAAGGGACGCAGCTTCTCCGCAAGCGCAGTAAGGGTGTCTTCGGGAATATCCGTACCGTTATATTGAAAACGATTGGTGAATTTCGTGATGTACGGGGAAGTAAACGTCCCTACACTGTAGCCGCTTTTCAGCAGCACACTTGTCAAAAAAGCACAGGTCGAACCTTTGCCGTTCGTCCCTGCCACATGAATGAACTTCAGCCTGCGGTGCGGGTTGCCAAGCTTCTCCATCAGGAGCTCAATACGCTCCAGCCCCGGACGGATGCCAAACGGAATCAGCCCGTTGATCCAGTCCACTGCTTCTGTATAAGAACCCAAAGGAGCGGCGTTACCGCTCCTAATCATCTCTTCCATATCCCTTATCCTCTCAGCTCTGCGATGCGGGCCAGCACTTTCTCGCGCTTAGCGGAATAATCCGCCTGCTTCGCCCGTTCCTCTTCGATGACTTTAGCCGGAGCCTTGGCAACAAAGCCCTGATTGCCAAGCTTTTTCTCAACGCGTTCCACTTCACTGTTCAGCGTCTGCACTTCTTTTTCGAGACGGAGGATTTCCTGGTCAATATCGATCAGCCCCGACAGCGGCAGCAGCAGCTCTGCTCCGGTAACCACAGCGGACATTACTTTGTCCGGCGTCTGCGGCTCCAGTCCGGCTTCAAACGAAGATGTGTTGCAGAAGCGTCCGATGTAATTATCGTTGCGGCTGATAATGCTGAGTGTTTCTGCGCTGCCTGCCTTGATGATCAGCTCTACCTTTTTGCTCATCGGCACATTAACCTCTGCACGGATGTTGCGTACCGCACGGATAACGTCCATCAGCAGGTTCATTTCGGCTACAGCCTCAGGACTCTCAAGCGCTGCATCGTACTTAGGCCATTCTGCCAGCGTAATCGTCGCACCCTCATGCGGCAGATGCTGCCAGATCTCCTCGGTAATGAACGGCATGAACGGGTGGATCAGGCGCAGCGTGCGGTCGAGCACGTAGGCGAGCACCGATTGGGTTTTGGCCTTAGCAGCAGCATCGCTGCCGTACAGCGACAGCTTCGCGAACTCGATATACCAGTCGCACAGATCATCCCAGATGAAGTTGTACAGCAGACGGCCGGTCTCGCCGTACTCGTACGAGTCAATTAGACGCGTAATATCGCGGGAAGTTTCGTTCAGGCGGTGCAAAATCCAGCGGTCAGCCGTAGTAAGCTCACCTGTAATGTCAATATCTGCAAAATTTACGCCCTCCAGATTCATCAGCGCAAAGCGCGATGCGTTCCAGATCTTGTTGGCGAAATTACGGGCCTGCTCTACCTTTTCCATCCGGAAACGCAGATCCTGCCCGGCAGTAATACCGGTCGAAATCATATAGCGCATAGCGTCCGCGCCGTACTGCTCGATAACATCCAGCGGATCGATCCCGTTGCCGAGCGATTTGGACATTTTGCGGCCGTCGGCATCGCGCACCAGGCCGTGCATGAATACATCAGCGAACGGCTTCTGGCCGGTAAATTCAAAGGCGGAGAAGATCATGCGCGCTACCCAGAAGTAGATGATGTCGTATCCGGTAACAAGCACGTTGTTCGGATAGAAGCGCTGGTAGTCGCTGCTGCTCTCGTCAGGCCAGCCCAGTGTGGCGAACGGCCAGAGGTTCGAGCTGAACCAGGTATCCAGTACATCCTCATCCTGCTTCAGATCATCAAGTCCGCTCATTTCACGGGCTTCTTCCTCACTGTAGGCTACGAATACTTCACCTGTAGACTCGGAGTACCAGGCCGGAATGCGGTGTCCCCACCACAGCTGGCGGGAGATACACCAGTCGCGTACATTTTCGATCCAGTTCAGGTAGGTCTTCTCGAAACGCTCAGGAACAAAGTTAACGCCGTTGCCTTCCTTCTGCGCATTGATGGCAACCTCAGCCAGCGGCTGCATTTTTACGAACCACTGGGTGGACAGATACGGCTCAACTACGGCGCCGGAGCGCTCGCTGTGTCCTACCTGGTGTACGTGATCCTCGATCGAAATCAGGACGCCCTGCTCCTTCAGATCAGCAACGATATTCTTACGGCATTCGCTGCGGTCCTGGCCGTTATACGGTCCGGCTTCCTCATTCATTACGCCGCCTTCGTCCATCACATTGATCTGCGGCAGATTGTGGCGCTGGCCTACCTCAAAGTCATTCGGATCATGAGCCGGAGTAATCTTTACCGCACCGCTGCCGAATTCCTTATCTACGTAATCATCAGCAATAATCGGAATTTCCCGGCCGATAATCGGCAGGATCAGCGTTTTGCCGATCAGATCCTTGTAGCGCTCATCCTTCGGATGCACCGCTACCGCTGTATCGCCGAGCATCGTCTCCGGACGTGTAGTGGCTACAGTGATGTGGCCGCTGCCGTCCTTCAGCGGATACCGCAGGTGATACAGGTGCCCGTTAACCTCTTTATATTCAACCTCAATATCGGACAGGGCTGTACGTGCAGCCGGGTCCCAGTTAATAATGCGCTTGCCGCGGTAGATCAGGCCTTTGCGGTACAGCTCTACAAAGACCTGGCGTACGCCTTTGGTCAGGCCTTCATCCAGAGTAAAGCGCTCGCGGGAATAGTCCAGGGACAGGCCCATCTTCGCCCATTGCTCATGGATCGTTTCGGCATACTGGTCCTTCCAGGCCCATACCTGCTCCAGGAACTTCTCGCGGCCGAGGTCATGGCGGGAAATGCCCTGCTGGCGCAGCTTCTGCTCCACCTTGGTCTGGGTAGCAATACCCGCATGGTCCGTTCCCGGCAGCCAAAGGGTGTCGAAGCCCTGCATCCGCTTCGTGCGGATCAGAATATCCTGCAGGGTGAAGTCGAGCGCGTGCCCGATATGCAGCATCCCCGTTACGTTCGGCGGCGGGATTACGATGCTGTAAGGCTCTGCGTCCGGCCGCTGGCCGGCCTTGAAGAATTCATTCTCCATCCAGTAGGTGTACCACTTGTGCTCTGCCGCTTTCGGATCGTACGTAGTCGGCATGTCGTTCTTGGTGCTATTGTCAGCTGCAGCCTGCGCTGCCGCTTCCTGCGTGTCCGGCAGCATCTCTGCCGCTTTGCCTTGATCAGCCATGTTCTGAACCTCCATTAAGATACGGTTTGAGTTGAAGACTTATAAGCTTGTGAACATACAAAAAGGCCTTTCGTCTCAAAGGACGAAAGGCCATTCTTTCGCGGTACCACCTTTGTTTCGCGCTAGCAGCAAATACACCTGTGCCCGGTCACCCTGCGGTTCCCGGAGCTTAGCGCGACACTCATGCAGATAACGGCTGCGTCCGGCCGCATCCTACGCTGCAGGCCGGATGAACGGCGGCAGGTTCAGAAGGGCGACTCCGGGGCGACTTCGGTGTCAAACATCCTGCGGAAAATCACAGCACTTGCAATTCCGCTCTCTGAAGGGCTGACCGCCTACTCTTCCCGTTCCCAGTCTTTTAGCTAAGTTTTACTTATTCCCATAATACCTTTAGTACTATTCCTAGTCAACCAGCATACGCACAAACAGAGGGAGTTATACATACCGATCTTTATAGACTGTCCCTGATCATCCCCTGCTCCAACGGACTCAGATGCACTTACTTTCACTAACTTTCATTATTCGGCGTGCTGACGGCCACCAGTGACTCTATCTGCTGATAATCGGCTCATTAATGACCGTTCGAGGGGCAATAAGGGAAATGCGGTCCGTTAGGGTGCCAAAATGGCCTTTTGAGTGAAAATAAAGTCACTCAGGTCCGGCCTTCCTTCATAATGAAACAGAGCAGCACTCCCCGATAACAGGAACCGCTGCTCTGCCCCATTCCATTCCTTACGCCTGGCGGCTTAAGGAATATATAAAACCTGGCCCTCTTCCACGCTCTGGCCGGCCAGCCGGTTGTACATTACCAGCTCCCGCGCGCTGAGCTGGTACTTCTCGGCAATTGTGTCCAGCGTATCCTCACGCTGCACAATGCACATCCGGACCTTACGGAACAGCTCCGCACCGCCGGTCCGGCTGATGAAGCGGGTCTTCCAGTCGCTGTCATTCGCCGCTTCAGGGACCGCCGCCGGGGGCGCTTCAGCAGCGGCAATTGCACTCTCCTGCTCCTTGTGGGCCCGGCTTGAGCTGAGCAGGGAGGAGAAGGTCAGAGGCTCCCTAGCGGCAGAATCCGCCTCCTTCTTGCTGCCGAGTGCCACCTTAAGATCGGCCTTTTCTTCCTGGGCGGGCAGCGTCTCTGCCGAAGGAAGGAACTCGTTCTCCTTAAAGTCCGCCAGATCAGGCAGGACAGCCTCAGCCTCAGCCGGAGCCGGATTTGGCTCCTGTGTCTCCGCCTCAACAGCAGCAACCGGCTCCTCCCGGTTCCCGGCAAAGAGTGTTCCGGAGGCAATGTCAGCAAATGCATAGTCCTGCGCCGCAGGGACAATATCCTCTGCTGCATTGCCGGCCTCAGCCCGCACAATCTCAGCAGAAGCCGGCGGTGCCGCAGCCTTCTCCTTCTCGCGGGCACCGAAAAAGTATCCCGATACCGGCTCGGCCGGGGCCTTGCCCTTCTGCCAGCCCTCCGCCGCCGCGCCGCCCGGGAAGCCGGACTGCGCCTCCAGACTATGTGTGCGCAGCTTCGCTTCCTTGTCCTTCGGCGGCTGGGCAGCGTGTCCGGCCGCCTGTGTGTAGACTGAGCCTTCCAGAACCAGCGGGCTTACAGCCCCTTCATCCGGCACAAATGAGGTGTACTCCTGCTGCTCCGCAGGAACTTCTGCCGCACCTTCGCCGTAAGTCCACAGCGAATTCTCATACAGGGCGTCACCTTCAGGCTCACGGGCTTCCTCCGGAGCAGCACTGCTGCGGTCAGCCTCCTCAGGAGAGTAGGCTACAGTATACTCCTCCTGCGGCCAGGCCGACCCCGCTTCAGCTCCGCCGATCCCCCGCAGGGACAGGACGCCGGTGATGTTGACGGTTCGCATCGTAAGCAGGTCGATGTCGAAATTCTCGATCTCCACCCCTATGTCATCAAGTGAGCTGACCCGGGTCAGCGGGACTGTGATTTCAACAGGTATCGCATGCTCCAGGCGCTCCGTCCGGTCATTTTCTCCCCGGTAAAGTCCGGTGAGCAGCAGCTGGCCATAGAGCTCGGCCCGGTCTTCCCTCTGAATCACCTGTATTTCGGGAATGAGCTCCACCTCTTCCAGCTCAGCGATTCCCGGAAGTTCTGCAGGCAGGTGAATGCGTTCATAAATATCAAACCGCAAGCCGTGGGACTGGTCAAACACGGGAAACTTCCTCCTTCTTGGCATCATCTAACCCTGAGACAAGCCCAGAGCATAAGCCCAAAATGTTACTCCCCACATGTATATGCTTCAATCAGGACGGCATGACTAATTTGGACATATTGACACAACCGCGGCAGCTCCGGCTTAGCCGTGCCAATCTTAAAGAATACCCGCATCCGGCACCAGATAATCTGCCGGAAGTGCGCTGCGCAGCACCGGCTCCAGGGGATTGCCGGGCGAGATGACTTTGAGCAGATCTGCCGGATGGAACGCGCCCGGCATTGCTCCGCCGTCCCCGGCAGGCCCGGCTCCCGGAGGAAGACCCGGCAGCGGCCAGCTGCGCATCCCCGCCGCCCGGCGGTACACCCTGAGCGTGCCCTCAGTCATCACATCCAGCGAGCGGTTCTGCGTTGCCCACTTCCTGGCCGCGCTGCCCGTCCGGGCCCGCAGGGCATCATCACGGAGCAGCAGCTCCAGCCGGTCAGCCAGTGCTGCGGCATCCTCCGCCGGAACAATCCAGCCTGTCTCCCCGTGCCGGACCATCTCCGGCATTCCGGTGGTACCGGCCACTACCGGCGCGATACCGGCAAGCTGCGCCTCGGTCACCGAAAAAGGCTGCGTGTCCTGCAGGCTGGGCTGGACATATATATCCGCGGCAGTCAGCGCGGAGGGGATATTGTCTATTTTTCCGGAAAATACAACGTCATCCTGAACACCGCATTCCTTCGCCTGTACCCTCAGCTCCTCCAGCAGGCTCCCGCTGCCGGCAATGACGCAGGTCCAGTCCCCGCGCCGCTGCTTCAGCAGGCCGAGCGCACTGATTAATACGTGGACCCCTTTGATGTATTCAAGGCGTCCCGCGTACATGATGGTTTTTTTGCCGGGAACAGGGTTCAGGGGTGCAGCCACCGCAGCTTTCTCCCGGTACTCCCGCAGATTAACGCCGTAAGGCTGTATATGAACCCGGTCCGCTGCCACCCCGTGTCCGCCCACAACCTGTCCAATCCACTTTGAAGAGACCAGAATCAGATCAGCCGCCTGCGCCCCAAGCTGCTCCATCCGCCGGAAATAGCTCCAGATCGGTCTGCTCTCATATTCCTGCAGGGTCAGCCCCGGCTCTAGCCCCCGGTACTCATAATACGATTCGCGGGCGAGTGCCCCGTGAACGCTTGCGACCAGCGGCACCGGACGCTTCATAATCCGCCTCAGCGCATATGCAGAAATAGGGTCCTGGGCATGGATGACGTCATAATCCTCAAGCCCAAGCGCCGCAGCCCCGCCTTCAAACACGTAACGGCCCAGCTCAAAGCTGAAAATACCGTGCTCCTGATGCAAATGCGGAAACTGCAGCGGGTCCAGATAAGGGAGAAGGGCAGAATAATAAGCTTTTTTATCAAAAAACACATTCCGGTCCAGCAGATACAGCGTATTGCTATCCACATGGCTGCCCATTAGCGTTACTGTATGCCCCTGCCCGCCCAGCTTGTCTGCAAGCTGTCTCATATACGTCCAGATCCCGCCCATATTGGTGAGCCCCCAGTAGGTAACCAGCAGTATTTTCATGAGTCACTCTCCTCTTATCCTAGAATTCTTCCGTAATAAGAAGCCTCCGGCATTAGTATGAACAGATTATTATATGTCCGGCGCCCTTTCTGCGGTATGGGTAGAGGTCATATGAATTTTTGCGAAACTATTTTCATCACACAGGGGCATTTCGGGTATAATCGGTATAACTCTTGAAAGGAATGTTACTGCTATGTCTAAAGCAAGGGTATTTGACCTTTCGCTGTTTGCGGCGGCTGTGGGCCTGGCGATTTTTACGCACCCTGCGGCGGTTCTGGATGTTACCTATATAAAAGCCATGCTGCTCTACTGGGTATTCGCCAGCTTTTATTTTCAGCTGCGCATTGTGACCCGGAGCGGCAATTCGACGATTGATTATGCGATCAGCTACACCTCCTCCTTCGGTATTTTTGCCGGACCGCTCGGGACTCTGATTTATGAAATTTTTTACCGGACAACCGTGTATCTTTATAAAAAGAAAACCAAAACGGCGGATCCGGGAGAATTCCTGGACGCTTTTTATAATATCGGCTCCTTCACGCTCGGCGGTACGGCGGCTTATTACCTGTATACGCTGCTCTATCCGTATGCCTCCCAGCTTCCGGCCGGTTACTGGCTGCTGTTCCTGCTGGTGGTCTGTGTGACCACCTTTTTGTCCTCGGGGTTTCTGGTCATCACCTTTGCCCTGTCAGGAGACATCAAGACACGCCAGGAAGCGGTCAACCTGCTGTTCAAAAGCAGAAACCTGCTGGATTTCAGCAAGGTTGCCCTGACCAACGCCCTGCTGCTGCGTCTGCTGCAAATGGAGAAATGGGAGATGCTGATCGCGCTGTTCCTGCTGAATTATATTGTCAGCCTCTCTTTTTTCTCGAAATCCCAGAGCGCCCAGCACAAGTTCGAGCGGGACAAGTTCGAGCAGATGGCCTACCAGGACTTTCTGACGGGAACCTTTAACCGGGCCCATATGGATAAAATGATGAACGAGCTGGACCACAGCGGGGAATTCATCGGCATCGTCGTAGCTGACATCGACCGGTTCAAAAAAATCAACGATACCTACAATCACGCCGTCGGCGACAAGGTTATCCTGCATTTTGCCAATACGCTCAAGGCCCATCTCCTGGACGAGGATGTCCTGTTCCGCAGCGGCGGGGAGGAATTCACCATGTTCCTGAGAAACAAGTCTTTCCGCGAGTGCCGTATGATCGTGCAGGAGACTCTTCTGGATGTGGGCAGCCATAGCGCCACAGCCGAGTATGAGGAGCAGCAGATCGAAGTGAGCTATTCGGCTTCCTTTGGCCTCTATTACTTTAAAGCGGACCAGACTATTTCCATGGAAAAAGGGTACGTCCGCGCCGACCAGCTGCTGCTGGAGTCCAAGAAGCTCGGCCGCAACCGGCTGTCGTCGAAGAACACGCTGGAGGATTAGGCTGGTATGACAAAAGAGCCGTTTCACCGGATTTCCGGCTGAAACGGCTCTTTTTATTGTGTGGAAGATGCGTCGGAAGGTACCTCAGGAGCTCCATAAACCGTCCCGCATTCCTCTACAGCTCGGTTGTGTTGAAGGTGTCCCCGCCGGCAATGGTGCCGCTGTTAAAGCCTTTGTAGAACCAGCGTTTGCGCTGCTCCGAGGTTCCGTGGGTGAAGCTGTCCGGCACCGCATAGCCCTGGGCCTGCTTCTGGATCGTATCATCACCGACCGCACTGGCCGCAGTCAGCGCCTCCTCCAGATCACCCTCCTCCAGCAGATTCATCCCCTGGGCATGGTTAGCCCAGACACCGGCCAGATAGTCAGCCTGCAGCTCGAAGCGGACCTGATACTTATTGTATTCCGTCTCGCTCAGAGTACGGCGGTATGCATCCAGCTGCTTCGTCGTTCCAAGCAGGGTCTGTACATGATGCCCCACCTCGTGGGCGATGACATAAGCCATTGCAAAATCCCCCGGCGCCTGGAAGCGCTGCTGCAGCTCATCATAGAAGCTTAAGTCAATATACAGCTTGCTGTCGCCCGGACAATAAAACGGCCCGACCGCCGAGCTCGCCGTCCCGCAG
Source organism: Paenibacillus sp. FSL R7-0273 (assembly GCF_000758625.1). NCBI lineage: Bacteria > Bacillati > Bacillota > Bacilli > Caryophanales > Paenibacillaceae > Paenibacillus > Paenibacillus sp. FSL R7-0273. The sequence continues at coordinate 5,822,253 of NZ_CP009283.1, forward strand.
GCCGAATTGACACTGCCGCTGTACAGCACGAGTGTCGGGTCCGTATAAGTCAGCCCCTGCTGGGCAAAAAGCTCGCTCCACACATCCTCCGTATCCGCCAGCACAACAGAAACAAACTGCGCCAGTTCCTGTTCTTCAGCGCTCTCCTGGTAAGGGGCGCCTCCGGTGGCGGTTCCGCCCGAGGTCAGATTCCCCAGAATATCCCCGACATTACCGCCGCTGAGCAGCGTGACTACAACGACCAGTATAATGCCGCCGATCCCGCCGCCAATCAGCTTACCTCCACCGCCGCCGCCACTGCCTCTGCGGTCCTCCACATTCGAGCTGCCTCTTCTTCCCTGCCACTTCATGGCCCGACCCCCAGTCTGTTAACACTAATCTAAAACCGCTTAATAGTGTTATACCCAAAATCGGCAGGGTTCGATTCTGCGGCGGACCGAAAGGGTGGAAATCGGGCAGTCTAGGGGCGATTTGCGAGGTATGCGGGAGCAGGTCGCTGGGTGCGGGAGGGGAGCAGGCTGCTGGGTGCGGGAGGAGAGCAGGCTGCTATGTGCGGGAGGGGACCAGGTTGCTATATGCGGGAGGGGAGCAGGTCGCTATGTGCGGAAGGGGAGCAGGTCGCTATATGCGGGTAAAAGCTCACTGGGGAGCTAAATTGTTAATTAGTTGTAATTAGGTAACCTAATTCAACGAAAATCGGACATTAGCACACTTTAGTTGGAAAAACGTCATCTAATTCGGGCATTCTCCCTTCAAACAGCGAAAATAGCCATATTAAGTGACCTTTTTCCCACTAATCGCTGTCGCGGAACAACAAACTGAACAATAGGTGACCAAAATCCACTTAATTCCGTAGAGAGAAAAATAAGTGGGGGCACAAGAGCCGTAAAAGTCAAACCACATACCTTCCACCTAGCCTCTGCATAGCAAAACCCGCACTCCCCGCCAAGCTGCCAGCGGGTCATGCGGGTTATAAATGAACAAAAGGCAACGGCTGCCCAAACAAACTTATCTACACCCCGCAGCCATATCTGGCTGTAGGTTCAGTCAGTAGTTACCTGTCTTTATGAGCTAATCCGGCGTTCTGACAAGGATAGCTTAGGCGCATTGTGTTACTGTAACGCGCACAGTGTAATGGCCTGCCGTCGTTCAGTTACTGCAATGTAATCAAGAATAAGATACCGTTCGATGCTGTTCAGTAACTTCGGCAAACCTAAGGTGAGGTAATGACGGCGCTAGTTAGATACTGTGGCAAGCTTAAGGGCTCGCACACAACTAAGCGCTGTGCCGAGCTATTCAGTTACTATAAAGCGCCCCAGTTACTATAAAGCACCCAAAATACTGTCCTAGAATGCTCAGTTACTCTTAATACACAAGGTATAACCTGGAGCCATGCAGTTACTATATAGCACCAAAATACTGTCCTACACCGCTCAGCTACTCCTAATACGATAAGCCAACGGCTGGACCTATCCAGTTACCATAAAGCACCAGAATGCATCCTACACTGCTCAGTTACTCCTAATACAATAAACCAGCGGCTGAGGCCATTCAGTTACTATAAAGCACCAAACACTATACAGACGCTGCCGTTTACAGTAACATTCCGCCCAGTAACAACATTCCCGCAATTCCCGCCGGTAACTCCACTCGCGGCGGCAGCTCGGCAGGTCTACACCGGCGCCCCGCCCAGCGACTCACGCAGCCGGAGCATATCTTCCGGCCACGGGTCTGCCACCACGGTCAGCTCCCGGGTCCACGGATGGCGGAACGCCAGCGCTTCGCCGTGCAGTGCCTGGCGGCCGCGTTCAGCGAGCCCCCAGCGCGGCCCGCCGTACAGCTCATCTCCGATGAGCGGATGGCCGGCGTGGCTCAGGTGGACGCGGATCTGATGCGTCCGTCCGGTCTCAAGCTCAACCTGCAACGAGGTTGCACCTCGCAGCACCTCTAGCCCGGTGATCAGCGTCACCGCCGGCTGGCCGCCGGGCGATACCCGCCGCCGCGACGCATGATGCCGGTCGCGGCCGATCGGTTCGTCGATGACCGTGAGCTGAGCCGGCACGGCCCCATCAACGATTGCCGCATAGCGCCGCGAAATATCCTTGCTGCGCATATCCTCATCGAGTACAAGCTGTGCGTACTCATTCTTCGCATACAGCACCGGTCCGGTCGTATCCTTATCCAGACGATGAATATGGCGCACGGGAATGCCGCCGCCGGAAGCAGCGTAATGCCCGGCTACAAGGTGGTCCAGCGTCGTGTCCGATCCGCTGCCGTCCGGGTGAACCGCCATACCCGCAGGCTTATGGACGACAAGGCAAAAATCATCCTCGTACAGCACTTGAGCCTCCTGCCACACCGGCTCAATGCCGGCTTCCCGCTCAGGCCAAAGCGCCAGCCGCAGCCGGTCGCCCCGCCACTGGATGCCGCCTTCGCGGCGCAGCCGGGCATGGAGCTTTGCCGGCATCCCGGCAGTCTCCAGCAGCCAGCGGTCAATGGCAGCCTCCTTATCGGCTGCGCCGGTAAGGGCCCGGCCCGGCATGGCTTCGAGCCATTCCCCGCGCCGTTTCCAGGCGCCTCCGCCTGGAAACAGCTTATTCCCTGCGTTCTCTGCCGCTTTATTTTCGGCGTTTTTTAAAGCTCGGTCCCTGCTGCTGTTGGCGGCCTTGTTGACGGCACTCTGTACAGTTTGGTTCCCGCTGCCTTTTGCGGTTATATCCCAACTGCCTGTTACTGCCTTGTCACCGGCGCCCTTAGCAGCCTTATTCCCGCTACCCTGGACCGCTTTATCCCAGCTGCCCTTTACCGTCTTATTCTCACTGCCTCTTGCAGGCTTATCCCAGCGGCCTCTTGCCGCTTTATCCTCAGCGCCCGTAACTGCTTTATTCTCACTGCCTCTTACAGGCTTATCCCAGCCGCCGCTTCTCGGCTTATCCCCGCCGCCAGCCGTCACAGCGACTTCAGCGCCCGGTAGTGGGCCTCCAGCGTATCGTCGATATCCTGCTCGCTGTGCACGCCTGACACAAACATCCCCTCGAACTGGGATGGCGGCACGCTAATGCCCTGGTCGAGCATTTTGCCGAAGTAGCTGCGGAATTGCTCCAGATTGCTGGATTTAGCCGTTTCGAAGTTATAGACAGGCCCTTCCGTGAAGAACGGACAGACCATTGAGCCGATCCGGTTGACCGTCAGCGGAATTCCGGTGTCGGCGCTGTTGCGCTTCAACCCGGCTTCCAGACGCGCGCCCAGCGTTTCCAGACGGTCGTACACTTCAGGAGTCAGCAGCTTCAGCGTGCTGTAGCCGGCAGCCATCGCCAGCGGATTCCCGCTGAGCGTACCCGCCTGGTAGATCGGCCCCGCCGGAGCCATCTGCTCCATAATCTCCCTGCGGCCGCCGTAAGCGCCGACCGGAAGACCGCCGCCGATGACCTTGCCGAAGCAGGTCAGGTCTGGTTCAATACCGAACAGGCCCTGCGCACAGCTGCGGTTCACCCGGAATCCGGTCATCACCTCATCAAAAATCAGCAGCGCCCCATAACCCGTAGTCACCTTGCGCAAGCCCTCAAGGAAGCCCGGCTGCGGCGGCACAACGCCCATATTGCCGGCAATCGGCTCGACGATAACTGCGGCGATTTCGTTGCCGTAGCGTTCGAAGGCGATTTTGACACCTTCCAGGTCATTGTAAGGTACAGTGATCGTGTTCACCGCTACCCCTTCCGGCACGCCCGGGCTGTCCGGCAGGCCCAGCGTAGCGACACCCGATCCCGCCTTGATCAGCAGGCTGTCCGCATGACCGTGGTACGAGCCTTCGAACTTGAGGATTTTGCTGCGTCCGGTGTAGCCGCGGGCCAGACGAATTGCGCTCATGGTAGCTTCCGTACCGGAGTTAACCATCCGCACGATATCCACGGACGGCACACGCTCGACGACCAGCTTGGCCATCTCCGTCTCCAGCAGCGTCGGCGCACCGAAGCTTGTCCCTTTTACCGCAGTCTCCTGCAGAGCTTTAACCACCTCTGGATGGGCATGTCCCATAATAAGCGGGCCCCAGGAGCAGACATAGTCGATAAAGCTGTTGCCGTCAATATCATAAATACGCGAGCCGATCCCGTGATCCACATACACCGGTGTCAGGCCGACCGATTTGAACGCCCGCACCGGGCTATTCACCCCGCCGGGAATATACTGCTTAGCTTCTTCAAAAGCGTTCCGGGAAGCCTCTTCCCGGCGCGACAATGGCACATTGCCCATGTTATTCACTCCTGTTCTGTTCGTTAGTTTAGCCGCGCAGCCAGCGGGCTGCATCCTTGGCAAAATAAGTGATAATAATGTCCGCGCCCGCCCGCTTCATGCCGGTCAGCATCTCCATTACGATTGCTTTTTCATCGATCCAGCCTTGCAGCGCCGCCGCTTTGACCATCGAATACTCACCGCTCACATTGTAAGCCACCAGCGGCAGATCGAACTGGTCGCGGATCGTCCGGATCACATCGAGATAAGCCAGCGCCGGCTTAACCATCAGCATGTCTGCACCTTCAAGCACATCGGAGTCGGCTTCGCGGATCGCTTCCCGCAGGTTAGCCGGGTCCATCTGGTATGTTTTGCGGTTGCCGAACTGCGGCGCAGAATCAGCAGCCTCGCGGAACGGGCCGTAGAAGGCGGAGGCGTATTTTACCGAATAGGACATAATAGGCACATGCTCAAAACCATTTTCATCCAGTCCGGCGCGGATCGCCTGCACAAAACCGTCCATCATGTTCGAAGGCGCGATAATATCCGCCCCGGCCTTGGCCTGCGATACCGCAGTACGGGTCAGCAGCGTAAGCGAAGCATCGTTAATGACATCCCCATGCACTACGCCGTCAACCACATGAGTGTGAACCATGCCGCAATGGCCGTGGTCCGTGAACTCACACAGACAGGTATCAGCTACAACGAGCAGTTCAGGGTACCATTGTTTGATCAGGCGTGTTGCCTCCTGCACAATCCCGTCATCCGCAAAGCCGGACGAACCTACCGCATCCTTCGTCTCCGGAATCCCAAACAGCAGAACCGCCGGTATTCCCAGAGCAGCAATTTCGTCCACCTCGGCCTTCAGCATATCCATTGAAAAATGGTACACGCCCGGCATCGAGCCAATCTCCGTCTTTACACCTGTCCCGTAAGTCACAAAAATCGGCTGGATCAGATCCAGCGTATTCAGCACAGTCTCCCGCACCATCCCGCGGATTCCGGCTGTACCGCGCAGACGGCGGTGTCGGGTAATTGGAAAGCTCATTGATGTATCCTCCTGTGTAGTTAATATGTAAAAAAGTCCGGCAGCGCTGAGCTATGTCAGCACATGTCCGGAGTACCTGCAATGTTGGTATGCCACGTGTGGCAACCCGGGTTGGGCAAAACTAAACCATAAACATCAAACAATGCGAAACATCGCGTGGTCGTGTACCACATCGTTTCTGTTTGTTGCTGGATGTTGTGTTGTGAGTACTATTATGCTGCTCCGGCCGAATGTCCCAGCCTCATACTAACTTTAACTGCACTCTGTACAGCTATTCCGTCCGTTTTCCTCTGAGTAACCCGTTTAGCTGCACTTCGTGCAGCTATTTTGGCTGAAAAAGCAGCTTTCAGCCGAAATAGGCGACTTTAGTTGTATGGAGTGCAGCTATTCACGCGCACCAGCCAAATATGACCGTTTTAGCTGCACAAAGTGCAGTTAAACCGCATCAGGAGAGTGTTACCTGCCTTAACGCAGACCACCGGAGTATTTAACAGCACGCAGCTTGACTCATCCAACCAGCAAACTAATATGTTCAACACTTCTGCAGACAACTGGTGCATCTAACAACACGCTGCGTAGCTCGTCCAGCCGGCAAACTAATATGTTCAACACTTCTGCAGACAGCTGGTGCATCTAATAACACGTAGAGGCTCATCCAACACACCCCGTACTGCGGCTTCTCCGAACCGCCTGCGCAAAAAGGCATAAGCCGCCTCCTCATCAATCTGGCCCGCCAGCAGTGTATCTAGCTCCTATCGTACTCGCGTAGACTCGTTCCAGTGGCACAGCTCCTGCACCAGTGCTTCGATCGTGGCCTCGTCCGGCAGCAGGCCCGGGGTCAGGCCGGCGGCAACGGCCGTTTCTTCGGTCACCGGGCCGATGCAGGCGATTTTGACGCCGGCCAGCACGGCCACCGGATCTTCCAGACCCATGCGCGCCAGGATCTCGATGAAGTTGCGCACCGTCGAGGAGCTGGTGAACGTAACCGCATGGATGCGCTTCTCCTCGAGCAGGCGCAGCAGCTCGATGTCGTCCTCTCCCGTCACCACCGTCTCGTAGGTGTCGATCTCGGTCACTTCCAGCCCAAGCTCGCGCAGCTTGGCCGAAAGCCACTCCCGCGCGAGGTCCCCGCGCGGCAGGAGCACCTTCTGGCCCGCCTCCAGCCGCGGGCCAAACGCCTCCAGCAGCCCTTCCGCCTGGAAGCGGACGGGCAGCTCCTCAGCCACCAGCCCCCGCTCCGCCAGCGCGGCGGCTGTGGCCGGCCCCACCGCGCCGATGCGCGCGCGGTGCAAGCCGCGGATGTCCACCCTGAGCTCCGCCAGGTGGCGCCAAAAGAACTCCACGCCGTTCGGGCTCGTGAAGAAGACCCAGTCATAGGCTTCCAGCGCGCCAAGCGCGGAAGCAATGGCGGCCTTCTTCTCTTCGCCTGCCGGCATGACCGTCTCAATGACCGGGAACTCGTACGGCTCGCCGCCGAGCTCCTCAATGCGGTCCACCAGCTCGCTCGCCTGGCTGCGGGCGCGGGTGACCACGATGCGCTTGCCGAACAGCGGCAGCGCCTCGGCCCACATCAGCTGCTGGCGCTGGCGCACCACTTCGCCGACGACAATGACCGCCGGCGGCTTGAAGTCCGCCGCCAGCACCTTCGCCTCGATGTCGGCGAGCGTGCCGGTCAGCGTATCCTGCTCTGCGCGCGTGCCCCAGCGCACGAGCGCCACCGGGGTCTCCGGCGGACGGCCGTGCTTGATCAGCTGGCTGCTGATGTAGCCGATCTTAGCTACCCCCATTAGGAAGACCAGCGTGCCGGTCGCATTCGTAACCTTGTCCCAGTGAATGGACAGATCCAGCTTGTCCGGGCTTTCATGCCCGGTAATGATCGACAGGGAGGAGGCATAGTCCCGGTGGGTAACCGGAATGCCGGCATAGGCCGGCACGCTGATCGCCGAGGTAATGCCCGGTACGATCTCATAGTAGATGCCGTTCCGGCGCAGCAGCTCCGCTTCTTCGCCCACCCGGCCAAAAATCGTCGGGTCCCCGCCCTTAAGCCGCACCACCGTCTTGCCTTCCAGGGCAAGATCAACCAGCAGCTGGTTGATCTCCTCCTGCTTCATGGTGTGGCGGTCGGGCAGCTTGCCGACATAAATTTTGTCTCCGCCGGGCTTCATTTGCTTCAGCAGCCGGGGACTTGCCAGCCGGTCGTAGACCAGCACATCCGCCTTGCGGATACACTCCAGCCCCTTCACAGTGATCAGCTTCGCATCGCCCGGTCCTGCACCTACCAGATATACTTTCCCCGTCTTCTCCGCCATCTCCATCATCCCCTTGTATCTGCCAGAATCTTCTCTGCGCCCCGGGCAATCAGCTTCCGGGCCACCTCTTCACCAAGCCATACCGGGTCTGTGCCCGTCATGGTCTCCTTAAGGATCACTGACCCGTCCGGTGTCCCTACCATCCCTGTCAGAGTAATTACCCGCTCTGCCGAATGAGTTGACCCCTGCAGCCCGGCTTCTCCGGATTGACCCGCAGCACCTCCGGCAGCACTCCCCTGATTATCGGAGCTCTCTCCAACCGCAGCGCCCTCTGCCTCAAGCACTGCATAAGCACCAATCGGCACCTGGCAGCCGCCGTTCAGCGCACCTAGAAAAGTCCGCTCCGCCGCCACCGTAAGAGCTGTCTGCTCATCGTTGTATAGCGCAAGCAAGCTGCGCAGCTCGGCGTCGTCCTCGCGGCATTCAATACCGAGAGCACCTTGCCCGACTGCAGGCAGACACACCTCCGGCTCAAGGTAGGAGGTCACGCGGTCCTGCCAGCCCATCCGGGTCAGGCCGGCTGCCGCAAGCAGGATGGCATCGTATTCGCCGTTCTCCAGCTTTTTCAGCCGGGAATCGATGTTGCCGCGCACCGGCTCAATAACCAGATCCGGTCGTAGCGCGGCAAGCTGGCTGGAGCGGCGCAGGCTGCTTGTGCCCACACGCGCACCCGCGGCCAGCTCATCAAGACCTGCTGCACCTGTTGCAATCAGACAGTCACGCGGGTCTACCCGCTTGGGAACAGCGCCGTTAATCAGACCCTCCGGCAGTTCGGAGGGCATATCCTTCATGCTATGTACAGCCATATCGATTACTTTATCAAGCATCGCCTGCTCGATTTCCTTCACAAACAGCCCTTTGCCCCCGACCTTGGATAAGGTAACATCCAGAATGCGGTCGCCTTTGGTAATGATTTTGTGCACCTCAAAGGTGAACCCGAAGCCATGCTTCTCACTCAGCCGGGTCAGATCATCAATGACATGCCCCGTCTGGGTCAGCGCCAGCGCGCTTTGTCTGCTGCCTACAATAATTTTGCGCATTCCAATAATCCCTCCCGGTAACAATAAGCTTCTTCTCCCGCCGCTCTCTCCACCATTGTACTCTCATACAGTCTGCGGCATGCAAGGATATCCTATTGCAGATTCTCACGCTTCAAGCCTTTTAGCCACATTTCCCTGAAATCAGTTGCACTAGTACAATCACTCTAGCTGCTCCGCCCGGTTCGCCGCAATCCACGAACTGACGGCCTCCGGGGTCCATTCTTTAAAGGTGCCCTGCCGCAGCTCATTCAACACATCAAGCTGTCCCAGCCGGCGCAGAAGCCGGCCGCGTATCTCTGCCGATGCCTCCTGCCGCTTAATCTCCGTCCGCATCAGGTGCAGAAAATCCAGATAAGGCTCATATTCTTCTCCGAGCAGCTCCGCGAGCTGCGCAGTAATCGCAGCCGCAGCAGAGGGTCCTGCACCGGAGGTCGAGACGGCTACGGTCAGCCTTCCCCGGCGCAGAACCCCCGGCGTAATGAAATTGCCGGCCCCGGCATGGCTGGCTACATTTACGGGAAGGCCAAGCGCCCGGCACTCCTCCGCTACAGCCTCATTAACCGCCGGATCACTGCTCGCAGCGTAGACCAGAAAGGCTCCCGGCACATCTCCGGGTGCATATTCCCTGCCAACCCACACAAGCTTCCCCGCCTCAGCGAGCGAAGCAAGGGCAGCGCTAACCGCAGGGCTAATCACCGTAACCATAGCCTCAGCTTCAAGCAGAGACTGGACCTTGCGCTCCGCAACGGCCCCGCCGCCGATGACCACAATCTTTTGACCGCTTACATCAAGCATAACCGGCAAATAATGTGCCATCATGCTCACCTCCCGCTCCAGCCGTGAAAGTCAGACAACGAATTCAGCAGGAAATTCAGGATAATAAAAGCATACCCTGAAATCGCCCAGCGGGCCATCACCGTACCGCTCCTGCGGCCGGAACGCTTCAGCAGGATATACGCTATATATACCCCAAGCCCAACCATAGTGGTCAGCACCTTGGAATCCTGGAACAGCGGTGTCCGCCCCTCGGCAATAATCGACATCGCCGCCAGCACCAGTGACACGATCAGCAGCGGCACCCCCGCAAGAATGGCGGTATATGAATATTTGTCCATCGTCTCCAGACTCGGCAGACGGCGGATGCGGTCATCCCATTTTTTACTTTTCAGCTTCGTATGCAGGAACAGATACATTATCGCAAAAGCCGTCCCGAGTGTCAGTGCGCCAAAGCTCAGGTTGGCCAAAATAATATGCATCGCCAGCCAGCCGTGCACCGCCCTCCAGCTCTCCAGCCCGTGATCCGCCGCGGTCAGCCACACCCGGTTCAGCAGGAAGACACTGAAGCCCGCCCCGCTTATAAGCAGAATGGTGAATTCACCGCCGCGCGTAAAAGCAAGCGCCAGTGAAGTCAGCACAATGATAAAGGAGAACCAGAACAGGAAATCATACGGCGTAAAAATCGGCAGCCCGCCCTCCTGCGAGAAGCGGACCGCAAGCCCCGCAAGCTGCAGAAGGCCCGTAACGGCAAGAAGCCCTGTGCCCAGCCGCTTTCCGCCCGGATTGCGCTTGAGGCAATCCGAGAAAATAAACAGCAGGCTCAGGGCATATAGCAGCAGAGCGGCATCATATATTCCGTTCAGCAGTTGCATGCTGCTCACCCGCCCAGCAGGCCTGCCGGAGCAAAAACGGTCTTAGGCACAAGGAATTCGGCAGCAGAGACACGGTCATCATTATTCTGCTGCTGCAGCACAGGAGCTGGACTGCTTCCGCCGCTGCCGGCTTCCAGCTGCTCCTGCAGAGCAAAAATCTGTGTGAAATACGCAAGGGCTTCATTCCCCTTGTCACCGCCGGACATTTCCTTGATCACATTAATCGGATCATGCATCATCTGGTTGACGATGCTTTTGGTCAGCCTGCGGATCACCTTGCGCTGGTGGTCATCGAGCTCAGGCAGCTTGTTGAACAGGCTGTCCATCGTCTCTTCATAAATCGAATTTGATTTGTCCTGCAGCGCGCGGATGACCGGTCTGACGCCAAGCGTCTTCAGCCACACCTGGAATTCGTCCATCTCCTCCGCAATCATCACTTCGATCTTCGCGGCTTCACTGCGGCGCATCTCCAGATTGCTCTCCACAATACCCTCGAGATCATCGATGTCATACAGGAAGACATCCGGCACACTTGCCGCTTCGGGATCAATATCACGGGGAACCGCAATATCAATCATGAACAGCGGACGCGACGGGCGGCGCTTCATACCGGCAGCCACCTGGTCCGCTGTCAGCACATAGCCTTCGGCTCCTGTGGAGCTGATTACAATATCCACCTCGTCCAGATGCCGCATCGCTTCATCGATCGTGCTCGGCCGGCCGGCGAACTTCTCAGCCAGCTCCACCGCCCGCGACAGCGTACGGTTGGCGACAATTACCTCAGCCGCACCGCTGCTGTACAGATGCTTCACTGTCAGCTCGCTCATTTTGCCGGCGCCGAGAATCAGCACTCTTTTGCCGGTAAACATGCCAAAAATCCGCTTGCCCAGCTCCACAGCCGCGTAGCTGACCGAAACAGCACTCTCGCCGATCGAGGTCTCGCTGTGCGCTCGTTTGCCGAGGGTTACCGCCTGCTTGAACAACTGGTTGAACCACGTTCCGGTCACGCCTTCGCCCTGTGCAGTCAAAAAAGCATTGCGCACCTGCCCCAGAATCTGCGTCTCACCGATCACCATCGAATCCAGACCGCAGGTTACGCGGAACAGATGGGCAATGGCCTGCTCATCCTCGTATATATACATATGCTGTGTAAATTGCTCACTTTTCACATTGAACCACTGCTCCATGAAGCTGCGGATAAAATATCCGCACATATGAAGGCGGTCTACGACCACATAAATTTCCGTACGGTTACAGGTGGCAACAACGACCCCTTCCAGCACGCTCTTGGTCTTCATCAGCTGATGAAGCGCTGCGGGCAGATCCTTCTCCGCAAAAGCGAACTGCTCTCTCACCTCGATGGGAGCCGTACGGTAATTCAGGCCAACGACGACAATGTGCATCGCTTGTTCACCATCCTAGTCTATATTCAGTGGTGTAGGCACTGTATTTCACAATCTCGAAATCACGTGTGTTAAGTATATCACATCAAAATGCGGCTTTTTACAAAACCTTTGAACTCTTTATGACATCCAGATAATAATGATTATAAATAAAAAACCATAAAAGTACTATGGTTTATGATGGGTTATTTTTATTTTATTTATGAATCAGAGAAAACGAAGTACCAGCCCAGTTTTGTCATCGGACACTTTTAGCCGCAATGTCGCCTGAAGCCTGGCATCCTCCTGCTCAGCCGTATAAAGATCATCTGTATATCCCTTCAGCCCTTTATGATCGATGCCGGCAACCAGCTTATCCCAACCTTCAACACCAGTGAACAGCCCGTCGGTAACGAGGTAAATACTCTCCACATTAGCCCGGTTGAATGTACCCTTCTCCAAAAAATGAGGAAACTCCGGACTGCCGTTCATTACCCCGTACCCCTCCAGCGTATTCGCCTTGCTCCGGTTATCCTGCAGCATCGGCATAAGCAGCCTGCGCAGCTCCACCGGCTCTTTCACCCCGCCCGCAATCAGCTCCGCCATCCGGTTCAGCGTCCTCTGATCGATATGCGCAACCTGTGTATGGGTGAGTGCCCTTAACGTACCGTCTTTGTACTTGCACAGCAGCATACAGTCCCCGGACTGCACGTATTCAATAGAAAACGTATTGATTCTGACAATAATGTAGGCCGCAGACCACAGCTCAGAGGGCTTCAGCACATTTACGCCCTCTGCTTCCATAACCTCCCGCAGGCGTGCGTTGGCCTGAACCGCCCTCTCTTCCAGCGTCAGCCCGTTCACTTCTTCAAAATATCCGGCAGCAAGCCGTGCAGCCAGATACCCTCCCGTAAATCCCTCCGGGTTCCGGTAAGGCGAAAGCGAGGTCGCCCCGTCCACAACCCCGTATACAGCTGCAGCTTCATTGATTACAAGTGCATCCTCATTCCATTCTCCGTCACCCTGTAATGTGTAAGTCTCAACTTCCCTGTGGTTCATGCTGTCCAATTCTCTCATTCCTTTCGTTATTGGGCTCTCAGCTCCAAAAAAGCAGTTACTCCTGCAGGATCACGTGCGATATACCGTTCCAAAGCATTAATATTCATATATAACGGAACAGAGATATTGGGGCTATCTTTGATCTCTGCCAGGGTTGTAGTTAATTGCTCCAGGGTTTTAATCGTTTTATTATCAGCATGGCTTATACGTGCTACCTCTTTTGTCTCAGGATTAATATCCAGCCAATCGACCTTCATTTTAGTGATGCCTACGAATTCCGGTTTACCTGCCTTGCGAATCCAGCGGAAGAATCCGACAATGCGTGTTTCGCCGATATCCTCACCGGATAACCGGTTTAATGTGCTCTCTTCCTTTAACTCACGGCTCATTCCTTTTTGAATAGACTTAGTAAAGTTTGTCCCCACAATATCCGCCCAATCCGCAGACCCGCTTCCCGACGGAACGAGCATAGCGCCGCTTGATTGAGCCAATGCATTCTGATTCCACAGGACCAAATAGCCATCCTTAGTAAAAGCAAGCGTGGAAACCCCAATCTCATTGTTAACACATGAATCTTTAATGCTGCAAAGCTTGAGGATTCCGGCATTGAGGCTGTAAGGATAACCTCTGCGCCCGTCAAAAACGGCACGTTCAGGATTTTCAGCTTCAATCAGTTTTTGCATCGAGATAATGTTTGTAAGATATGTATCAAAATAACTTCCTTTATGACATTCTGCTTCATTGGTATGTAGACAAATATCCGTGGACAAGCACAGCTTTTTCTCGTTATAAAAATGCTGGCCTTTATTCAGGGATCTATAGAAATTGTATCTCAGGAACGAAAGCAGGGCATCTCCCTCTTTCTTGATCTGGTCTCTAACCTTTGCATACTTTCTGGTATGGAGAGTAAGCCTTATTTCGGTGGTCCGCAGATAATGGTCTATTTCATCCGAGTAAAGCACATACTCCCTGCTGTCTGGAACAGGATGTACCTGAAAGCCTCTGCTCTCCTCATCACTGCCTGGCCGTATATCAGCAAGCTTGTAAATACCCTTTTCATTTAAAATCTGCTCTATCTGCTCCGTAGTGTACTTCCCCTCACCTTTATAAGCAGCATAGTCCGAATACATCTTATAGCAGTCCCATACGAACTTGATTAGGCTAAGAAACAACAGAATCCCGATACTGAAAGAAATAGCGCTACTGTTGAATTCAAGCCTCATTTGTTCGATAAAAGCATATACTGTCGCTAAAAAAATCCCGAAATCCACTAAAATGATAAAGGTTTCCTTCTTTTTGAGCATTGCTATATACCAAAAATAGTCACGATACATTCTAAAGCGCATTGCTTATCATCCTCCATTGATGCAGTTCATCTTTACTAAATATTTCGCAAAACCAAGCAAAACCCTTCTTTTCAGACTGATTCAATTACGTTGATAATTTTTATGTGATATATACTTACACAAAATCAAGCATTGACACATATAATCCACAATGATAGCATATTTAAAAATAATTAAAGTTACAATAACTTACACGAAGTTCACATTTATAATCACATACCTCTTGTATAAGCTCATTAATCCGGTTTGAGCGTTTCTACAGGCAACCGTAAATTGCCCCAGGCTACAAGAGACACCGCAAATAAAGAAGCTTAAGGCTGAGCAGCCGCAGTGTTCCCTGTGTTCCGCTCTCTTTTGGCCGTATTTGTTCCTGCTGGTGTCTCTTGTTGCCCGGGGCTTTTGCATAATCAGATAAAGGGAGTGGAAGCTATGAGCGCATCCTATGCACGGCTCAGTGAATCAATCAGCAATGCCAGAAACGTGAGAATCTACAAAAATAAAGATACTGCCTATGACTTTAAGCTGTATCCTTTTGGCGAGCGCGGCACCTACATTCATCCGGAGCTGATCAGTGAGATTACTGACAGCCTGGCCGTCAGCATAACGGAGCAGTTTCCCGCTTTTGATTATATCGTCTCGCCCGAGCCGGGCGGTCACACCTGGGGGATGCTGGCGGCCTACAAGCTGAACAAGCCGATGAACATTCTGCGGCTCAGCACCGAGCTGTACGACAATTATGAGGTGTCCATTAAGCGGGAGACGGCGTATAACGAGAACTATATTTATTTTGACGGATTCACGAGCGGTGACCGGGTGCTTATTCTGGATGATGTGATCAGCTCCGGGGCAACGATCCGCTGTATTGCAGACCAGATGAAGGTCATGGGGATTGAGCTTGTCGGGGTACAGGGCATTCTGGCCAAAGGAGAGCATTACATTAAGCTCGCAGACGATTACGGCATTCCGGTACGAGTGCTGTCCGTGGTATAAAGCTAACCTAACCTTGAGGAGTGAAAAGCATGGCTTATTATTATGAGCAGCCGTCCAGAACGTTCAGCGAATTCCTGCTCGTTCCGAATCTGACCACCAAACAGTGCATCCCCGGCAACGTGGATCTGCGCACGCCTGTAACCAAATTCAAGCGCGGCGAGACGCCGGCGCTGACGATGAATCTGCCGGTCACCTCCGCCGTCATGCAGGCAGTCTCCGACCACAATATGGCGATTGCTCTGGCCAAAAGCGGCGGTATCTCCTTCATCTACGGCTCCCAGTCTGTCGAGCAGCAGGTCGAAATGGTCCGCAGAGTCAAAAAATTCAAGGCCGGCTTCGTAGTCAGCGACGCCAATCTCCGTCCGGAGGATACGCTGCAGGCAGTGCTGAAGCTTAAGGCGCGCAGCGGCCACTCCACCATCGCCATCACGGATAACGGGGAGCCGACAGGCAAGCTGATGGGTATCGTCACCAGCCGTGATTACCGCGAGAACCGGCTGCCGCCGGAATGCCCGATTACGGAGTTCATGACTCCGCTCTCTTCCTTAATTTATGCCCAGGAGGGCATTACGCTGACCGAGGCCAATGATATGATCTGGGATCACAAGCTGAACTGCCTGCCGGTCGTGAACAGCGAGGGTAATCTGATGTATCTGGTCTTCCGCAAGGACTATGACAGCCATCAGGAATATCCGCTGGAGCTGCACGACAGCAACAAGCAGCTAATCGTCGGTGCGGGCATCAACTCCCGTGATTACAAGGAGCGGGTTCCGGCATTGGTAGAGGCGGGAGCAGATGTACTGTGCATCGATTCCTCCGACGGCTATTCAGAGTGGCAGGCGGAGACTATCCGGTATATAAAGGAAACGTTCGGGGACAATGTGAAGGTTGGCGCAGGCAATGTCGTAGATAAGGAAGGGTTCCTCTACCTGGTAGAGGCCGGAGCGGACTTCATCAAGGTCGGCATCGGCGGCGGCTCGATCTGCATCACCCGTGAGCAAAAAGGCATCGGCCGCGGCCAGGCCTCCTCCGTCATTGAGGTGGCTGCAGCCCGCCAGGAGTATTACGAACAAACAGGGATTTACGTCCCGATCTGCTCTGACGGCGGCATCGTCCATGATTATCATATTGTGCTCGCTTTGGCGATGGGCGCTGACTTCGTCATGCTGGGCCGATATTTTGCCCGGTTCGACGAGAGCCCAGGCCGCAAGCTGCTGGTCGGCGGTAATTTCGTCAAGGAATACTGGGGCGAGGGCTCCAGCCGGGCCCGCAACTGGCAGCGCTACGACTTCGGCAATGCCGACAAGGAGAGCAAGCTGGAATTTGAAGAAGGCGTGGATTCCTTCATCCCGTATGCCGGCCGGCTTAAGGATAACCTCGATCTCAGCATCAGCAAAATCAAATCCACCATGTGCAACTGCGGCGCCCTGACCATCCCCCAGCTGCAGCAGCACGCCAAAATTACGCTCGTCTCTGCAACAACTATTTACGAAGGTGGGGCACATGATGTTATGCTTAAGGAGAAGGATCGCACATCCTGACAGATAATATCGACTCACAAGGAGCAGTGGTTATGAACGAATTACGCAAGGTACTGGTAAGCAAGGCAGAGCTGGAGAGCAAGGTACGGGAGCTGGGCGCCGTTATCTCACGCGATTATGAAGGCAAGGAGCTCGTGCTCATCGGCATCCTGAAGGGAGCCGCCGTATTCATGTCTGATCTGATGCGGGAGATCACCTTCCCCGTCGCCGTTGATTATATGTCTGTATCCAGCTATGGCAGCAGCGCTACCACCTCGGGTGTCATCACGATCAAGCAGGACATCGACACCGACATCCGCGGCAAGCATGTGCTGCTCGTCGAGGACCTGATCGACACCGGCCTCACCCTGCAGCACCTGAAGCAGCTCTTCGCCCTCCGCGAAGCCGCCAGCGTCCGCATCTGCACTATTCTCAGCAAGCCCTCCCGCCGCGTGGCCGATATCCCCATCGACTACAGCGGCATCGACATCCCCGACGAATTCGTCGTCGGCTACGGCCTCGACTACGCCGAGCAGTACCGCAACCTGCCTGAGGTATGGATTGTGGAGACGGATGCGGCACATTAAGCCGTAGTACAGCTTTTAACAGAAAGCCCGCCTCGCGGTAGCCGTAATGTATTACGGGTGCCGGGGCGGGCTTTTTTTATCAAAAGAGGTATCTGACGTATGAAAGGAAATATCCGGCGAGTCCAAGCAGAGCTGCAATGATAACAGATGCACTCACATACCCCGCTTTGTTATACGGCTTCCAGCCGGAATTAAATATAGTAATAGAAGCTATAATCAGCAGCACCGAGGGAATCCCGAAAGCCATCAAAACAACAGTGCTGACCAAATCCATAATCATACCGTCTATGAAGAAGCGGTTTACCTGTAGAAAGAAGAATAGAACAGCCGCGATATTCCCAAAGATGGAGATTTTCCACACTCTTTTAAATAACTTATTCATCTATACTCTCCTCCCCCGCCTAACACAGACTCCATTCAGCTAATTCCACAGTGCACTATCAAAACAAATTTCCATTTTATAGTATAATATTATCTATTACTGTAATTACCCAAATAATCATAGGGGCGGTGAACACACTTGAAAAAAATATTGTGTCTGTTACTGCTGGTGTGCACATGCGTGATCAGCGGCTGTACCGGGGATGACAGTATCTACGCCGGGATTGAGAAGCAGGATATAACCGGCATTAAATCGGCCAAGGAGCTGGAGTTTATCTATGAATATAAGGGATACACGGACAACTGGGCAGCTTCCTATTACGTCTATCGGATGAAGGGCAGCGACATCCATGTTACCAGGCTTTTCATGAAATATATCGGTGAAGAACCAAGCCCTTCTGGAGAATTAAAATACGCCTACTCTACAGAAGGCGCAGCCACAGGCAGCGGAATGCTGGAGGAAGCAGCCGGACTATCCGTCATTTACAATCTGGGCAGCAGCGGCGGAACCGGCACAATCCCCGAACAGGATTCTACCGTACAAATGCATGTGGAATGGAGCGGCGGTACGGAGGATTGGAAGCTGAAGCCGGTGCTGTAAGGAGCTTTAGAAGGCAGCCCTGATCGAAAAGACCACCGGAGTAATGAGTAAGAGCAACACAACCGGTTCATTCAAGGACAGGAATAAGAGGACAATCATAGCTGCTACTATGCCGTTAAAAGCTATCAATCTCGCGGAAAGCCTCCATGCCGTGTTCCTGAACACAAAATAATGCAGCAGACTAAGCACCATATGACACATGTACAGAGTCAGAAAAAACAGCATAAACACAACCGCATCCCCCGGGCCGCTGACATACGGTGCTCCGGACACCAGGCTATTATCAATATTAGTTATAATACCGGCATACAGGATACTCAAGATTAGGGAACATACGGTAAGGTTCATCAGGAGCATTTTGGTATATTTTTCCATTCGGCTCACTCCCTGAAGATGTTATTTCTATTATAATAGCGCATTGCTATTAAAAAGAAACATGAAAAACAGGGCAGCAATCATCCAGATGGATGACGGCTGCCCTGCTTGTTTGCTGCGTTTTATTTCAGCTGGTATAAACGGTAGATTAACGCTGCGGCCTCCGCTTTGCTTGCGGTCTGGGCCGGACGGAAGCTCTGATCCTCGAAGCCTTCAAACAACCGGATACTCTTGGTCAGGGCTACGCTTGCTGCTGCCCACTTGGAGATCTTGGCCGCGTCTGTAAAGACTGCATTCACAGATTCAGGCTGGGAGACAGCCTGCTCGCCGTTAAAGGCTGTAAGCGCCCGGGCCAGCATTGTTGCAATCTCCTCACGGGTAATGGTTGCATCCGGGTCAAATGCGTTAGCCGATTTACCTGTAATAATGCCTGCTGCATAGGCTGCAGCGATTTCTTTGTAGTATGGATTTGCTGCTGTTACATCCTTGAACGATAATACCAGACCGTCGCCGCTCAGACCATAAGCCCGGGCGATCATAGCCGCGAACTGCTGACGGGTAACCTTGTCTGCAGGACGGAATGCCGCGCTCTGGTCCACAATTCCTTTATTCAGCAGGTAGCTGATTTCCTGAACAGCCCAGTGGGTTGCCGGAACATCTGTGAATGCTGCCTTCGCGAGCATCACTGTATATTTACTGAAATGTCCTCTTGGCGCTGTCACCGTGCGGGTAACCGGATCATATTTGCCGCCGACAGCTTCCCAGGTAAGACTTTCTTCATTTAATACGTATACTGTCAGATTCTCCAGGTTGGCTTCAGAGTATTTGGCAGTATCAATCGTGGATACATCAAAGGTAACATCGATTGGCTTGGCAAAGTTTTTGACCTGCTGTCCGCCGATATTCGCACTGAACTCCATTACCGGAATACTGGCCAGCGGATCAGCCTGGCTTGGTTTGGTCACGACTGCATTTTCAACAACCTCTGCTGCCAGCTTAATCGTCTGTCCTGGTTCCAGGGGACCGAAGGTATCTGCTTCAATAGTGAATGCGGTCTGGTCCATCTGGATTTTCAGGCCGGAAATATCATTGTCTTTAACCAGTGTAAGGATATCCGACGGAAGTGAGGTGTTCAGCTTGTGAATCCCTTCTTCTACTGCCGGTACCTTAACGGTAATACCTACCTTCAGATCTGCGGCACTTCCTGCCCCCAGCTTACTGGTCAGATTCTTGGAGAGATCCGACAGGGTCTGCTTGGCAGATTGGATCTGTGAGCTGACCAGGCTCTGATCGAGCTGTGAAGACACCTCGTTGCCTGACACCGTAACATTGGATTTCGCGATAGTAACCTCACCAGCTTTATTAAGAGCAGTCTGGCTAGAGGAGATCACATTCTCCTTCAGCTTCTGGATTTCATCGGCTGCTACACCCTGCGAATTATTCAATACCGCCGCCGCATTGGTAATCAGACTCTGCGCCAGTGTAACCGCCTTATCAGCGCTGTCCAGCTTGTTCAGCAGATAAGATGCGCTTCCGACCAGTTCAGTGATGGAATCTACAATCTTTTGTTTTGCTGCAGCATCCTGAATGGTTCCAAGCAATCCTGCAGCAGTGTCAATTGCCTGAGTAAGACTCTTGCTGTTCTGCTCCGCTTCAGCGGAGGTTGCCGCAGATTTGAGAGAATCCGCAATACTGCTGATTGCAGTCTGTGCTGCCGCAGCTTTATCCGCAGCCGAGCCAGCCGGATTGGTCAGCAATTCCTGCAGCTTGTCATTCTGCTTTTGCACATTCTCAGTGCTGTTCCCCGCTGCTGGAGCCGGAGACGGGGCCGGTGCAACCGGCCCAGGACCTACACCAGGGCCTGGGCCTGGGCCGCCGTTGCCCGGAGTTTCCCCGCCAGGATCAACCGTACCCGGACCGCCGTTACCCGGATTCTCCCCGCCAGGATCGACTATAGTATCTGTTGATGTTTCGAGCACAACCTTCTTATCCAGGCTATACTTCTGTCCGTCAATCGTCACCGAAGCTTTGATCACATACGTACCGGAAGGAAGCTCACGATAACCATTATAAGCGTCAAAAGTATACGTGGAAACGTATAAAGGATAGCCTCCGGCTATATCTGAAATCAGGGTTTTACCGGACTCATCCTGTACTTCGTAGGATGCCGTTTCCGGAGAAACGGATCTGTATCCGTTGGACCAGCCCCCGTTGGTAACGAGAATCTGCGGCTTCTTAATCTGTCCGATCTGATTGCCTGCAGTATCAACCAGACCTATCCGCAGAGAGCCCGTCCCACGCGATATCTTCACTTTGCCGTCCTGCAGTCCAAAAATATCAAGCCCCTGTATCGTCTGCGTTGTAAGCTCAGTAATCGTTCCGGCCTTCAGTGAACCCGGCGCAAAACGGATATTAAACTGATATTCTGTAGCTCCAATAGACTGATCCATTTGGATGGTTACATCACCAGGCGTCAATTGAACCTGATTCATATTATATACATAGCTGCTCAGCTTCGACTGATCAGGGGTTGTATATTCGACTCTGTAAATCGTAGCCGCTTCAGGTGCGACTACAGTTGCCAAGCCAGCCGTAGAATCATCGAGAACAAGCGTATTGTCTCCTGCACCGACTACCACGTTATCACGGTAGATAAAGGTTCCCCGCGTTGTCTGGGCCAGCATACTGTACGTACCCTGGGTAGCATAGAAGTAATTCTCATTCACTGCATTGCTGTCAACTACGTATGGTGCATTATTCACACCAGCCAAGTCTTTTCTAATAACCGAAAGATCTTCAGCCGGTCTGTCCAGAATCACCTTGCTGACTTCCTGCTGCTCTTGTCTGGCATCCAGCACAAGTGAATATTCTTTGCCCGGCTCCGTACGGACTGAGCCGTACATATAGTATCCAAACTTAGATTCAATCCCTGTGTAGCTCCGGTTATAGCGTATGAAGTCAACGTCCACCACAGAAGGGGAATCGACAATCAGCAGGGCCTGCGATCCGGAGGTATCAATGAAGGCCGATTGGTTGATATGGGAGCCGTCCGGGTTCTTGACCACGGCCTGAATACTTGCATAATCCAGCGGTACACCGCCGGCATAAGTGCTGCCTTCAGCCTTGTCCAGCCCACGTACCCTTACTACCGCCTGATTCTCGGGATTAATGACCGCCACGTTCACCTTCTTGAACAGGTAAGCAGGCTTCTTAAACAGAAGCTCACCGAGATAAACGCCTTGATCCTCAGGTATAGTGAACTGCCCTTGTGCATCCGTCTCTCCAAGGAGCTGGCCATAGCGGTATATTTTGACACCGGATTGCAGCGCTCCCTGTTCGCCGGTCACATGCTGCCGCACAGTAAAGGTAACCTGGTTAGCCTGGTCAACAGTTAAGTACGGCTTATCCACCAGATCAACCAGCTTGCCGTCCTTGTCTCTGATTTCAACATCCAGTTCATTCTTGGGCAGAACCTTTAGCTGCGTTTCGGCGAGCAAAGGCCCGTTTACAAGTTGTCCATTGATGTAGTCTGACGAATACAGCTGGACTTTGTAGTCACCTGCTGCTGCCGGCTTCCAGTCACGCTGGTTGATCCGCTGAAGATGGCCGTCCTGCTCCATGGCTGACCAATTGAGCGAGTCATCCGCAATGGTAACCCCCTTGGCGTCTACAACGACTAGCCTGTGACTACCCAAATCGAGAAGATTACCATATTCATCCTTCATTACTACACGGTTATTTACACTTTCACCCAGCACAAGCTCATTCCGTGCCTCGGGCTCCCCATTGTAGTTAGGATCAGTAACAATCGTATTGATCTGCGCCGTATAGCTACTGCCGGCCTTCAGAGAATACACGCTCTCAGATGGAGTGAAGAAGGCTTTCAGCAGAATACGGTCTGCGTTATAGCTATATTGACTGGTTTCAGTAACCGGACTTGCTGTCAGCCGGTGGATTTCTTCATCTCTTTGGACATACAGCTTTCCCTTACCGGCAGAAATTGCAGTGCTTATCTGGCTATAATTATACTTGCTGTTAAGATAAGAGAGGTGCACCTGTCCAGCTCCGGTATAGATGACTGGAACCTGAAGTGTAATTGCACTGAAATCAGCTGGTTTGGCATTATATGCAACTTCTTCTGCCGCTTCAGTCGGTTGAATTCTTTTACGTACCACCACTTTGCCGTCCACACCCTGAGCCGTACCTAGTGCGGTAAATTCATATTCCTTATCTTTTTTTACATAGAGCACAGGGGCTGTAAGATTGGTAAGACTTATAGCATTGTATCCGTTATTAATCTGCTTGTATTGGTTATTGTTAATCAAACTAATGGACTCCAGCTCTATCGGCTTGTTGTCCCAGGTATAATTGAAGCTCAGCCTGCTGTAGCTGCTTCCGTCTTCAATGATCTCCTTATGTACTCCACTGACAGATGAATATAAAGCCGCTTGTCCGATCTCGAACAGATAGGTCTCATTGCCTGTAGTGAAACGGGTTGAAGCACTTCCTGAACCTTCACCGGCTCTCAGCACAAGGACATCCATTCCCGGTAAGCTGAAACGGTTAACGTAGCCGTTCGATATATATGAGCTTTCACTATGTTTAGGCATCAGCTTGCCGTCTGCATCAAGATAACGGATAGCAGCGGTATAAGTTCCTGTTTCCTCCAGATCCGTCGCATAGAAAGGCTTAGCCTCGTATTGCTCGCTCCCTTGTCTTAGCAGTACAACGGACACTGCTGAGCGGAAAGTAAAGCTGGCGTTATTCTTCAACAGAATCTGGCCGTTGGCATCTGCTGTATAATAAGAAGAATAATAATAATTCCAGATTGCGACAGATTCCCCGGCTGCAGGAACCCCATTGTGTAACACTGTAATTCTGATGTTCTTATCGTCGCTGCGGACTTCGGCATTGCCGGCACTTACATAGGTGTCGGAATCCTTAGCCATCCGTTCAATGTTAATTTCAATTCCGGTCGATGAAGGAACCCTTACAGTCTCGGACGGAGTGACAATCGTTCCCCCTGCCCCTTCATATTCTGCCCGCAAGGTATACTCCCCGCCGGCTGCCAGGCCTGCGAACGGAATACGGCTATATTCCAAGGAAGTGTATACAGCGTCCAGCACAGTATGCTTAGCCTCTTGCTTAGGCTTCACTACCCTTGCGATTTCAGCCCCATCCTTACTAAGGATGAACCGGACATCCTGCAGAACCTTAAGATCGTGATAGGTGACATCTACCACACTGTTCACCGTAATGGATTGAGTGCCATCCTGAGCCTGTTCATTGGAAGCCAGCCCGGCTTTTAACGAAGCTGCTGAGGCTCCCAGCACATTCATGCAAGACAACATAAATACTAATACCAGTGACACAGTCATGCGTAATCTCTTTGAATACATACCTTATCTCCTACTCCCCAGTGAATAATTGAACAATCGGTTGACTTTCCTCCAGTGTAATCACAACGCCCCTTTACTAAGAAATACCATGCCAAAATTTAACTCCAAGCTCCATGATAACTACTTTTGAAAATATTGTCTATTGCTGTCTTAAAAGGTCGTTATCTGAAAATGAAAAAGATTTTAATTTTTAATAAACAGCTATTTTTCTGCCGATAAATATAGTAGAGCTGCGGCTTAATTTACATACCGGATATTTTGACTGGGGGAAGCGGGAAAAGGATGAAAAAGAGAAGTATCGGAACCAAAATTAGCATGATTATGATAGGCGTGCTGCTTGTCTTTTCGGCTGCTGTGATGGTGGTCGCCATTAATGAGATGAAGAGCGGAATTACCACCTTTGCCAAGGAGAAGGCGCGGAGCGATCTGAAGCTGGCTGAAGGGTTCCTTGAATATAAATACCCAGGACCTTGGCAGATCAGAGACGGTCAGCTCTACAAAGGCAACCTGCAGATTAACGGGAATTTCGAACTTGTCGATGAGATCGGCGAGATGACCGGTGATACGGTGACTATTTTTCAGGGGGAGGAGCGGGTAACGACTAACGTGATGATCGATGATCAGCGCGCGGTCGGTACAGCAGTCTCGGAAGAGGTCAATCAAGCGGTGCTGATCCAGGGGGAAGAGTTCTACGGGGAAGCGGATGTAGTAGGCCAAACCTACCAGACTGCATATATGCCGATTCTGAGCGAACAAAATGAGATTATCGGCATTTTCTATGTTGGCGCACCGCAAGGCTTGATTGATGTGATTATCGCTTCCTTTATGAAGCATTTTGCGTGGGTGATAGTCATTTCTATAATCCTATCTGTTCTGGTGATGGTGTGGTTCATCCGCCGGATGAGTGCCAGACTCAGCAGAATCTCCTCAGCATTGCAGCATGCAGGCGGCGGTGACTTCACCGTTTCCATACAGGATGCTACACGGGATGAAATCGGCGACCTGGTCACAAGCTATAATCAGATGAAAAACAGTCTGCAGACCCTGATCGCTCACGGTCTCACCACAGCAGCCAAGGTGGGCAACGCAACCGGCACAATTAAAGAGGTCACAACGCAGACAGCTGCAGAGTCTAAGCAGATTGCCCTGGCCATCGGAGAGGTCGCACAAGGGGCAGAAATGCAAACCCAAAGCAGCAACGAAAATCTGCTGGCTATGGAGGAGGTCTCGATCGGAATCCAAAAGATTGCCGAAAGCGCCGCCGACATTTCCGCCTCTGCCCATCATTCTAGACTGCAGGCAGAGGCCGGAGCCGGGTTCGTTAACAGCACCGTCCAGCAAATGAACCAGATCAGCCGCTCCGCGCATGAGACAGACGGCGTCATCCGCCAGCTGGACGAGCAGTCCCGGGAAATCTCCGCTATTCTTGCTGTTATCCAGCAGATTGCAGGCCAGACGAACCTCCTTGCCCTTAACGCTTCTATTGAAGCAGCACGGGCAGGCGAGCATGGCCGGGGCTTCGGCGTTGTAGCCACTGAGGTCCGCAAGCTGGCCGAACAGTCCGGACAGTCCTCTGCCCGCATTGCCGAGCTGGTTCATCAGATGGAGAACGGAATGCAGCAGTCCGTGCTGGCCATGGCCCAGATGATCGGCGAGGTTCAGTCCGGCCTGCAGATCGCGAGTGATACCGAGAACAACTTCCGGGAGATCCTCGTGACCAACGGCCAGATCACTTCGCAGATCGAAGAGATGGCCGCAGCCTCCGAGCAAATGTCCGCCGGAGTCCAGCAGATCACCGCCTCCGTCACCAGCATCACCGAAATCGCCCGCACCACCAGCACCAGCTCCCACCAGGTCGCGGCCGCTACTGCGGTACAGCTTGAGGGGATCGATGAGATCAGCCGCTCTGCCGCGGGGCTGGTCAAGACTTCGGAGGAGCTGAAGGGGGCGCTGGGGCGGTTTAGGATATAAACAATAAAGTATTATAGACAGCAAAACGGAGGCCCTTAGGCCTCCGTTTTGCTGTCTCCAGCCCGCCGGTTCAATAACTGCCGTCTCTTCGATCCGAACTTCACCCAGATCCGGTCATCATCATCCCGGAAAAACTTTATCTTTACCCACTTCAGCGGTGTCCAAATTTCCTTGAAGTAATAATTTGGCATAGGACTTCTCTCCCAGAGGATAAGTAGATTCTTAATCTAATTATAGACCGGGATAACTAATTTGTTTGTCGGAACCTGTCCACCAAAACATGAAATGTTTTATGTTTTTTTGTCAGAAATCGTTATATATCAAACCACTTTTTAACTTGATAAAGTATCTTTTTAGCTTCTGGACCATTATACCCGAGAAAATTCCCCAACATTTTACTGTATTCTTCAAAAATTAACCCTCTACTGTATTGATTACTCCACCAGCGACTAGCATTAAAATTGGTTGGAGATGATACATAGGTGAGTTGAATATCAGAATTTTTGTATATGTTATCAAAATTAAACTTTGTTCTGCGCATATGGAAATTAGAAGAGACTACAATTGCCGAAGTATATTTCTTTTCTTGCATTATTGCCAAAGTAAATACAGCATTCTCATAAGTACTTCTAGCTGACTCTTCTGATATAATGTCGATTTCAGATATGTTATTTGCAATTGCTGTATTTAATAAATTTCCTAGAGGGCCAGCAAATCCATTTACATTTGTGAGGATAACTTCAGACGCGTATCCTTCATTGTATATCTCCGCTGCTTTTTCTACTCTTCCTGCTCCACCACTTAGTACTATAATAACATCTGCTTTCTGTGGAGCTTGTGAAAGCACAAGAAAACGCCCCGCAAAAAGCAAGAATGCAACGAGAAGTAACATAGGTAAATATAGAAATATGATTTTTTTCCTATATTTACCTGGCTTAAATTTGAATGAAAATTTTTTCATGAATTACTTCCGATAGTCGCCACTAAGAATAAGCTCCCACCATTCGGTGTTATCTATGTACCATTGAATAGTCTGAGCTATTCCTGTCTCGAAAGTATAAGTCGGTTTCCATCCTAGCTTCTCAAGCTTGGTCGGATCGATAGCATAACGTTTATCATGACCCAATCGGTCCGTGACAAACTCAATAAGATCTTCGGATTTACCCAGAGTCTCAATAATCGTTTTAACCACTTCAAGATTAGTGCGCTCATTATGGCCGCCAACGTTATAGACCTCACCGCTAACACCTTCATGAAGCACCAGATCAATCGCAGCACAGTGATCCCATACATGCAGCCAATCACGGATGTTTTTACCGTCACCATAGACAGGAACCTTCTGCTCATTCATTACCTTAGATATGGTCAGCGGAATCAGTTTCTCAGGGAAATGATAAGGTCCATAGTTATTAGAACAACGTGTAATATTCATCGGTAAGCCAAACGTTTCATGGTAGGCACGTACGAGCAAATCAGAAGAGGCTTTACTTGCACTATATGGGCTGTTAGGCTGTAACGGAGTCTCTTCTGTAAAGAAAACAGTCGGATCGAAATCCAATTCGCCATAAACCTCATCGGTAGAGACATGAACAAACTTAGAGATTCCAATCTTTCTGGCAGCATCAAGCAATACTTGAGTCCCCATTACATTCGTACGAACGAACACTTCAGGATCTGTAATCGAACGGTCCACATGACTCTCAGCTGCAAAATGCACGACATAATCAAACTTCTCTTGTTCAAACAGGGATATAACGGCCTCACGATCCGCAATATCAGCCTGAACAAAATGATAATTTGACTTATGTTCAATCTCAGAGTGCTTGGTTAACTCTCCGGCATATGTCAGCAAATCCAGGTTAGTAATATCGTAATCAGCATATTTCTTAACCATGTATTGTACGAAATTACCGCCAATAAAACCGGCACCGCCTGTAATCAGCAACTTTTTCCTGCTCATTCTATACACCTCAGATTTATCTATTTTTCTCGATGAAAGCTTAGTATTCGAAATTCACTTGAGCATCCTTTAGCAAAGGTGCCTTCTCGTCTTTACCAGAAAGGATTGGCGTTACATCGATGGGCCATTCTACACCAATAGCAGGGTCATTCCAAAGAATACCGCCATCGCAGTCCGGAGCATACAGCTCATCACATTTGTATTGAACTTCAACCTCCTCGGTCAGAGTCATGAACCCATGTGCGAATCCTTTAGGGATAAGCAGTTGCTTCTTATTATCTGCGCTCAGTTCAATTCCGAACCACTTACTGTAGGTAGGGCTACCTTTTCTAATATCAACTGCTACATCATAGATAACGCCTCGCGTACAGCGAACGAGCTTAGTCTGAGCTTTAGGATTCAATTGGTAATGAAGTCCTCTAAGCGTTCCTTTGACAGCTGAGTAGGATTGATTATCTTGTACAAAAGTAATATCAATGCCCTGTTCTTTGAATTTCGCATCACTGAAGGTCTCCATGAACCATCCGCGATGATCCCCGAAGACTGCCGGTTCAGCAATATAGACTCCTGGTAGCAATGTTTCTGTCAATTTCATCTGCTCACACCTCAGTACCTAGTATTTAATTTTACCAGTAGCAACTTTAATTAAATATTGACCGTAACCCGTTTTACTGAGCTTCTGACCACACTCTAACAGATGCTCTTTAGTGATCCAGCCATTGATATAGGCAATCTCTTCAAGAGCTGCAATTTTAATGCCTTGATGGTCCTCAATAGTTCTAACAAAATTAGTCGCATCTACTAGACTCTGATGAGTCCCAGTATCCAACCAAGTAAAGCCACGACCCAGCAATTCCACATCTAAATCACCTAGATTAAGGTAGGCTTCATTAATGGACGTAATCTCAAGCTCTCCTCTTACGGAAGGCTTAACACTCTTCGCAATCTCAACAACCCGGTTGTCGTAGAAATAGAGTCCAGTAATAGCGTAATTAGATTTAGGATGTACCGGTTTCTCCTCGACACTCAATACTTTACCATCTTCATTAAATTCAACCACACCAAAACGCTCCGGATCTTGTACATGGTACCCGAACACAGTGGCACCCTGCTCCTTTTCCGAAGCCCGTTTTAGCATTTTTCGGATTCCGTTACCATAATAGATATTATCCCCAAGGATCATAGCAACGGAGTCATTTCCGATAAAGGACTCCCCCAAAATAAAAGCCTGAGCTAAACCATCAGGACTTGGCTGAATTATGTATTCCAGCGAGATACCGAACTGTGATCCATCACCTAAGAGACTTTCAAATCTCGGTGTGTCCTCTGGGGTAGAAATAATAAGGATTTCTTTAATGCCAGCGAGCATTAATGTAGAAAGTGGGTAATAGATCATAGGTTTGTCGTATATGGGTAACAGTTGTTTGCTGGTTACCATGGTTAGTGGGTAGAGGCGGGTTCCGCTGCCGCCTGCTAGGATAATACCTTTCAATTGAGCACCTCCTCTAATTAATCCCGTCCAAACAAATCTCTTGTATATACTTTGTGACTAACATCTTCTAAATCATAAGATAACCGATTCGCTACAATTACATCACATAGCTCTTTAAATTGTGAAAAATCATTTATTACTCGTGAATTATAGAATTTCTCACCCGAAAAATTGGGCTCATATACAATTACTTCAATACCTTTAGCCTCAATTCTCTTCATAACACCTTGAATTGCAGACTGTCGAAAATTATCGGAATCAAGCTTCATTGTCAATCGGTAAATGCCTACAATTTTTGGTTTCCTCTGTAGTATCATGTCAGCAACATGGTCTTTTCTGGTGCGATTAGCATCAACAATAGCGGCAATGATATTGTTAGGAACGTTCTCATAATTAGCCAATAGTTGCTTCGTGTCCTTCGGAAGACAGTAACCTCCATAACCAAAGGATGGATTATTGTAATGGTTGCCTATACGCGGATCAAGTCCTACACCATCAATGATTTGTTTGGCATCAAGTCCTCTAACTTCAGCATATGAATCCAGTTCATTAAAAAATGCAACTCTCATTGCTAAGTAAGTATTCGCGAACAGCTTGATTGCTTCAGCTTCAGTAGAATTAGTAAAGAGCACATCAATATCATCTTTAAATGCACCTTGAACCAACAAGTCAGCAAATACCTTAGCCCTCTCTGACTGTTCCCCTACTATTATTCGAGAAGGATACAAATTATCATGAAGTGCTTTTCCTTCCCTTAAGAACTCAGGTGAGAAAATAATATTATCCGTTTTAAACTTTTCTCGAATAGATTCTGTATATCCAACAGGAACTGTAGATTTAATGATTACAATTGCATTAGGGTTTATTTCAATGACCTGCTCAATTACCCCTTCTACACTACTGGTATCAAAATAATTCTTATCTGGATCATAGTTGGTTGGTGTCGAAACAATAATGTATTCGGCCTGTTGAAACGCGCGAACGACATCAGCTGTTGCAGTCAAATTTAATTTCTTGCTTGCAAGGAAATGTTCAATATCAGCATCAATAATAGGTGAGATCCGATTATTAATCATCTCCACTTTTTGAGTATCAATGTCTAAAGCCGTTACTTCATTATGTTGAGCCAATAGGACTGCATTGGATAACCCCACATACCCAGTTCCTGCTATTGCAATTTTCATAGTTCCTCCCACAACATCGGCTTTTATTCTGTATTACTCGAACGCAAGCGTGTGTTAATTAGAATCAGCAAATTCGAAAGTTCTTTTCGTTTAATTAGTAGATATACGAAGTAAATTCCTAGATATAATATAAATCCCACATAACCAGCAAAGTACCAATTGAATAAAATAAAACAAATACTAACAACAAGCTCGTACACTGTATCTTTGAAAACTTGAATCTTGATAAACTTAGCCAGAATAATTTCTGCAAGTATACATCTGAAGGCAAGTAAGATAAATATTGATAAAACAGCCAACAAGAGGTTGGATACAACAAAGATCGATACATATGTTGTTAGAACACTAAGTCCTAGTGTAATCCCATTCACGAACAAAATTGTTTTCTCTTTTCGATAGTTCTTTAAGTAAGTATTGATAAGCATAGAAATCTTGCTTTCATAAATACATATCGGTAGAATAATAGCCATATATTTTAAGGATTCGCTGTATTTAGGCAACCATTGTGACAAGAGCAGAACTCCAGGGTAATAGAGAACTAGCAATCCAAACAGTGGGAACATCATCCCATTCCTCAGATGCAAATATAATCTTGGTAATTTCTCCTGCTTTGCCTGCCTTAACAAAGGGAACATTACAACCCCTACTGAGTTAACCAATAGCAACAATAAATTTGAAATACTTAATGTGAGTGATACCTTACCAAAGGTTGCAATATCCCATTGACGTTCAATCCCCCATCGAACCACCCCAATGATAAGAGTACTGGCAATATTGGCAATCATCAATTTTATTCCTATACTAATATTATCCCATGCTTCTCGAATACCCTGGCTACAAGAAATGGCTTTACCAATGACAATATCTTTACACAGATACGCAAGCATTAGAAAACTCACGATCTTACTCACCATATCAATTATGATAAGTGGTTTATAAGATACGACGTGAAGAACAAGTGCAACAACTGTAAGCAAGAGGTACAATACCCGGTCAATAATATTAAATAGTGCAAACTCCTTGATCCGGTTCGTTGCCTCCAGGATATAAAAGAAAAGCGACCTCATGATAAGAAAAAAACCGCTGATTGCTGTAATTATGAGGATATAACGTTTATCTGGGTCTGCTATGAAACTAAATATAATTCCAAGGAAAGCAAGTGACAAAATAGTCTCCGTTATAGCCATCAGCCAGAACTGAGAGATGAGCACAGCTCTATCCAATTCTATATATTTAGCGCCCCCGATCTTCAGGTAAATGCCATCGCTCCACCCAAAACCTAAAATTCCTATGTAATTCAAATAAAAAACATAAAGCTGCCAATAGCTATATTCTGTTACACCTAGTACCTTAGGAACAATTAGTATAAGAAAAATAGAGATTAAGGTGGATAATACTTTAGCATTAACGCTGTAAGTCAAATTTCGGGTCAATACCTTTAACTTTGAATTCATATTGTCCTCTTAATTTCAGTATTATTGAGTATACTCATAAATTGCGTTTGAGCTTGATAAAGTGAAAAACCTTTGACATCACTGCTTCCATTATGAGCAATTTCAATTCTTTTGGGGCTATTCTCCAATAAATGCAATAGATTCGCTTCCAACTTATCCAATTCCTTAACTGGTGACAGTAGAGCATTTCTACCGTTAGTAGCGTATTCATGAACTCCTTGACAATCGGTACTTACTAACGCACAGCCACAAAACATACTCTCGAGGCCAGTTAAACCATAACCTTCAACCGCACTCGTAACCATATAGATTGCTGATTTATTATATATTTCATGAAGTTTTGACTCGTTAGCATTTCTTGTATAAGTGATATAGTCGGGTAAATCTTTAGGCGGCTCCGGGGAACCAAACAACTCAACAGTCAGATCAGGATACTTTTCCTTAACTTTATGGATAATCTCCAATCCTTCTTTGCTTCTCTTTCTCTCATCCCGATGATATAACATTGCAATAGAATGAGGGGATCGAGACTCAACAGGGACAGATACATAAAACCGATTGCCATCAATACCGTTAGGAATATAAATCGACTCAGTAGAACTATGCACATCGACAATCTGCTTCAACCATTTGGATATTACAATATGTTCCATAGGAAATTTGTATGAATCATAAACTTCTTGATCCGTTCTATTCCAGTTTTCAAAATCTTGAATCAAATATAATTTTCTACCTTTGGAAGACTGCAGTGCATTGACTTTAGGAGCAGTACCGCAAGCGGTAGCGACAATAAAATCAGCGTCTGGAATTGAATGATTATCTACCGCGAAGACAGGTAATTTCCTTATCTTCTTATCTAAAGGGAACCATCTAGGCTCCCTTGCGGCAGTAATACGTTTCAACTGAAAAAAAAGGGAGGGTGGTATTCGATATGGATTCTTCCCAGTCCCACAGTCATAGATAATATTCACATCCATCCCATTAATGGAACAATAATTCGCATACTGATATACAATTTTATAACCGCCCGCTATTTTTGCACTGGGAGGCGGTAGGATGAAATTAATGTTCATTTTATCTCCTCATCTAGATTCGACTTCTTTCTCATAACAATGAACAGGTATATGAATGCTAGTGCATAAGAAAGATCTGAGAATTGAAATCTTATCATAGAAAGCAGAATTGCCTGAACAAATATCAGATAAATTGCAAGACTCCTGATACTAAAATTACGTTTTAATGCTTTGTATGCAAACGAGCTAATAAGCCCAAAAAGAATAGAACCAATGAAAACACCAAACAAACCAAAATCAGCATAAAAATACATAAATAAAGAGACACAGAAATTATATGTCACCTCTGGTGCTATAAATGCTATAGATTGCCATTGTTCGATATATATATCAGATAATTGAAATAATGAACTATTAACTCCCAATCTTTCAAGTACAGAAAAGACGGGTCTAAATACCCCCTGTAGTGAGGTTAATCCATAAGTATGTTGTCCAATTACATTAAACTGCTCAATTCTCTGACTCATATGAGGAACTGTGCCCACAGTATACATATATATAGTTCTAAAAATATCCGATTTACGCAATAATGTAATATACACCATACCAATTACTATAAATAAGGTTATAAGGGTCACATAAATATTGCTGTCTTTTTTCTTTTTGTTTTTTTTATTATCCTCATACAGCGTTTTTAAAATTATTTTCGTAATAGCAACATCTATTAAATAGTATAAAAGAAATAATCTTGCTCCATTCGTTAATACAACTCCGAGTATCGTAAATAAAGTTATAAACAAGTACTTTTTGTTCTTGTGTACCAACATATATATCACTGAAATATGCATCATAACATGTGTAAATGGCAAGGCAAAATAGCTCAGTAATAGATTATTTTGAGATTCCTGAATCTGACCTATCATAATATATCGAATTTCATAGAAATTCGCACCTTCCATCAATAGCTTGATAGTTGGTGCGGCTGCACTCCATACGATTATACAGGTGATAATTGTAAACAAATAATAAAC
The DNA here is from genome assembly GCF_000758625.1 of Paenibacillus sp. FSL R7-0273. Lineage (NCBI taxonomy): Bacteria > Bacillati > Bacillota > Bacilli > Caryophanales > Paenibacillaceae > Paenibacillus > Paenibacillus sp. FSL R7-0273. The sequence goes on from NZ_CP009283.1 coordinate 5,856,274, forward strand.
TCTATCATTAATCATGTACTGGGAAATTTGATTATCTGGTTTTATCAAAGTCCCCACTTTAAGACCGGAGACAAGAAGACATCCAATACCAAAAGAAGCTATTCCTAAACTATAAATAAGAAATACATAATCATTAGGCTTAAATAGATCATATAGCTGCAATTTACTCCCTATAACAACTAGGGTCCATAGTCCAGAAAACAAAAACAGGGGATTATATATATTTTTTTCTTTAATCCAACTAAAGCCCATTAAAAATGTACACAGTAAAATAATTGCTACAAACACTAGGCCAGCTCCCTTGAATTTTCAGGATCATATTTCCCCATTTTCCCTTTTTTATAATCACGGTACGCAACTTTTATAGCTTTAAATTTTTCAGTCTTTCTAGATTCACATATTAGAACTAGAGCCAGATGACGGGTAATAGTTAAACCTAAATATGCAACTTTTTTAATTCCGTTGAAATTTTCTTTATACTTTTGTACAAGATAAAGTCTATTTCTGAAAATATAATAATGACGGATAGGATTATGCCCTGAAAATTTAAATATTCCCCCTTGGGTTTCTCCTAGAAACTGATATAAAATAGCACCACTAATTCTAACTGTTTTAAAACCAAGTTTCCTTAGCTGTACACAATATTCATAATCAACCCTATCAATAAATAAAAATTCATCGAAGCCACTACTCTGAGAATACACCTCAAGACTTACAACACTTCCTGAAGTAATAGCCCATGAAATCTCCGAAAAAACAGTACTTGGCTTTGTCTGTACTGTTCTTGCTCTAATCTCACCATTTCCTTTCATATAGTGAATTTCAGGAGTATATATACCAATATCTTTTGAAGCATGATTTCTAATTTCTTGAAACATTTTTCGAATATCTTCAATTTTAAAAATACTATCTTGATCCAACAACAGTAAATATTTATACCCATCTTTTTTAGCCAAGTTACATAGTTTATTTAAAGCTACTGCTATTCCGTCATTTTTATTATTTGCAATATAGGTATACTCATCTTGTTTCAGGTTAATTAAACAAAGGGGATTAGGATTTTCTTCTGTGTTGTCATAAATATATACTCTAGGAACAATTTCCGAGTAATCTTTAACCTTAAGAACTTCTTCATCTGTCGGATTGTAAAAAACCACTCCAATAGCAAACTCAACGTAACTATTCATGTAGAAACTCCTTTAAAACTATTTAGACTTAGCATCTGTTCAAAGTAAATATCCGGCTTAATCTTACAATCATTATACCAGCGATCTGGGGCAATAATTATTTTATTGGGATTATCTGCTAAATAAGCCCCCCACCATGAAAATGAACTATTTGAAATCACAAAGTGTTTGCAAGAGTACATTAAACGAAGGCTTTCATAATCCTGAAATCCCTCGATGAAACGCACTGGATATTTGAAATTAATTTTTTTTGCTCTGTCAATATCATCCGAAAAAATATAAAATACCGAATCTGGATGTTGTTCGAAAATCTCGTCCATTGCACGAGTAAAATAGTCCTCATTGCAAATATTAAGTGAAGAAGAATTTCGGTAATCATCACCAAGACGCATACTGACAGCTATTGAGTTAGATTGTGTAATATCATCCAACTCGTTCTGTTCACGTTCTGATACTGGCTTATTAACCTTCAATTCACTACAAATCTGTTGACTATATTTTTCAAAATACTTTTCGCTCTGAAAATATCCATATACACATTTCAGTTTAGATTTACTGGACATGCTTTCATAATAGTATCGATCAAAATTATAATACAAGCCATATTTAGATAATATTTTGAACGGGTAATTTCCATATCGATCAATTTTTGTTGATATTTTCGCCACTTTATGATAAATATGATATGTTTTTTGTGAAAAACGTAATAAAAAACTCTCTATCTTATTTATTTCAAGGTCATTATTAGTTTTAAGAAAGTCATTTATTTTCAAATTCAGCAACGAGTAATTTCTTATTTTATACTTTTCGTAGCCTGTTATATCAAGATAAATATTGTCTCCATATTCCAAGGCAAGCATTCTTGCATATGCCACCTGAAACATTTGATTTCCCAACCCGCCCATCAATCTAACTAAAATCATTAGAACCTCCCATTTCCGCTTCCACCATTCAATTCATTGAATTCATTCGTAATTTTTGGAATATTTCAGAAAAAAAGTATTTGGGAGAGGTAAGAAAAGCCAAGCATAAATTTACTATAGACAATTTATACTCCTTGCTCCTTACTCCCACGACAGCCAGAACAGAATAATGTCTGAACTTTACATACTTGATCTGACTGTTATTTAATTTGCTGAAATAGTTTTTTTTAAACTCATACAATTCGTTTTCTGCTATTATTTTATTTTTACCAACCGAAATTCTTTCTGCATCATGTATATATTGAATCACATCGGCCCTTGGCAGATAGCCAATTCGCAGATTTCCCACAATAGCCTTAAGCATAAGCCTAAACTCTTGCCCCATAGTTACATCATCAAAACCCTTTAATTCAATAAGTTTTTCTCTTTTAAACATATAAGTATCTGTAGGAGTTAAATGATGCATAATATGCTGTTTTAGCAATTCACCGTTGGAAAGATCTGTGACATACTTATGGTCTCGGTAATCAATTAACTTCCCCGTAATATTACATATTTTCACATTAGTAAAAGAAGCGTCTAAATTATTATCGAGCATATACTGTAATTGGTTTTCGATTTTCATCTCTTCATACACATCGTCATCATCTAAGAAAGTTATATAATCACCTGAGGCGACACTGATTCCTTCATTTCTTGCTAGAGCTCCACCCATGTTAGTAATATTTTTATGATAGATAACTTTTGCTCTTTCTATGTATTCCTTTATTCTATCCTCTGTCTGACTTCTGAAATCGGAAATCGGATCATTATCATCCACAACAATTATTTCAACATTTTTATATGATTGCTCTAAAACAGAGTCAATTGCTCTTGTTAAGAACTCACTACGCTTATATGTTGGAATAATAACACTAACTTTATAATTCATTTCATCCATCCTCAAAGTTACTTGTATTACTTCTCATATGTTAAATTACCAAACATTTTCCGCACGATATTTACATTTTTGAAAAAGGTAATTACTATCCAACCCAGTATAGGAGATAAGTGTATATTCTTGCCCTCAGTTGCCGCTAGTTCCTGAATTAACCTGCTAGTATTAGTATATTGTTCATCTTGAGGTAAATATAGTCCAGGGTTCTCATTATCAATATAACCCTTCAAATCTTTACATAGTTTAATAATACTAATCATGCTTCTTTCATTTTCAATGCGAGGAAAGACTGGAATTTTCACAGCAAGTCTCTTTAATCTAGAATAATTTCCAGGGCAGTTATCACCGTAGATCATAGGAGGTCTAACTATTACAACGTTAAATTTCTTATCATTTAGATTATTCAGTTTTTTTTCCGCTTCTAGCTTACTTATACCATACATAGTTTTGGGAGAAGGAACAGACTTTTTGTTTAATACAACTTTCTTTAATAACTCGCCTTCTTCCCCATATACAGCCATTGTACTTAAAAATACAAACTGTTTAACTCCTGCTTTCTTTACTTCCATTGCTATTTCTGTAGGTAGAATAGCATTTACTTCAAAAAACATTTCTTTCATCTCAGTCTTTTCTTGTTTATGTACTATTCCAGCTACATGCAGTACAACATCATATTTCGAAAAGTCATGTTTCCTCCACGCCGTTCCATGTACGGAGATTTCTTCAACCTCATATTGCTCAGGCCATTGCTCCAGCCATTTCATAAAGCTTGTACCTACATAACTTCCCTTACCGGTGATCAATATCTTTTTCTTGTACATAATTACAAAGCAGCTCCTTTGGTGCGTGTTGTTGCTTCCTGCTCGTCGGCCCCTTCTCTTACACCATCAGACTTAAGCACACTTGTTATGGTCATGAAAAAAACCTTGATATCGAAAAAAAGCGAAAGCTTTGTTACATATTCGCCATCCAGTTTAGCTTTAACATCGATGGGCAGTTCATCTCTACCGTTAATTTGCGCCCAGCCTGTCAATCCAGGCCTTATATTATTCGCTCCATAAACATCCCGTTCAGCACTCAAGTCATATTGATTCCATAGAGCTGGTCGTGGACCAATAATACTCATGTCCCCTTTTAGTATATTAATAATCTGAGGCAGCTCATCTAGGCTTGTCTTCCTCAGGAATTTACCTGCCCTTGTAATAAAGAAATCAGGGTCTTGTAACAGATGCGTTGGCATTTCTGCTGGAGTATCTATACGCATTGTTCTAAACTTGAATATGTAAAACTCTTTTTTATCTTTACCTATTCTTTTTTGCTTAAATAAAACCGGTCCTTTAGAACCTACTTTTATGAAAATAGCAATAATCAAGAAAAAAGGCCATAACAGGAGAATTCCGATTAGAGCCAGTAGAAAATCAAAGATTGGTTTTACAATGGTATAAGGCTTCATAATTTCACCTGATCCTTTTAGTACTAGTATTTCGAAATATGCACAGCCTCATTCTCGTTATTAGAAATAGAGAGTGAGGTTGTGCTGTACAAATTAAATAGCAACCTTGTTAGTCCGCCATACCTTCAGCCAGTGCCATACCTTGTTGTAATTCAGCTTCAAAGGTTGCTCTATACTGACTGATAACATCTGTACTGTACCCACTGGCAGTCAACTGCTTCTCTGCATCAGCAACTATGCTATTGAAGCTAGAAGTGGATGAAGCCAGTTGTTGCTTACCTTGAGCCAGGAGGCTAGCTTTGGTTGCTTGATCTGTTGCTTGAACATATTGAAGTGCAAGACTCATCAAAGCCGAACTGCTCTGATTACGTAATGAAGAGAGCTTCGCTTCTGTGGCACTTGTAATTTGTTCATAGGTGACTGTACCTGTTCCAGTAGATCCGCCTCCTCCAGCTGCTCCAGTCGGCGGTGCTGGTGTAGCTGTTGCAGAAGGAGTTGCTGGAGTTGCTCCAACCCCTGTAGAACTATTGTTAGTTGAGCCGCTATTCTGCTCTTGATAACTAGCGGATGTAGAAGTAATAGTCTTTGTCTTTTGATCCCAAGAGATTTTATGACCTACAGACTCAGAAAGATAACGAAGTGGAACGTATAAAGAACCGTTCAACATATAACTTGCCTGTCCTGATGGTATAGCTTTAGTTGTTCCATTAAAGACATAGCTCGCTTTCACATTATTAAGAGTAATACTCTTAGCTGCTGTTATGGAAGTGTTCGCATTTCCAGCATTCATAAGATATTCTTTAATAATGACATGTTCAGAACTGCTTGGTTCAGCAACAGTAACTTTCAAATTTTTAGCGTCCCAGCTGACACTCTTCTGTAAGGAGTAGGAGACAAATCTAATCGGCACATAGGTTGTATTATTGTAAATAAAGACATATTGACCCGTTGGAGGTTGTATATCTACACCGTCAAATACCATTTTCACATTCACACTCTGAACTTTAATGGAATCATGGACAGATGCAGCAGAAACTGATACTGGAGCTGAGGCGGTTAAGGGTGCGGCTCCTATTAGCACAGCTAGCAAACATACCGCTGCAGGTAATTTAATATTAAACATAACTACTCACCACCTTGTTCTGTTGTTTTCTTACTTCCACTTACCTCATTGTAGGTTTTCCCCTGGCTAACACCATACTTTTTTGCGATTCCTATCAGTTCATTGTACTGTTCTTCAGATACTTTACCAAGAATAATACTGCGCGCTTCCCGTTTCTCTTCATTAGTTAAGCCACCTTTGGCTAGCTCTTGAAGTCTCTTAATATCCGAAACACTTAATTGCTGTGCCACTATAGAAGCCACGTTAGCTTTATCCTTAATAGAGACATCATCCTGAACTTCTTTCGCTTTGTCCGTTGAAATGTGAGCAATCCCATCCACAGCTTCAGGTGTTGGTGCTGGGGTAGAAGCAGGCTTAGGAGTACTAGCAGTTGCTTCTGAACCCTGATTACTAGTATTGTTGGACGACGGCGACTCTGTCTTAGCAGGAGATGCACTTAGTGTTGGCGCTGTTGATGGTGATGAAGCAGTATCATCCCCCTCTGCAACCACAGGCTCAACAACCTCGCCCTGTGCTACATTGTCAGCAGTATCTTCTACCTCGAACCCGCCTGCCATAGAATTCATCAGCCTGTCTACCGCATAATTCGCGGCGAACAGTCCGCCAACTCCCAGCACCACAATTACCGACAACGTCCAAATCAATACTTTCTTCCATTTCTTCACTTCAAGTACCTCCACATACAATAGTTAGCTAATTGCCACCTGGGCTACCGGCTGCATTGGCACAATCTGATTAATCACTTCACGGATCGCTTCTGGCTCTTCAGACAAGACGCGTTCCAACCTCTTAAATTCCAGCTCCAGCTGATTCTGACTGATGACATTTGGTTTACCTATAAAGATACGGTCATGCTGGGTCGAGCCCAGATTCTCTTCAGCGGTCAGCAGTTCTTCATACAGCTTCTCGCCTTCGCGAATACCTGAGAAGACGATGTCGATATCTTTGTAAGGCTCATAGCCAGACAAGGTAATTAAATCTTCTGCAAGGGTTAGGATCTTAACCGGTTCCCCCATATCAAGCACGAACACTTCGCCGCCTTTGGCGAAAGCACCGGATTGAATAACCAATTGTACGGCTTCCGGAATGGTCATGAAATAACGAATCATTTCTGGATGTGTAACCGTCACAGGGCCGCCAGCGGCAATCTGCTGCTTAAAGGCAGGAATAACACTGCCACGACTTCCGAGTACGTTACCAAAGCGGACAGCCGAAAATTTGGTGCTGCTTGTAGTATTTAGACTTTGTACATACATTTCTGCAATCCGTTTCGTCGCTCCCATAACACTTGTAGGGTTAACAGCCTTATCAGAAGAAATCATTACAAATCGTTCTGCTCCGTACTTTTCAGAACAATCGGCTACATTGCGTGTACCAAACACATTATTCTTAATAGCCTCAGAGGGATTACGCTCCATCAGTGGCACGTGCTTATGCGCTGCCGCGTGAAAGACTACATGCGGTCTGTGGCTTTCAAAGACCTCCATCATCCGGGTGCGATCCTGCACATCAGCAATTACAGTGACAATATTCAACTCAGGAAAGCTCTTTCGGAGTTCCATTTCAATTGTGTAGATACTGTTCTCTCCATGCCCTAGTATTAGCAGCTTGTCAGGTGAGTAAGGAGAAATCTGCCGGCACAACTCAGAACCTATTGATCCTCCTGCTCCAGTAACCAGAACCGTCTTATTGTGTACATAACCAAGGATACTGTTCATATCTTCAACAATCGGTTCGCGTCCAAGTAAATCTTCCACACTGACATCCCGCAGCTTCTTCACAGATACCTTACCGGTGATCAAGTCACTGAGCGCAGGTATAATCTTCAGCTTCACACCAGTAGCCTTGGATAGGCTAACAATCTCAGATATAACACTGCGTGAAACCGAAGGCATCGCTATAATAATTTCATGAATCTCCCGTTCCTTCACGATTCTAGGAATATCATACCGGTTGCCCAGAACGGGCACTCCAAGAATTTTCAAGTGAAGCTTATCAGCATTGTCGTCCACGAAGCCTATTAAGCGTGTATTGGCAAAGGATACACCCGTCAGTTCTCTGGCAATCAATATACCACAGTCCCCGGCTCCAACAATTAAAGTGTGAATCTCAGTTTCTGTATTATTAAATTTCCCCCTGCGAACAACTCTCCAGAAAAGGCGTACACCACCTACTAATAATAGAATAGTCTCTACAGATCGGATCTCTATGCTGAACGGAACCCGTGACGGAAGCATAACAAAAGCTACTGCGTATGAGATTACCGCCCCTACTACAATAGCTTTCATGACCGATACGATCTCGCCGATACTGGCATATTGCCATAGTCTTCGGTACAGTCCGAAGTAAATCAGACTCCCCCCAAAGGATAGGGTGCAGATTAAGCCATAAAACAGCATTTGCACAACATATTCTTGTGGAATATCGCTATAGAAACGGAACAGGTACGATGTCACAATGCTGAACCATATAATAGCAAGATCTATTAGGAACAACATGAACACTCTAGTTTTCGCTGTCATTTTTAGTGCCTCCAAAAATAACAATTTGATCTATAGAACAATGTCAATTTCCATAGTAGTAATAATAGTAGCCTTCGCTGGCTTTACGTTTGACATTATTCAGCACTACTCCAAGCATCTTCGCACCGACTCTATCCAGGTTCGCCTTAGCCTTGGCGGCAATATCCCGCTTCACTTTACCGTAGCTGACAACCATAATGACACCGTCACTCTTCGAGGCGACAATCTGTGCATCTGTAACTGCCAGCAAGGGAGGTGTATCAAACATAATGACATCAAATTGCTGACGCAGCTCCTGCAGGACCATACTCATCCGGTTAGAAGCCATCATTTCAGCAGGGTTAGGAGGAATTGGTCCTGAAGTCATAATAAATAAATTAGGAACACCAGATTCCTGAATGACTTCATTTAGATTAGATTGTTGAGACAGTAATGAAGACAGACCATGACGGTTACTAAGTGAGAAGGTCTTATGTGCAGTCGGCTTTCTCATGTCACCATCAATTAGCAGCACCTTCTTATCAGCCTGAGCATATGCCGCAGCAAGGTTAGCTGTTACAGTGGACTTTCCTTCTTCTGGACCTGATGAAGTAACCATAATAATCTGAATGCGTTCATCGATTGAAGAGAAGTCAATATTCGTGCGCAGTGCCCGGAAGGCTTCCGATACCGGAGAGCGCGGATTGGTCACGGTAATCAAGTGGCGTTGTTTATTTGGCTGCTGTGACATGTTCGAGTTCGCCCGCCTTTCTGGAAAGCTTCTGTACCTGTGTTTCTGTTCCTCTTGTTTCTTCCTGGCCGAGTCTGGTAATCATTGCAATTGTCGGCAACCCCAAGTATTTCTCGATATCCTCTTCCGTCTTCAATGTATCATCCAGATACTCCAGCAGGAAGGCAATACCCAGACCGATCATTAACGATACGATAAAAGCAATGGCCAGGTTCATCACGACATTAGGTTCAACCGGTCCCGGCTCAACAGGCGGATTAAGCTTAGCCTCATTCAGAATCGATACGTTCTGTACATTGAACAAGGAAGGGATCTCCTGTTTGAACACAAGTGAAATGGCATTTACGAGTTCTGCTGCTCTCTGGTATGAATTATCTCGAACGACAAGTGTCATCACCTGCGTATTATTGACTGAGCTCACATTAACCTTCTTAAGCAACTCTTCGGCGTTAGTATTAAACTCCGGGTAGTTATTGGACACAACATCCAGAATGGCGGGGGTCTTAATAATTTCCTTGTACGTGTTAATCATTTGGATATTGGTATTAATCTGGTTCAGGTCCAGCTCCGATCCTGCGGTCTGTACTTGCTGTGTCTGATTAACGATAATCTTGGTTGATGCTTCATACACCGGTTTCTTAATATAAAGGCTGTAAATCCCGGCTAGAAGACATACAACGACCACAATACTGACAATCATCCACAGTCTCTTCTTAACAATCTGAAAATAATCGCGAAGATCCAATTCTTGTGCTGACAAGTGAATTTCCCTCCAAGCGGTTTCTATAATGATATAATCTGTGCTAAAAAAGTGCCCCCTCTCAAACTGACGAGAGGAGGCTCTCCACTTGCTTCTTTACATACTTCTTACTTGAAGTTAATAGTACGGTAGATAATAACGGCAGCTTCTGCACGAGTAGCAGTGTCGTTAGGGTTGAACTTACCGGCATTACCAATTACCAGGTTATTGCTGGCTGCAAATGCCACGCCATCTTTCAGGGAAGCGCTGATCTTAGCAGCATCCGAGAACTTGCTCAGTGCGGAAGCGTCTGTAACAGCAGCAGGGTTAATGGATTTAACTGCACGGGAGATCATTGTAGCCATCTCAGCACGGGTAATAGTTGCATTTGGATCAAAGGTCGAAGCGTTACGTCCAGTGATAATACCCTTCTCAGCTGCTACTGCAACATAAGGAGCGTACCATGCTGTGGAAGCCACATCACTGAAGCTTTCAGTTGCAGTGCTGTTCTCAAGGTTCAGCGCACGGATCAGCATCTTGGAGAATTCAGCGCGGGTTACATTGCTCTTAGGAGCAAATTTACCGGAGCCGATACCTTCGATTGCGCCCTTAGCAGCTACAACCTGAATCTGTCTGCCAGCCCAAGCCTGTACATTAGCAATATCGTTGAAGCTAACTTTGTTCTCAACTACTGCATAAGAAGAGAATGTATCACGCGGTTCAACGATGTGCTCACCGTCTACAACACCACCCTGGTATTGAAGGGCTCCGTATACAACCTTCGCTACAGACAACAGTTCTTTATCAAGGCCTGTTGTGTTAACCAGTGGAAGCTTGATAGTCACAGGTTGTTTGAAGACTGTTGTTGCTACGCCGCCTACTGTCATGTCGAAAGAGTAGACCTTGGAAGCCAGCTTTTGGCTTGTCAGCGAGGTTACTGTAGAATCAGCTTCATTGGTAACTGTCAGTGTCACAGCATCGCTGAACTGGGCTACCGGAATAGTAACTGTCAGACCATTAAACGTAATTGCGATATTGGCAATACCTTTAGCCTTAGCAGCTTCGATAATCGCTTTAGACAGCGGAACTTCAACAACAGTTGCGTTCACAGTTCCAAGATTCAATGTAAGTGTCAAGCCGGTTTTTCCAGGGTTTGCTGCCAGCAGAGCATCAAAAGCTTTCAGCACGTCAGCGTCAACCAGCTTCAGTGTTGCTTTACCGTTAACCACACTTACCAGAGCAGATACATCATAAATCCCTGGGGTTGCAGTAGGATTAGTAACTACACCAGTTCCCGGATTAGTTGTTCCTGGGTTAGTTCCCGGATCAGTTGGCTGTAGATAAGCATTATAGTAGGCGTGAGCCAGCACAAGTGCAGCTGCCTTAGCTTTTGCAGGTGAGATAGATTGCTCCAGGTTAGTTTTAACTTCGCTGAAGTCAGCCTTAGTAACATTGAAATCATTCAGTCCATACACTACATCCTTAACTGTTGAACTGCCAACCTTTACGCCGTATACAGCTGTTTCGACTTGCTTAAACAGCTCACTGCTCGGATCAAGCAGCGCTGCTGCAATTACAGCCTCGCCCTTACCCTTCAGAACTGGAATAAGAGTCTGCTCAACACCAGCTGATCCGAAGAGTGTGTTGTACAGATCATCTACGGTAAGGCTAGGTACACCAATGTTAGTTGCTACCTTTTTCAGCAGGTTTTTGTAGGCCTGGTAGTTCGGAGACTGCTGAATATCAGTCACTGCCGAGAAATCAGTTGTGAAATAAGAATTAACCAGTTCACTGTAAAGTTCGTAGAAAAGTGCTTTATCCGCGCTGTCCAGGAAAGTCAGCTTGTCCACTACAGGTGAGAAGTCTGCTGCCAGCTGCGCTTGGGACAGACCTTGCAGTTCTGTACGGAAATCACGTAAAATCGCTTTCTCATCAGCAGTCAGCGATGCGTAAAGCACGCTTGCACGGGTCTTCAGTGTGTCAATAATTGTAGTGCCAGTCGCAGCAGATGCTACGCTCACGCCAAGGTGCTTAGCCAGTCCTTCGCTGCTGAATGGAAACCCTGCAACGGATGCTGCCGCCATGCTTACTGCTAGAGTTGATACTGCCAGTTTCTTCTTCAAACTCACTTGTCATCCACCTCTTCTTATGTAGTAATAACTCTTATACTGCGGTAATGCCAGAAAAGTTTCGCCCTAACTCATACTAATCTGATAAATTGTAACAATAACCCAGTAAAAACCATTCTACCATTATTCAAAGGATAGGTCACCCTTTACGAGAAAAAAATCCGAACATTCTATGAAGCTTCTTGCCTGAATTGCTATAATTAGCTCGAATTAACTCCTCATTGTCGATGATTCTCTGCGAATTTTGGCGGAAATTGTCGTAAGCCACAGGACCCAGTTCCTTCTCAATAATCTTGTAAGCCTCGCTCAATCCAAACGGACGATGACTGTTATCGTGTGCATCCGATGCGATCACATGAACGGCGTTCCGCCGGCACAGATCAACAGACAGCCTCTGCAGCTTACTGCCAAAGGTTCCGGCCAGACTCTGGGCAGTTACCTGACCCACCGCTCCCAGCTCTATTAATCTCTCAAGCTTGGCAGGATTACTGGCAACCTCAGCATTACGCTCCGGGTGGGCGATAACCGGCACATAACCCTGAATCACCAGCTCGTGGCACGTCTCCTCCATGGTGCGGGGCACACGTGAAGAAGGCATTTCCAGCAGAATATACCGCGTATTAGCCAGCGTAAGGAGTTCACCCTGCTCCAGATCATTCAACAGATCCCCGTAGACACGGATCTCCTGACCGGGAAGCGCAAGCAGCGGAAGTCCAGCCTGCCGGATTCTATCATTCAGCAGCTCCACCGCTTGTCCAATAGTCTGGGCGGGATTCATATACACTCCATTCGCATGGTGTGGTGTTGCAACAACCGTGGAAATACCGTCCTGTACAGCATCCTGTGCCATGGCGAGGGCCGCTTCCCAGTCGGCAGCTCCGTCATCCATAAAAGGCAAAATGTGGCTATGAATATCTATCATATACTTTTTATCGGTCCTTTTCCAGTTGTATTGTATAGTTTTATCAAAAAAATACAACCATTTCACTAGGAAATGATTGCTAGTTATGTGATCTTATTGTATTGTAGCCTAAGCTTCCAGATAAAACAAAGTTTCGGCTATTGAGGCAAGCTCATTATCAATATCGTTAATTTCTTCTGCAGAACGCAATGAGTTGCGAATATCGAGTAACCCGTCGGCTTTACAGCGCAGCACAGCAATTTCCCGCTCCACTGCTTCCGACTTATATACGGCCACTATCTCTGACAGAGAGTGCTTGTGCTGGTAGATTAGCTTACTGCCCGAAGCCGTCAGCTCTGAAATCCGGCGTACAGAGCCGTGTTCATAGTAATAGACCATAGTAAACCCTTGATAAATTCTATTAATAGTCCCCGAGCCTTTATAGGTAATGAACAGCTTGCGGATAGCATTGTTAAGATGCGGATTGACCACACGGCAGGATAACGTACACCAGTAAATCCCGCGTTTGTTCGCTACCGTGAAGCGTACTTCCTCTCCACCGGTCTCCTCAAGAACAATTACCTGCTCACCGCCGCCGACCACCTTAACCCGGTGGCTGATATAGCAGGTGTCGGCAGTAAGCAGAAATTGGTTCATCTGAAATTCTGTCATCTGCAGAGTCGCATTTACATATTCTGTAGCCAATCGCTGAGCCATAACCATCCCTCTATTCTTGTGATAGCTCCTCCTGTTCAACTGCTTCTTCTTCTGGCTGCTGATCTGCTTCATTAACTCTGCTGTAATCCTCAATAAGTGCCCATAGCTCATCACGGCCAAGCCCCAGCTCCGATGAGAATGGAATAAAGTTATCCCCCGGCAACACGCCGAGCTCCTGCTTCATGATCTTGATGTGCTTCGGCCAGCGTGTCTTGGGAATTTTGTCTGCCTTGGTTGCTACCACGCAGAGCGGCAGGTCGTAATGCTTGAGCCAGTCAAACATCATTTTATCGTTGCCTGTCGGCGGATGACGCAGATCTACAACAAGCAGGATAAGCTTCAGTGTCTCACGCTCTTCCATGTATTTCTCAACCATTTTGCCCCATGAGGCCCGCTGGGTCTTGGATACCTTCGCATAACCGTAACCCGGGAAATCGACAAAATACATATCCTGATTAACCCGGTAATAGTTCATATGCTGGGTCTTACCCGGTGTAGAACTGGTACGCGCAAGATTCTTGCGGTTGATCATCCGGTTGATAAGGGAAGACTTACCGACGTTGGAGCGCCCTGCCAGAGCAATCTCCGGCAAGGCGTCCATCGGGTACTGATCAGGGCCTACGGCGCTGATGATAAATTCGGCGTTATTAACTTTCAAATAGAACTTCCTTTCTAATGCACACTACTCGGCGCTTTACTGCTAATGGCTCCCTGCCCGTCTACCAGCGCATGCTGGAGCACCTGATCCATATGGGATACCGGGATGAACTCCACATCGTTGCGTACGCTCTCCGGAATATCCTTGAGGTCGCGTTCGTTATCCTTCGGCAGCAGAATTTTCTTGTAACCGGCCCGGTGGGCGGCAAGTGACTTCTCTTTGAGTCCGCCAATCGGCAGAACACGTCCGCGGAGGGTAATCTCTCCCGTCATCGCTACATCCTTAGAGACATAACGCTTAGTAAGTGCAGAGATCAGCGCGGTGGCAAGGGTAATCCCGGCAGACGGACCGTCCTTCGGTATCGCACCTTCAGGGATATGAATGTGAATGTCATTCTTCTCATGAAAGTCGGGTGCCAGTCCCAGTTCCTCTGCTTTGGAACGGGTATAGCTGAAGGCAGCCTGCGCCGATTCCTTCATGACATCTCCCAGCTTACCGGTCAGCGTCAGCTTCCCGGTACCCTGAACAACCGTCACTTCAATCAGCAGCGTATCGCCGCCGACCTCGGTCCATGCCAGCCCGGTTACGGTACCAATCTGGTCCTCCAGCTCCGCCATTCCATAACGGTACTTGGATTCACCCAAATAATCTTTGACCTCAGCAGGCAGGATAGTGACCTGCTCCTTCTCGCTGGAGACAATCTGCTTCGCAGCCTTACGGCAAAGCGCTGCGATCTGCTGCTCAAGATTACGCACTCCGGATTCCCGGGTGTATTCGCGGACAATTTTAAGAAGCGTGTCGTCTTCAATAATAAGCTGTCCTTCATCTAGCCCATGATTCTTACGCTGCTTCGGCAGCAGGTAGCGGCTGGCAATCTGCAGCTTCTCAAGCTCCGTATAACCGGGAATATAGAGCATCTCCATCCGGTCGAGCAGCGGACGCGGAATGTTGTGTACAGCGTTGGCTGTAGTCACGAACATAACGTTCGACAGATCGAACGGCAGCTCCACAAAGTGGTCGCTGAACGTATTGTTTTGTTCCGGATCGAGTACTTCAAGCAGAGCGGCAGATGGATCACCACGGAAGTCTGAAGCCATCTTGTCGATTTCGTCGAGCAGGAAGACCGGATTGATGCTTCCCGCCGTCTTCATCCCCTGGATAATCCGGCCCGGCATTGCGCCGACATAAGTGCGGCGGTGACCGCGGATTTCAGCTTCATCACGTACCCCGCCCAGCGAGATGCGGACGAATTTGCGGTTCAGGGAACGGGCGATGGAACGGGCCAGTGAGGTTTTACCGACACCTGGAGGCCCTACCAGACAGAGAATCGGACCCTTCAGCTGTTTGACCAGCTTCTGTACCGCCAAGTATTCCAGGACGCGTTCCTTCGGCTTCTCAAGGCCGTAGTGATCGGCGTCGAGCACCTGCTCCGCTTTTTGAATATCCAGATCATCTTCCGTCTCTTCACTCCACGGGAGTCCAAGCAGCCAGTCGACATAATTGCGGATTACGCTGCCTTCGGCCGAGCTTGCCGGCATTTTCTCCAGACGGTCGATTTCCTTCTCAATCTTCTCCTGTACCCGCTCCGGCAGATTCTTTTCCTGCATTTGCGAGCGCAGCTCTTCGGCTTCACCGGCCCGGCCTTCCTTCTCACCCAGCTCCTTCTGGATCGCCTTCATCTGCTCACGCAGGTAATACTCCTTCTGGGTCTTCTCCATCTGCTTCTTCACGCGCTGGTTGATCTTACGCTCAAGCTCCAGCACTTCACGCTCATTGTTGAGAATGTCGAGCAGCTTCTCCAGACGTTTGCTGACATCGATGGTCTCCAGAATCTCCTGCTTATCCTTGATCTTTAGCGCCAGGTGGCTTGTAATCACATCGGCCAGACGCCCCGGCTCCTCAATATCCGATACGGCTGCCAGCGTCTCTGGAGTAACCTTCTTTGACAGCGTAATGTAATGCTCGAATTGGCTGAGTACCGTACGCATCAAGGCGTCGCTCTCCTGATCGACATCCTCCTGCTCCGGCAGCTCACGCGCCATAACCTCGTAATACTCCTCATTGTCTGTATAATGAATAATCTCGGCCCGTTCCACTCCCTCCACCAGCACACGGATCGTGCCGTTCGGAAGCTTCAGCATCTGCCGCACATTGGCGACCGTGCCGACCCGAAAAATATCTTCTTGTCCAGGCTCCTCAATATTCACTTCCGACTGGGAGCAGAGGAGAATCAGGTTATCTTCAACCATAGCTTTTTCCAGTGCACGAACGGACTTCTCGCGCCCTACGTCAAGGTGCAGAACCATGCTAGGGTACACAAGAAGACCTCTAAGCGGCAATAAAGGAAAACGACGACCTTTTGATTTGTTTGGCATCATCGCTTTCGCACCTCCCATGGTTCTCAAGTTATGTCATATACATCATTTTAACAAAAGCAGGTTGAAAACACCAACTGACTAAGCATAAAGCAGACGTTAATATTCAATCGCAGGACAATTCATATGTATTATCCGTGTTTCCTCAGAAGAATATGTCAGGGCAGCGTAAATAAAAAGACGCCTCACGGCGTCCGGCTCAATCTATAGGATCTGTATGAATGCTCGCGGGCTTTCAACAGCAGCTCTTCTCTCTTCGCAGGGACGAGGCAATCGGCATAAAGAGTTTCATAATACCCGGCCAGAAAATCGTTCCACTTGCGTCTCCATTCGTGTAGCATGAGAATCCCCCTTTGCTGAATTGTTTGTATGGATTATTACCCATATGTATGAGGGATTAAGCGAAAATAGTACAGCCAGCACAAAAAGCCGGAGAACATTCCTCCGGCTTTTGAAACAGCTTGTCTTGCAGTATGTACTTCATATGATATGTATATCTGGCACTATTATTATCCGAGAATATTCGCTTTTACCGGCAACAGGAATGATAGAAGAAGTAACAAGATAATCAGAACAGTAACAATATGCTTTCTATGTAACGGCTTGTTTCGCATTGCGTACTCCTAATCTACTCATTAATTTTACATCACCTTAATATAATACCAGCAAATTACCAAATATGTATGTAAAATTTGTTACTTTAACAAGCACAAGAGGCTGCCCTCCACAAAGGCAGCCTCTTTATACTGTTCTTCACCCTAAGCCTGCGACCCCTCACCCGCAGCATCCGCCTTCAGCAGAGAAGGCGAGGAGAACGTCTCCCCCGACACCGCCGGCAGGCGGATGTCGGCGGTACCCGCACCGAACAGGCTGCGGAACACCTCGTCCACGGTATCGACAGGGATGACCTGGAGCGGAGCGACATCGGCGAACAGGGACTGCCAGTTGTCCTTGGGGATGAAGACGGTGGTCGCGCCGGCCTGGAAGGCGGCTTCGACCTTGGCGATGACGCCGCCGACCGGCTTCACGCGGCCGTGGATGCCGATCTCGCCGGTGATGGCAACGGTGTTGTCCACCGGCAGCTGGCGGATGGCCGAGACGATGGCGACGGCCATGGCCACACCGGCGGACGGGCCGTCGATCGGCGTCCCGCCGGGGAAGTTCACGTGCAGGTCGAAGCGGTCCGGCTCCAGGTTCATCATGCGCAGCACGGTGAGCACGTTCTCGACAGAGCCCTTGGCCATGCTCTTGCGGCGGATGGTCCGTGAGCCGCCGCCAATCTCTTCTTCATCGACTACTCCGGTAATGTTGAGCCTGCCCTGGCCGTTCTTCGCCGGTGCGGCGGAGACTTCGATCTCAAGCAGCGTGCCCATGCCCGGCCCGTAGACGGCGAGCCCGTTGACGAGCCCGATCTGCGGCGAGGATGGGATTTTACGTTCGGTGCGCAGCGGCAGCTGGCTGCTTCCTGCCACCCACTCCACCTCCGCGGCACTTAGTGTATCCCGCTGCTCGGTGAGCGCAAGCCCTGCGGCCAGCTGGATCATGTTGACTGCTTCTCGGCCATTCGTCGCATACTGCTGGACTACAGCCACTGCTTCCGGACTAGGCTTCAGGCCGATTTTCTGAATCGCATCCCTGGCAATAACCTCAATCTCTTCCGGCAGCAGCGGACGGAAATAGATCTCCATGCAGCGCGAACGCAGTGCCGGTGAGATCTCGTCCGGCGAGCGGGTGGTGGCTCCAACCAGCCGGAAATCGGCGGGCAGGCCATTTTGAAAAATATCATGGATATAAGCAGGCGTATTGCTGTCCTCGGAGTTATAATACGCGCTCTCCAGCAGCACCTTGCGGTCCTCCAGCACCTTAAGCAGCTTGTTCATCTGAATCGGGTGCAGCTCGCCGATCTCATCGAGGAACAGGATGCCCCCGTGCGCCTTCGTCACCGCACCCGGCTTCGGCTGCGGCACACCGGCGATCCCCATCGCCCCGGCCCCCTGATAGATCGGGTCATGTACAGAGCCGATCAGCGGATCGGCAATCCCCCGCTCATCGAAACGCGCCGTAGTCGCATCAATCTCCGTGAACTTTGCATCATTCTTAAAAGGCGACAGCGGATTCCGCTTCGCTTCCTCCATCACCACACGGGCAGCTGCCGTCTTGCCGACTCCCGGAGGCCCGTAGATAATGACATGCTGAGGGTTGGCACTGCACAGCGCCGCTTTGAGCGCACGCAGCCCGTCCTTCTGTCCGACGATATCTCCAATAGTGGCAGGACGTGTTTTTTCCGAGAGCGGCTTGGTCAGAGAGATCATCCGCATTTTGCGCAGCTTGTCCAGCTCCTTGCGTGACTCCCGGTCCACCGCAGTCTTATTCGTCTTTTGTCCACGCAGCAGATTCCAAAAATAAATGCCGATAACCAGCGCGAAAAAGAGCTGCACGATCATCAGCAGTATACTGAGTTGCATAGGTCATCCTCCTGTTTCATTCATTCTATCTGTTCGGCTCTTTTGGCTACTACTTGGTAGTATAGCCGTTTCGGAAATTCATAAACGCCGCAGAGGGGAATCGTACTGCACTATTTTTTGCATACTACCATATTCAGGCGGAAATACTGAGCGGACAGGAGGAGATCGAAATGACTGAGAAGCATCATCCGGAGGAACCGCAAGGCCAGCTGCCCGGTTCGCTGGCGCTTTTTCTGGAGGCGATGCGCGGACGGCTGGGGAGGAGCACGGATATCATCTACCGTTTTCTGGCCCTGGGCCCCTTCTCTGCCGCCGTTGTTTTCATAGAAGGAATGGCCGATCCCCAGGCGCTGATTGAGTCACTGCACCGCGATCTGCCCCTGTTTGCGGAGATGGACGGCGCAGAGCCCGGCGAAGGGCTGAAGCTGTTAAAAGAACGGACGATCACGCTCGGCAAAGTAGGTGAGGTACAGACTCTGGAGGAGATTGAAGCGGAAATCCTCAGCGGCAACACGATTCTGTATATCGAGCAGGCTGTAGCAGCCCTGTCTGCAGGGACCGAAAATCTGAAGCAGCGCGCTGTAGAGGATGCTACCTCCCAGTCCGTCGTAAGAGGTCCGCGGGAGGGCTTCACGGAATCGCTGCGCGAGAATACGGCCCTTGTCCGCAGACGGGTCAAGAATCCGCAGCTGCGGATTGAAGAGCGGAAGCTGGGCGCAGCCACCCGGACCTCCGTTTCCGTCATGTACATGGAAGACAGGGTAGACATGGCGGCACTGGAGGAGCTTAGGCGCAGGCTGGATGCCGTGAAGCTCGACAGCGTGCTGGAGAGCAACTATATAGAGGAGATGATCCAGGATAAGCGCTACAGCCCATTTCCCACCGTATACAATACCGAACGGCCGGATGTAACTGCCTCAGCCCTCCTGGAAGGGCGGATCGCCATTCTCGTGGACGGCACACCGTTTGTGCTGATTGTTCCGGCGCTGCTTGTCCAGTTTTTCCAGTCCAGTGAGGACTACTACCAGCGCAGTGATTTTGCCAGCCTGGTCCGGATGCTCCGCTACCTCTGCTTCCTGCTTGCCCTGCTGACACCGTCGTTCTATATCGCCATTACGACCTTTCACCAGGAGATGATCCCGACCACCCTGCTGATCAGCCTGATCGGCCAGCGTGAGGGCATTCCGTTTCCCGCTTTTCTGGAGGCCTTCATTATGGAGGTTACCTTCGAAATTCTGCGCGAGGCAGGCATCCGGCTGCCGAAGTCGATCGGCCAGTCCGTCTCGATTGTCGGAACTCTCGTAATCGGCCAAGCGGCGGTGGATGCCGGGCTTGTATCTGCAGCCATGGTCATTGTTGTCGCGATTACCGCGATCGCCAACTTTGCCCTGCCGGCGTTCAATGTGGGCATTTCCGTGCGGATGCTGCGGTTCGTACTGATGGCAATTGCCGCTTCGTTCGGCCTGTACGGCATAGTAATTGCGTTGATTATCCTCGCTCTGCATCTCTGCAGCCTGGAGTCGCTGGGCGTTCCTTATATGAGCTCATTCGCACCGCTGCGCCGGGGAGCACAGAAGGATACACTGCTGAGGCTGTCACAGCGGATGAAGAATCGGTACTTTGGCCCGAGCTGATTATGGCGGGAAAAGGAGGGGCTGTCTTTTGCACACAAAATCACTCAGCTGCATCCTGCTGCTCATCAGCCTGACCGTTCTTAGCGGCTGCTGGAGCCGCAGGGAGCTTAATGATCTGGCCATCGTCATGGCGCTCGGCGTAGATCTCGACAAGGACGGCTACGCCGTATCGGCCCAGGTGATGAATCCCGGTCAGGCCGGCAGCCTGTCGGGAGGGGCCAATGGAAGTCTGCCGATTGTGACCTACAAAGCGAAGGGTAAAACGATTCCCGAAGCGCTCCAGCGTATGTTAAGCACCACTCCGCGTAATCTGTACCTGGCTCATATCCGTGTGCTTGTCTTCGGGGAAGCCTTCGCGAGGCAGGGAGTGGGCGATGCCGTGGATTTTATTACCCGCAACCATGAGCTGCGTACGGATTTCTTTCTGCTGGTAGCCAAACACACCGAAGCGTCCACCATACTCGATGTCATCACCCCCTTTGAGCAGATCCCGGCCAACTCTCTTTACTCCTCCATTCTGGTCGCCCACAAAAACTGGGCAGGCACCGGAAAAGTAACGCTGCAGCAATTCATCGTAGAGCTGGAGCGCGGCGGCTCCAATCCGATCATGTCGGGTGTACAGCTGGAGGGCGACACTTCAGAGCAGGGCTCGCTCAAAAATGTGCAGAGCGTCATCCCCAAATCGCTGATCAAGCAGGCCGGCATCGCCGTATTCAAGAAGGACAAGCTGATCGGCTGGCTGGGTGAAGGCCCGAGTAAAACCGTCAATTATGTGCTGAATGAGGTGGAATCGACCCAAGGCAATGTAGAATGTCCTGACGGCGGAGTTGCAGGATTTATCATCACCAATGCCAAGAGCCGGATCAGGATTTCAATCAATGAGCAGGAAGAGCCCGAATTCGTTATTCATCTAAAAGCGGAGGCCAATCTCACTGCGCTCCACAGCAGAATGGATCTCAGCCAAACGGCCAGCATCAGGGAGCTGGAGCAGCGGATCGAAGGGAAGTTCAATAATCTGATGACTGCCAACATCCGGCTGGTGCAGGAGGAATATGACTCAGATATTTTTGGACTCGGCGAGGAGCTGCACCGGCAGTACCCGAAACTATGGCGAAGCTACCGCAAGCACTGGGCCGAAAGCTTCCAGTCAGTTAAGGTCAGCGTTAAATCAGATGTCGACATCCGCCGGATCGGTTCGGTTGTACAGCCGCAGCAGAAGGAGATGGAGCAGAAATGAGCTGGAGCCTCTTTTTACTCCTGTCACTGCTTCTGGTGCCGGTGTTCGAAATACCTCAGCTTATCAAGCTGCGCTCGCGCCGGGATCTGCTTGTCTTTTTGGGGATATGGGCTGTTGCTCTGGCATCTACTATCGGGGTTATGGCCGGGCTCCCGCAGTGGCGGGTGCTGGACTGGGCCCGCAGCTTCGTTCAGCTGTTCCCGGGATGATTAACTATGAGGAGGGAGGCGGCTGGCCTTGAAGCGGCAAACCGGTATAAGCGCACTGCAATTCTTCATCTTGACCTTCGGCTTCACCATCGGCACCTCCATTCTTGTGACCCCGAGCGGAATCGCCCACATAGCCCGGGAAGATGCCTGGATTGCCTCCTTGGTCAGCATGCTGATCAATCTGATAATGGTGCTGCTGTATATCGCCCTCTCCAGGCTGTATCCCGGACAGTCCCTGTATGAGATTCTGGAATCGGTGATTGGAAAATGGCCCGGCAAGCTGCTGACGCTGGTCTACCTGTTCTACTTCATCTCACTGACCGGCACGCTGCTGGGCAATCTCGGCTTCTTTGTCTCCGGTGAGGTGATGCCCGAAACACCGCCTGAGGTGGTGCAGATCATTTTTCTGATTGCCGCTATCATCAGCGCCCGTAAAGGGCTTATCATTGTGGCCCGGGTCGGGGAGCTGTTCTTCCCGTGGGTAGTGGTGCTGCTGCTCATCCTCATTCTGGCCCTGGTTCCGCAGATCGAATGGAATTACATCAAGCCTGTGCTGGAGGAGGGATGGATGCCGGTGCTGCAGGCCGGACTGCAGACCTCTATTTTTCAGGAATTGATTGTGCTGATGGTCTTCCTTCCGCTGGTCAAGCGGAATAAGCCCCGTGAACGTGCCTACCTCCTCGGAGCCGCTGCAGGTGATCTTGTCCTTAGTAGCATCGTTCTGCTCAGCGTGCTTGTGCTCGGCATCGAACAGACGGAGAACAGCACCTTTCCGGCATACGCCCTGGCTAAAACGATCAATATCGGCAACATCCTGCAGCGCGTGGAGGGTATTCTGATTACGATCTGGATCCTGACCTATTTCATCAAAATCTCCGTGCTGTTCCTGTCCATGCTCCAGGGCCTGCGCAGCATATTCGGACTGAAGCGGCAGAATCATCTGATCTATCCTTTAGCCGCCCTGTTCATGATCATCGCCTGGAACACCTATATTAACACCGTCTACGTTAATGAGATCATCGCTACAGTGTGGATGAAATTCTCGTCCATTTACCTGCTGATTATACCGGCCCTGCTCTATATTATCGCGCTGGTGCGGGTAAAGCTATTGAAGCAGAAGCCGCCCGGGAAACCGGCAGAAGGCCGGTCACAGCAGCAGAAAACCCAAAAATCCCCTTAAACTCCGGATGCTCCGGAAGCTAAGGGGATTTGTTGTATAGCTAATTGTTATATGAGTACGTTATTGCAGAGAAAATCTGCTGAACCTTTTAACTTAAGCATTACCCGGCTGTACAGCCGGAGCCAGATTGGCATGCTTGCGGCCCGGAATTTCACCCGTCCGTTCAAAATGCTCTACAATCACATCAATTTCCTTCTTCAGCTCGGATACCAGTTCAGCCTCAGGGACCTTGCGGATCATCTGGCCGTAACGGAACAGCAGGCCTTCACCGCGGGCACCGGCAATACCGATATCCGCTTCACGTGCTTCTCCGGGGCCGTTAACCGCACAGCCGAGTACAGACACCTTGATTGGTACCTTGAGCTTGGAGATGTATTCTTCTACTTCATTGGCAATGGAGAAGAGATCGATATCCAGACGTCCGCAGGTCGGGCAGGAGATCAGCGTAGCCGCATTGGAGATCAGGCCGAAGGTCTTGAGCAGCTCACGGGCTACCTTCACCTCTTCAACCGGGTCTGCGCTAAGCGAGATCCGCACAGTGCTGCCGATACCCATTGAGAGCAATGCACCGATACCGGCTGAGCTCTTCACGGTTCCGGCGAACAGCGTACCGGACTCGGTAATGCCTAGATGGAGCGGATAAGGGATGACCTCCGCCGCCTTGCGGTATGCTTCAATTGCCATCGGGACATCGGAAGCCTTCAGCGAGACGATAATATCATGGAAATCCAGCTCTTCGAGAATACCAATATGATATAGGGCGCTTTCGACCATCGCTTCCGGTGTCGGATAACCGTATTTCTCCAGAAGATGAGTCTCCAGGGAGCCGGCGTTAACGCCGATCCGGATTGGAATGCCTTTCTCTTTACAGGCTTTGACTACTGCCTCTACCTTGTCGCGGCGGCCGATATTGCCGGGATTAATCCGCACCTTGTCGATGCCGTTCTCAATCGCCAGCAGCGCCAGCTTGTGGTTGAAATGAATATCCGCTACGAGCGGAATATGAATCTGCTTCTTGATCTCTTTGATCGCCGCAGCCGCTTCCTCATTGTTGACGGTTACGCGTACAATCTGGCAGCCTGCTTCTTCCAGACGCAGAATTTCAGCCACTGTAGCTTCTACGTCAGCGGTTTTGGTCGTACACATGCTTTGAATTGCAACCTCGTTATTACCCCCGATGATGACTCCGCCTACATTGACGGGCCGGGTCTGGTGTCTCAAGAACATGGTTTCTCTCTCCCCCATAACGATCAAAGCTCCACCCCTCCCGTTCCGCGGTGAAGCGGGCTAAGCGGGAGAACGGTGGAGGCTGTGATGTAATTTATTGTAAGGCCAGCGGCTCTTAGGCGCTTTCCTCTTTCTTTTTGTCCTTCTTAATGCCCAGCTCAGGCAAAGCCTTCTCCTGGACAACCTGCTCCGTGATCACGCAGTCCTTAATATCGTCGCGTGACGGAACCTCGTACATTACATCGAGCATGATGCTCTCGATGATGGCACGCAGACCGCGGGCACCTGTGTTGCGTTTGATCGCTTCCTTGGCAATAGCTTCCAGGGCCTGCGGCTCAAACTTCAGGGCTACGTTGTCCATCTCCAGCAGCTTAATGTACTGCTTGGTCAGTGCATTCTTCGGTTCGGAGAGAATGCGTACCAGCGTCGTTTCATCAAGCGGCTCCAAGGTGGAGATAACCGGCAGACGGCCGACAAACTCAGGGATCAGACCGAACTTCAGCAGATCCTCAGGCAATACCATGGACAGGTATTCGCCGGCCTTGAGATCCTTCTGGCCTTCCATGGCTGCGTTAAAGCCGATGACTTTTTTGCCGATACGGCGTTTGATCATCTGCTCCAGACCGTCAAAAGCACCGCCGACGATGAACAGAATGTTCGTCGTGTCGATCTGAATGAATTCCTGGTGAGGGTGCTTACGTCCGCCTTGCGGAGGAACGGAAGCCACTGTGCCTTCCAGAATCTTCAGCAGCGCCTGCTGTACACCTTCACCGGAAACGTCACGTGTAATCGACGGATTCTCGGATTTGCGGGCTACCTTGTCAATTTCGTCAATATAGATAATGCCGCGCTCGGCCTTCTCAACATCATAATCTGCAGCCTGAATCAGCTTGAGCAGAATGTTCTCAACATCCTCGCCCACATAACCGGCTTCCGTCAGGGAAGTCGCGTCAGCAATGGCAAAAGGCACGTTGATGATCTTCGCCATAGTCTGAGCCAGCAGGGTCTTACCGGAGCCGGTCGGACCGAGCAGCAGGATGTTACTCTTAGTCAGCTCAACATCCTCAATCTTGCTCTGGCTGTTAACACGCTTGTAGTGATTGTATACAGCAACGGAGAGCGATTTCTTCGCCTGCTCCTGGCCGATTACGTACTGATCCAGAATGTCGCGGATTTCCTTCGGCTTCGGAATATCCTTCAGATCCAGCTCTTCCTCATGGCCGAGCTCTTCCTCAACGATTTCCGTGCACAGCTCGATGCACTCATCGCATATATAAACGCCTGGTCCTGCTACAAGCTTGCGGACCTGCTCCTGTGATTTACCGCAAAAGGAACATTTCAGCTGCCCTTTTTCATCATTAAACTTAAACATCTTACCACCCCTTTAAGATATGATCGGTGAAGAGAGTACCTGGTCAATAAGCCCGTAATCCTTCGCTTCTTCCGCGCTCATGAAGTTATCGCGGTCCGTATCCCGTTCGATTTTTTCAAGGGGTTGACCTGTGCGATCCACATAAATCTGATTCAACTTCTGTCTCGTCTTGAGAATCCAGTCTGTATGAATCCAAATATCGGATGCCTGCCCCTGAACACCGCCGAGCGGCTGATGAATCATAACCTCACTGTTGGTCAGTGCATATCTCTTGCCTGGCGCTCCGGCTGTAAGCAGCAGGGAGCCCATACTGGCTGCCATCCCGACGCAAATGGTGGAAACATCCGGTTTGATATATTGCATCGTATCATATATACCCATGCCGGCTGTCACAGAACCACCGGGTGAGTTGATGTACAGGTGTATGTCTTTTTCCGGGTCATCCGCAGCCAGAAACAGCAGCTGGGCAATAACCAGATTGGCAACATCATCGTCAATCGCATTGCTCAGGAAGATAATGCGGTCCTTAAGCAACCGGGAATAAATATCGTATGAGCGTTCGCCACGATTAGTTGATTCCACAACCATAGGTACCAGACTCATGCCACCAACCTCTTTTCTCTATACAGATTAGTCTTGCCGTTTCAGAAATAGTTTAACACGTTCGCAGCGGGATGTCATTTTTTCACTTTACAAGCAGAAGCAGCTTGCCCGTCCACTCAGGAACGGCATCACTTCTCTCTGCAAAAGCTGATAAACCCGCGTGCATGCCATTATAGCGTACTTCCTGCCAGAATGCCAATTACACCTTCCGGTTATGTACACCCAGACCCTTATACACACCCAAACACCCGGCCGCCGATAAAAAATAAGGCACGTAACAGAACTTACGTGCCTTATTGACTGCTATTATGGAGGCCGACTTGCCTGGCCGCTCTAGGTAAAATGGAGTTTACAGCTGAACTTACTCAGCGCTTGCTTCTTCAGCTGCTGGCGCTTCAACTTCAACGCTGCTTGATACAAGCAGGTCGATGGTTTTGCGCAGGGAGATTTCTTCGTTCAGGCTGCTCAGGGAACCGTTCGCTGCCAGGATGCTGCGGATCTCTTCAGGCGAACGCTTGAAGGATTCAGCCATGCTGGCAAGCTCCTGTGTTACTTCTTCTTCAGAAACTTCGATGTTCTCTTCCTTCGCGATCACTTCAAGAACCAGGTTGTTGCGGACGCGCTTCTCGGCATCGCCCTTCATCTGGCCTTCAAGATCTTCACGGGTCTGGCCGGAGAAGCTGAGGAACATGTCCATGTTCATGCCCTGCTGTCGAAGACGGTTGTCGAAATCACGAACCATGTTCGCTACTTCGCTGTTGATCATCGCTTCAGGAATTTCAACTTCTGCGTTAGCAGCCGCTGCATCAACTACTGCATTCTCACGGGTGCCTTTCAGTTCTTCCTGCTTGCGGGATTCCAGCTGTGCCTTCAGGTCTGCCTTGTATTCTTCAAGAGTGTCGAATTCACTTACATCCTTAGCGAACTCATCATCCAGCTCAGGAAGCTGTTTGCGTTTGATTTCGTGCAGCTTCACTTTGAATACTGCAGCCTTGCCGGCAAGGTTCTCTGCATGGTAGCTCTCAGGGAAAGTTACTTCAACATCCTTGAAATCGCCAGTAGCCATACCTACAACCTGCTCTTCGAAGCCAGGGATGAAGGAGTTGCTGCCAAGCTCCAGAGAATGACGCTCAGCCGAACCGCCCTCGAAAGGAACGCCGTCAACGGAACCGTCAAAGTCAATAACAGCGATGTCGCCATTAACTGCCGCTTCTTCTTCAACAACAACCAGCTCAGCGTGACGCTCCTGCAGGCGTTTCAGTTCAGCGTTCAGCTCGTCTTCAGTAACTTCTGCCTTCTGGGCAGGAACTTCCAGGCCTTTGTACTGGCCCAGCTTCACTTCAGGCTTAACGGTGATCTTCGCTTTGAAGATGAAGGCTTGGCCTTTAGCGAATTGCTCGATGTCCACTTCAGGACGGTCAACAGGGAAGATGTCAGCCTGCTCAACAGCTTCGCCGTATACTTCAGGAAGAAGGATGTCGATTGCATCCTGGTAGAGGCTCTCTACACCGAAACGGGATTCAAAGATCGGCCGCGGCACTTTACCTTTACGGAAGCCAGGTACGTTTGCTTTCTTAACTACTTTATTAAAAGCTTTGTCGAGGGCAGCAGCTACGCGCTCTGCTTCTACTTCGACTTCAAGAACTCCAAGGTTCTTCTCTATTTTTTCCCAGGTTGCTTTCATAATATACTTTTCCCTCCAAAAATAGGTTGCATGTTAGTTTAGATAATCACATTTTTCACGCACAGAATAACCATTATATTATATACAACATTGCTTTATTTATCAAGTATGGAACTCTTAACAAATCCCCTCAGGGACCTGTAGGCCCCTTCAAATTGAAAGCGCATGCTGTCCGTAATGCCGTACATGGCCCGCGTCTCTTCCTCCTGCCGGGTTCCGTTCAGGCTCTCAGACACCAGCTGATGCAGCGCGCCGGCCCAGATATCAAGCAGGTCATCGCCGCCGTCCAGCAGCTTGCGGTAATCGCCCGACCCGTATATCGACATCATAAACTGCCCCCAGAGCTCCTGGGCAAAATAGTACAGCGTAGGCTCGTGCACCTCGGCCTGCTCCGCTACCCGCTCCATCACCTGGGCGACCTGCGGCGGAAAATCGTCATTCTGCAGCGGCACCGCTTCAATCTCAATCTGCGCCAGCTCGCTGCCGCGGGCCAGCCTGATCACGCCCTGCACCCCGCGCTTCTTCAGCGTCTGCAGTGTACGGAACTGCAGCAGCGGATGTACAGGTGTCTTCTGCAGCCAATTCGTCAGCGTGTCATCCACATGACTGCCCTCAAGATACGATAGCTGCTCCAGCGCCAGAATTGTTCCTTCCGACAGCGGCTCCTGCATGACCTTGCGCAGCAGCTTGTCAGGGTAGCCCGCATCTTCCTCCAGCTTGGATTTCGCCAAAATACGCGCCATATCCTCTTCCTTCAGATCCTGCTCCTCGCCGGATTCTGCATGATCTGCGCCGTTGCTCCGGGCATCATAGGGAAAAGCCGCCTCCAGCCAGTCCAGCAGCGACTGCCATTCCTCATAGTGCCGCTCTTCCTGTCCCTGGCATTGCAGCAGAAACCGCAGCAGCTCCATCGCTTCCCCGTAACGCTCACTCTCCAGCATGACCGTAAGCTGAATCTGGTAATAATCCAGCGTCTTCGGAAACAGCACGATATTCTCTTTGGCGGGGGAATTGAATTGATTAATGAGGGCACCTCCTTTTTATCCGATCCATGATCAATTGTAGATTATAGCATATCCTGCAACGCATTCAAAAAAACAAGTTGATAAAGTTATTCATATGTGATAACATAATTTTTGCTTGCTTTTGAGTATTCATGTCCCGGTAGCTCAGCCGGATAGAGCATGCGCCTTCTAAGCGCACGGTCGGGGGTTCGAATCCCTTCCGGGACGTAACAAGCACTGACAGCCTTCCTTCGGGGAGGCTGTTTTTGCGTTCCGGCGGGATGAGAACCCCATTCCGGGGGACGTGGGAGCATACGCTTCGTTACTCCGACTCCATCCGCAGCTTGATTATGCGGATATTGTCCGCGTCGAACGTAATGTTCTCCAGCGGCGTGGTGATATCTGCGGCGTAGCGGTCGATGGTGATGCGGCCGAGGTAGATTTTACGCACGGTGATACTGTGCTTGGCCTTCAGATAGGACTGAGCCCCGCTCTCGCCGCCGACATAATACGCACTGATGCTGCCGCCCGCCTCCAGCCTGGAGCCCCGGCACACCGCAAACACCTTGCGGAAGCTGATATTGCCCGAAGAGAACAGCTCGCTCTGCACAATACCGTCACGGTGGATAATGATATCTCCGTTAGATTTGAGCGTACTGTTCTGGCATTTGCCGATGTTGACCTCCACCTTATTCTCCTGCATCCGGGCCACGCCCGCGTGCAGCTCCTCGATCATGTTGATCACACCGCTCAGCGAGGCCTCGTTCATGAAGTCAATGAGCTGCACCGGCTTCAGCATCAGCTTCAGAAAATGCAGCGTCTGCTCCAGATCCTGATGATACGAGGCCTGCACCGTTGCCAGCACCGAGAGCAGCTCTTTAATCAGCTCGGGAATTTTCTGAAACTTGCTCTCCAGCAGCAGCACGACGGCCTGGCCGTATTTTACACTCTGCTTGCGGGCCTGGACGGCCTGGATGAGCATGCGGACCGCTTTTTTCAGCAGCATCGCTTCTTCAATTAACAGCTTGGAGCAGTTAAAAATCCGGTTGTACATCACGCCGAAATAGCCGGAATACAGATTGCTGTTAACGACGTTTCCTTTTACGACAATACTTCCGGTGGCGGTAATGGTTGAGTTATAGACGCTGCCCTCTACGTACACATTGCCGAGCGATTCAATAATCATATTGTCCTCAACGTTCCCCCGCACCACCACATCACCCGAGAACAGAATATTGCCCGTCTTGATGCTGACATTGCCCGGCACCGTATAGGTCGTTGTAATGTCAAAAGATTTGACCTTCTCCCCGGTCACCCGGGGGCGGCCCTCGCGCAGCGCACGAATCTCGTTGTTGATCAGCAGCACCGTGTTATTATGGGCAGCTATCGTAATATCGCCCGGACGCGGCGGATACAGGATTTCCCCGTACACGTCACAGCCCGGAATGCCCTCTACAAAAGGAAGCCTGCGGGCAATGACCTGGCCCCTGATCACAGACGGAATGCGGAGATGGCTGCGGAAGTCCACCTGGCCTTCGATTTCACTGAAATCGTTCTCAATCGTCTCGGAAAAAAACAGCTCCAGCGACGCATTCTCCCCCGGGACTGCCGCCCTCCCCTTAGCTGCTGTAATCGGCTGGTATGTCGGGTTCTGCAGCTCGGCATGAATGCCGGAGATGTTCAGATTCTGCATAATGCCCCGCTGCTCAAAGTCGGCAATAATCTGATTCAAGCCCAGCAGCTCTATTACAGTATCCGTATCCATCGCCGCCCCCACCTCAATCATGCTGGACGAATAGCAGTCATTCAGCTTCCACTGGTAACGCCGCGTGGAATACAGGGTGAAAAAAGCCTGCAGGTGATCCTCGGATACATGAATCTTATACAGCGGCGGCTCCGTGATCGACCATTCGATCTTATCGAGTGAGGTCACCTCGGCAGGACCTGTAACCGGCTGTCCGTTGACAAGGACTACGACCGGAGCCGCAGCTGTAATGACTGCAGGACTGCCGCCGGGCAGCGGGTCCTGGACAAAGATTTTACCCGCACGGACGAGCACGCGGCCTCCGAGATCATTATCAAGGTCAGGTTCAGCAAAGGATGCATCAAGCGCCTCTTCATCCACATTCTCCGAAAGCTCCAGCATATTGATCAGCTGGTTCAGCTCCTGCTCATTCATCCGGTCCGGCATCAGATCTGCACCTCCAGGTTACTGCATAATTGTCGAAAAACGGCATTATATGCCTGTTGCTTCATTCTATTATTATTAATAATTTTAAGCAATTGATAAACAGCCGCAGGCGGAGAAACGCCAAATAACCCCACAAGGTGGGGCCCTTACAAGGATGCTGAATCAGGTGCTTTGCGGGGACCCCATTCTTTATTACCAAAAAAAAGCTGTCCGGAGTGCAAATTACCACCACGGACAGCCGGTAAGCCTCTCTATTAGTTCCCTCTTTTGCGGTTGCCCAGCCACAGCGGGAACCGGAAAATAAAGTTGATCAGCAGCACAACGAAGACCAGCACTGCCGCCGACTTGTCGGCGATCTGCCGCGCGTCTTCGACAATGGCCTCGGACTGCACATACCAGAGATGCACCGCCAGGGTCTCACCCGGGGAGAACAGGTTGAAGTCCCACATTTCGCCGGAGGTGCTGAGGCCGGCGGTCAGTATAATGACCGCCGACTCCCCGAAGGCGCGTCCGGCCACAAGGCAGATGCCGGTAACGATGGCCGGCAGGGCCACCGGCAGTACAACCTTGCGGATGACGTGGAATTTGGTCATCCCCAGCGCATAGCCGGCTTCCCGGATGTCACCGGGAACGGCCCGCACCGCTTCCTCGGTTACGCGGGCCAGCATCGGCAGGTTAAGCAGAGCCAAGGAGACACCGCCGCCGAGGATGGTCAGGCCGATGCCGAAATATTCGGCGAAGATGGCCAGACCCAGGAGACCGAACACGATCGAAGGTACGGAGGACAGCGACTCCACGCAGATGCGCAGCGCGCCGGTAAAACGGTTATCCGGAGCATACTCCGCCATATAGATCCCGGCTCCCAGTCCGATCGGAATGGATATCAGCAGGGAGATGAACAGGATATAGAAGGAGTTGAACAGGACCGGCCCGATCCCGCCGCCCGGATCAATCTCCTCCGGGAGCTTGAACAGGAACTCCGGTCTGAGCTGCGGCAAGCCTTTGCCGAGAATGGTAAAGAGCAGCCAGAAGATCAGCAGCATAACCAGCGCACCCAGGGCATAGAAGCCGTAGGTCGCAAGCTGGTTGTTGCGCCGGGAGCGTGCAGTATGAGGATTACGGGTAAAATTCATCACGCATCCTCCCTTTTCCGGCCGATTACTCGGATAATAAGAATCAGCACAAAGGAAATCAGCAGCAGCAGGAAGGCCATCATATGCAGCGCGTAGTTCCAGTTCGAATCGAATTCCACGTTCGAAATCTGCATAACAATATTGCTGGTCAGTACGGAGGACGGGGTGAACAGGCTTTTAGCCAGCTGCGGCGTATTCCCGATTACCATGACCACCGCCATTGTTTCACCGACTGCACGGGTCATCCCCAGGATGATCGCCGAGATGATCCCCCGCTTGGCCGCCGGCAGCACAACCCGCATAATGACCTGCAGACGGGTGGAGCCGAGGGCGTAGGCCGCATCGCGGAATTTGCGCGGTACGGCAATAATGGCATCATCGCTGATCCGGCAGATTGTCGGCAGCACCATCAGCGCCAGAACCAGCGCAGCAGCCAGAACGCCGTCGCCCAGCCCTTCACCGCTGACTCTGCGCAGGAAAGGCAGCAGTACGGTGAGACCAAGATAGCCGTATACTATAGAAGGAATGCCGACAAGCAGATCGAGCACGGGGCGGATAAAGCTTTTCATCCACTTGGGGGCGATCTCCGCACAGAGCACAGCCATCCCGACAGAGACAGGCACTGCAATCAGCAGGGTAAGCGCAGTTAGAATTAATGTATTGACTATAAAGGCAGCCGCACCAAAAACCTCCTCCTCCGGTGTCCAGTTAAAGGACAGGAAGAACTCGGCCGGAGAGACATCCCCGAACAGCAGCAGCGCTGTTTTTCCAATGAATACAATGACAAGTCCAAGCACGAAACAAAGCGCCAGGATGCTAAAAAAGAAATAATAACGCGATAACCGGTTGCCAAGCAGATGTCTTCTGTGGCGTTTGTCATTAATGATACTGTGCTCAGCCTTCTTTGGCGTCTGGGATGCCAGGCTTTGGACGGGTGCCCCCATACTTTCCCTCCTGTAAGCGGCCAACCCCGTATGTTCCGGAGCTGGCCGCTGTTACCGTTCAATATAATGAAGCTTTTGGTTTAGCCTTTCATTGCTGCGATCGGGATGAACTTAAGCTTTTTGAGCGAGCCGTTCTGGAACTTCTTGCTCTGTACATATTCGATGAATTCCTTGGTCGCGCCGGTTGGCTGGCCCTTAGTCATGTAGTAGCCGTATGCCCAGATCTTGTATGAGCCGTTGATTACGTTATCCGTAGTAGCTGCGATACCGTTGTGCTTCACAGCCTTGATGTCGCTGCCGGTTACGTAGACAAGGTCAATGTAGCCGATAGCGTTCGGAGTAGTGGCAACGGCAGTTTTCATGTCACCGCTGGAGCCGGTTTCCTTGTAGTTCTTTTCTTTCTTCACGATGTCGCCGCCGCCCAGCGCCTTAGCCTGGTAGTTAACGCGTGTACCGGAACCGAAAGAACGGGTGATAACCACGATGTTGGCGTCCGAACCGCCGACTTCCTTCCAGTTCGTGATTTTACCGGAGAAAATACCGGCCAGCTGCTCCGTAGTCAGGTTGTCTACGCCGACGTTTTTGTTAACGATGGTGGCAAAAGGAATAACCGCTACCTTGTTCGCTACCTGTCCGTCAAAAGCCTTGAAGCCCGGAACGTCGACGCTTGCATCCCAGTCGCAGGCACCGATGTCAGCGATGCCTTTTTTAACAGCCTGCGGTCCGGTTACGGAGCCTTTGCCGGATGCAGCGATTTTCACCTTAGGGTGCAGCTTCTGGAATTCCTTAGCCGCCTGCAAGGTGAGCGGAAGCAGTGCCGTGGAGCCGTTGATGGTGATTTTACCCTTGAGGGTGTCGGCTGCCGATGCAATCCCCGCGAATGTTGCTGTCACAGCAATCACTGCTGTCAGAGCCGTTACCGTAAATTTTTTGAAAAGCTTCATGATCTGAATTCTCCTCCCGGCGCTATGCCGTTATATTGTGTGGGCTATGAGGGACGTGTCTTATTTAGTCAGCTGCAGCGCCTTGCCGCCCTGGATCAGCAGGACTTTACCGTCACTTACTACTGCCAGCCTGCTGGCGTCATGGGATACCGCAACCTCGGATACATCTTCAGCTGTCTGGAACAGCACCGTTTTATTACCGCTTGCGTCAATGGAGTAGATCGTAGTGCTTCCGTCTGCAGCCATACCGGATACAACAAGACCTGTAGCTACTCCGGCAGACCAGGTTGCTTCCGTATCCAGTGCAATGTTTGTAATGGCTCCGTCTGCGCTGATCGATTTCAGGGTGTTAGCCGCATTTCCTTCCGCATCAGCACTCAGATAGACCACGCCGCCGTTAGCAAGAATTTCAGGATACAGCTTGTTGTCGAGCTCTGTAGTCAGTGCTTTTGGCTTAGCATCCTTGGTTACGATGTCCAGTTTGTAGAGCTGCTCTCCTGCTTTACTGTAGTCTACAGTCAGGGAATCCTCGGTGCTGTCGGCATCATTTTTGGCTACGCCCGTTACATTGACGATATAAACTACGCTTTTTGCATCAGCAGCAAGACGGAGTTCGGATTTGTTTTCCACCTTATCCTCAAGCACAGCTTTAACCGTTCCGGTCTCAACCGCGATTTGGGCAATCTTTTCCTGCTTGTCGCCCTGGATGAAGTAGATCGTTTTGCCGTCCTGCGACCAGACCAGGTCTGTCTTCACGCTTGTATCGGTACCGAGGGAGGAAATCGCACCGTTCGCCAGGTTGATTAGCTTCAGCTGGCCTGTCTCATCCGTAAATGCGCCCCATTTCTGGTCAGCGGAAACTGCGAAATCCAGTGCACTTTCATTAGAAGAAAACACTTCATAGTCACCCGGATAAGCGCTGAATTTGAGCAGCTGTGCTGTTTCGGAATCGCTTTTGTTCGCAATGATGCTGCCGTCTGCGGTCCAGTGCAGGGTATCGAACTGGCCTTCCGGACGGGCAAAGCTCAGAATCTCCTGGCCTTCAGCCGAAAGCTCACCGCCCAGAGCGGTTACGAGCTTGGTCAGCTCTACGTACACTTTTCCGTTGTATACAACAGGCGCTACCGTAAACTGCTGTGCTGCACCGTCTACCACATAGCTTTTGGAGCCTGCCTGAAGCTGTACTGTATGTAATCCTTTGCTGTCATTTAATTCAAAGCCGCCGTTTGTGAGAATCAGCTTGGCACCAAGCTCACCGGCTACCTGGCTTAGCGAATACAGCTTGTAACCGCTGCTGTCGATGGTGCTGAACTGGGCCGGATTGCTGTTTACAGTCCAAGTGGCTGTACCTGTTTTCACTGTACTGGCGACGGCTGCGGCACTAGCGCTACCCGCTCCTACAATACTGCCCGCTCCCCCTGTTACAAGAAGTGCAGAAGCTAAAGCCGCGCTGAACCATTTACTATTTCTCAATTAGATTCACCCTTTTCCTATAGGTAACTGCTACTGTTATTTTCTTCTATCAGTGTGAATTCTGTTCGAGAGGATTGTTTGGCAAATATTAACTAGCACAAAAAAACCAGCCCCGTAATACCCTGGGGATAGCTCTTTGGTAAACGCTATGTAAAATCCTCTGCAAAAAATTCAATAAGCAATGTCAGTTCTCGATCCAGGTTACTATAATTTCGGCACCCCCGGGGTTCGCCGCAGAGCTGCTGCCGATAATCGAGTAAGAGTAGCTGCCCGGCGCTTTACCGCTGATGAGAATATTGTTTTTGTCCACAATTTGTGTACCGCTCTCCAGTGCCTTGTCCGCAATATATTTCATATAAGTGGTGCCCAGCGCTGCCATCGTCTGCTCAGTCTCGTAGATCAGCATCGAGGACTTCTTGCCGTCCACCAGTTCCCCCTCCGTAAACGTAATACCCGCACCCTCAGGAATCGGCAAATCGTCCGGAAAATACTGCGGCTCAACAATCTGCTCCTCAGCCAGCGTATGAAAATGCCGGTTCTCCGCACCGCCGCTCTCCGTCCGGCTGCACGCACTGAGGCTCAGGCTGGCGGCCAGCATAATCAGCAGGGGAAGCACAGGTTTCTTGGTAGGCATCGGTAGAATCCTCCTAGTCGGTATTAGGGTGAGAGAAGACAAAGGCGCGAGCGTGATTAGTTGTGCGGCTGGAATAGTAGGGTGTATGGAGTGGGTTGGGTGGCAGAGTGAATAGAGTGAATAGAGTGAATAGAGTGAATAGAGTGAATAGAGTGAGTTGGGTAAATAATGTGAATGAAATAAATATGAATGAAGTATATAGAGGTAATTAACCTTTTTGGCTGTATAGCAAACGGTTTCTACAAATTTTATATAAAATCGCAAATGAAACGGTTGATCCAGCGGGCAAATTATTTGAACATAATAGATGTTAAAAATAGGCCGATGCTAAAACCCATCAGTTGCTCTAACTATCCAAATGCTCCACCTAATCAGATATCCAAACAAATGAGATGCTCTAACTAACCAGATGCTCGAGCTAAACTGATGCTCTAACTAATCAGTTTAACTACTCGTTAACTAATCCATTATCTGCTGCTGCAAATGCAGGAGCAGATAAAACCACGCTTAGGACGAAAACAACGGGACTTTTACCGTTACTCGGCCCGCTCCCGCCCGCTTAGCACGGAAACAACGGGACTTTTACCGTTACTTGACCCATTCCCGCCCGTTTAGTGCGGAAACAACGGGACTCTTACCGTTACTTGACCATTCCCGCCCGTTTAGCGCGGAAACAACGGGACTTTTACCGTTACTTGGCCCGCTCCCGCCCGCTTAGCGCGGAAACAACGGGACTTTTACCGTTACTTGACCATTCCCGCCCGTTTAGCGCGGAAACAACGGGACTTTTACCGTTACTTGGCCCGCTCCCGCCGCTTAGCGCGGAAACAATGGGACTTTTACCGTTACTCGGCCCGCTCCCGCCGCTTAGCACGGAAACAACGGGACTTTTACCGTTACTTGGCCCGCTCCCGCCCGTTTAGCGCGGAAACAACGGGACTTTTACCGTTACTCGGCCCGCTCCCGCCGCTTAGCGCGGAAACAACGGGACTTTTACCGTTACTTGGCCCCTCCCGCCCGCTTAGCGCGGAAACAAAGGGACTTTTACCGTTACTCGGCCCGCTCCCGCCGCTTAGCGCGGAAACAACGGGACTTTTACCGTTACTTGGCACGCTCCCGCCGCTTAGCGCGGAAACAACGGGACTTTTACCGTTACTTGGCCCGCTCCCGCCCACTTAGCGCGGAAACAACGGGACTTTTACCGTTACTTGACCCATTCCCGCTCGTTCTCCACCCTCCGCAAATAATAATTTACAATTTGCAGGCAACCCGCTACAATAATGAGTGAGTACTCACTCATTATAATGGAATCGAGGAGATCGACATGAGACAGGATGCTCCGGTTATTTCCGTAAACCACGTCAGCAGGGCTTTTGGCAGCAAAACCGTGCTGAAGGATATCAGCCTTCAGGTGAACCGTGCGGAGACGTTCGGGCTGCTGGGCCCGTCGGGTTCGGGCAAGACTACATTGGTTAAGCTGCTGACCGGTATCGACGAGGCTAGCTCCGGTGACGTACAGGTTATGGGTGTCACGATGCCCAAGCTCACGATGCTGCAGCAAATCGGTTATATGGCCCAGTCGGATGCTTTGTATACGGAGCTTAGCGCGAAGGAGAATCTGGAGTTCTTCGCAGCCCTCTACGGGCTGAAGGGCGGGAACCGCACGCGGCGGATCGGCGATGTGATGGAGCTGGTCAACCTGCAGGAGCATCTGCGCAAGCGCGTGGACCAGTACTCCGGCGGGATGAAGCGCCGGCTGTCGCTGGCCATTGCCCTGCTGCATGAGCCTTCGCTGCTCATTCTGGATGAGCCTACTGTAGGAATTGACCCGCTGCTGCGCCAGTCGATCTGGAAGGAGCTGCGGTCGCTCAACCAACAGGGAACCACCATCGTGCTGACTACTCACGTTATGGATGAGGCAGAAAAATGCGACCGGCTCGGCATGATCCGGGACGGTGAGCTGCTGGCGGTAGATACTCCGGCAGGATTAATGCAGGCTGCCGGCTCGGCAACGATCGAGGAAGCTTTTGTAACCTATGGAGGTGCCCGCAAATGAGAATCCGTGCGATAACTCTGCGTATTCTGCGGCAGTTCATTCATGATAAACGGACGATGGCGCTGATGTTCATCGCTCCCCTGCTCGTGCTCAGCCTGATGAGCCTTGTTTTTAACAGTGAGGCTTACAAGCCGAATATCGGCGTTAGCGGAGGCGCTGCTGTCTTCACCTCTGCGCTGGAGGAACAGGACGCTACTGTTATAAGTTTTACTACCGCTGAACAAGGAGAGGCTGCCCTGCGTGACAGCAGCATTGATGCTTTGATTACCGTTGAAGGAACAGCACCCGCAATTACCCTGGAGGGCAGCAATCCGGCCGCTAACCGCGCCGTCATGCAGGCTCTGCAGGAAGCAATTCTGCAGCTGCAGCCGGCCGCCTCCAGTCAAGGGCTGCTTCAGCCGTCGGTCAGCTACATGTACGGATCTGAGGATATGACGACGATCGACCGGTTCGGGCCGATTATGATCGGCGTGTTTGTCTTCTTTTTCGTCTTCCTGATTGCCGGTGTTTCCTTCCTGCGGGAGCGGACGACCGGTACGCTGGAACGCCTGCTCTCCACTCCGCTGAAGCGCTGGGAGATTGTGCTCGGGTATGTCGGCGGCTTCGGGATTTTTACGGTTGTCCAGGCGCTGCTGATCTCCTGGTTCTCGGTCCAGGTGCTCGGCATTATGATGGCCGGCAGCTTCGGCTACGTCCTGCTCATCACACTGCTCCTGGCGATTACAGCGCTCACTCTCGGTACACTGCTCTCGGCATTCGCCGGCAATGAGCTGCAGATGATCCAGTTCATTCCGCTGGTCATTGTACCGCAGATTTTTTTGAGCGGCCTGTTTCCGCTAGATACTCTGCCGCTGTGGCTTCAGCGGACCGGCCTGGCGACACCTATCTATTACGGCGCCCAGGCGCTGATGGATATTATGATCCGCGGCAAAGGCTGGAGCTCCATCGCTCTGAATGCCTATGTGCTGATCGGCTTTTCCCTGCTGTTCATGGTGCTTAACGTGCTGGCCCTCCGCAAGCACCGCAGAATGTAGCTCCGGTGTTACTTCATAAGCGGGCATGTTACTATAGACGGAAGAGCAATCATTTGTGGAGGACCAGATTATGAAGAACGAGAATGCGGAGCAGCGTGAAAAAGAGCAGTGGATTGAAGAGTTTACGGCCCTCAAGGATGAGGGGCAGATGACGCCGAAGCAGATCTCCATTCTGGAGGCGGCTATTGAGATTTTTTCCGATAAAGGATTTTCGGCGGCATCCACCAGTGAAATCGCCCAAAAGGCCGGCGTAGCTGAAGGGACTATTTTCCGCTATTACAAAACAAAAAAAGACCTGCTCCTGTCCATAGTCGGCCCGGCAATGAGCCGGATGATCGCCCCGTTCGTGATGCGTAATTTCAAAGGTGTGCTGGATATGCCGTTTGAGAGCTATGAAGCGTTTTTGCGGGCTTTTATTGTGAACCGGCTTGATTTTGCCCGTAAGAACTTCAAGATTATCCGGATTCTCGTCCAGGAGATCCCCTTTCAGCCTGCACTGCGGGAGCAGTTTGCCGAGAATGTCCTGGCCCAGGTGCTGGAGCGTGTCACTTCAATTACGGAGCATTTCAAGGCTAAAGGTGAGGTTATCAATGCCCCTACCCCGGCCATTATCCGGTTCACCATTTCCTCCGTGATCGGCTACCTGCTGGCCCGCCTGCTGCTGATGCCGGAAAAGGACTGGGATGATGAGGAAGAGATCAGTCTGCTGATCAGCTTCATGCTGCACGGGATCGGCGGTCCGGCGCTGCGTGAGTAAGGTCTGACCGTGCTCTCCGGATAATTCCGGAGTAATCAGCCATTATGGAAGCAAGACTTCCGTGATGGCTTTTTGGCTTGCAGGCAGCGGCTGCACTCTTACGCTGCTATCTGTAACAATCTGGACTGCTCTTTCACGGCGTACGCCTGTTCTGATAAGATGGATACTATGGTCATTCGTGACGCTTGTTCAGAACGATGTAAGGAAGTGATCTTAACCATGGGATATTACGTGCCGGAGCGGGTAATCCGCCTGCTATGCGGCAGTGAAGCGCTGGACAAGGGCCGCGCCTATTACGATGCGGGCCGAGTCCGGCTGACTTATATAGAGAATAACAACAGGCTTGAATACTCCATATACCGTGCGGAGATTCATGGACTGGAGAGCTATGAGGCAGCGCTGACCATTGATGCCGACGGGGACGTGAATGCGGAGTGCACCTGCCCTGCCTACTATCACGGCGGCGCCTTTTGCAGGCATATTGCAGCCGGGCTGGTCGGCATTCTCCGGCTGGAGGAAGGTGATACTGCTGCTGCCGTTGATGAAGATCAGCCTTCGCAGCTGCCTGACCCCACTCCGGCAGAAGCCGGTGTACTCACCCCGCGCAATGCTCCCGTCAGCAGCCCGGGGGTTGCTGAACGTTCAGGAGACCGGCAGCTCGTAAGCGGTATGCTGGAGGTGTTCGCGGACGGCAGCAGCAACAGCCGCCCCCGCCCCAGCGTTACCGGAAGCTACTCGGATCTCCGGACCCCGCTGCAGGTGGAGTTCATCTGCAAGCCGGTGACCATCAGCCACCGCACACAAATGCTTGGCATTGAGCTCAAGGTCGGGCCTAAGCGCCCCTATATTGTACAGAAGATCAGAACCTTCCTAGACCGGGTACAGCGCCGCGAGCCCTTCGAGTTCTCCAGACATTTCAGCTATGACCCCGCACTGCATTCGTTCGACAAAGAAGACAATGCCGTGCTGCTGAAGCTGATCGAAATATCAGCCAATGAACAGCTGTACCGGGCCGGTGTTAATCCCTATGCTGTACAATCCGGCGGAATGGGCGGAGACCGCGTGCTGGCAGTTCCTCCGGTATTCTGGGAAGCACTGCTTCCGGTACTGCTCGCTGCCCCCTCCGCCTATCTGCAGCAGGGTGATCTGATTATGGAGAAGCTGCAGCTGTCCGCTGAGGCTCCCCCGCTCGACTTCGCGTTTGACCAGGCGTCCGGGGAAGGCTACCGGCTTGATATTCAGGGTATGGCGGAGATTATGGTGCTGGAGGATTACGGCCTGGTATTATCCGGCGGCAGGCTGCTGAAGCTCGGGACAGAGGAATGCCGCAGGCTTTCGGAGCTGAAGCGGATGCTGGCAGCCGCACGCAAGGACGGGCTGGCCATTGCCCCGGAGCAGATGGAGC
Organism: Paenibacillus sp. FSL R7-0273; assembly: GCF_000758625.1. NCBI lineage: Bacteria > Bacillati > Bacillota > Bacilli > Caryophanales > Paenibacillaceae > Paenibacillus > Paenibacillus sp. FSL R7-0273. The sequence continues at coordinate 5,897,854 of NZ_CP009283.1, forward strand.
CTTTTATGGAGCAGGTTATTCCCGGACTCAAAAAGCTTGGCCGCGTGCATATTGCCGAAGCTATCGCAGGCCGGATAGTCCAGACCCAGCTGCAGGCGCGGCTGTATCTCGACCGGGTAAGGGACCGGCTGCTTGCCGGCCTCGAGTTCCAGTATGGCGGTATTGTGATCAATCCGCTGGAGGAGGACAGCCGCAGCCGGGGCAGCGAGGTGATCCTGATGCGTGACGGGGAGGCTGAGCGGCGGATTCTCGGGCTGATGGAGCATGAATCTTTTGTCCGGACAGAAGGCGGCTACATTATGAACAATGAAGAAGGGGAATATGATTTTCTCTATCATACGATCCCGCTTCTCGAGCCGCTGCTTCAGGTATATGCCACCACCGCCGTCAAAGCCAGAATTGCCGCCGACACCTATATCCCTAAGGCTGTACTGACCTGGAATGAAAAAACCGACTGGCTGGAATTCAAGTTTGCCATGCAGGGCATACCGGAGAGCGAGGTTGTACAGATTCTGGAGGCACTGCGTGAAAAGCGCAGATACTACCGGCTTCCGGACGGTGCGCTGCTGCCGCTGGAGAGTGCGGAGCTGCTGCAGATTATTGAGTTCATGAATGAGCTCGGGGTCAACAGTGTGCCTTTTACGAAGCTCCAGTTCACTCTGCCTTTAATACAGGGCCTGCAGCTCAATCCTGATGCCAAGCATGGTGATGCCGTTACCATCGGGCGCTCCTTCCGGCGGCTGATGGCCAATATGGCCAGTCCCGAAAATCTCGATTTTCCGCTGCCGGACAGCCTTGCTTCCGTGCTTCGTGACTATCAGCAGTTCGGCTTCCAGTGGATGAAGACGCTGGCCCATTACCGGTTCGGCGGCATTCTAGCTGACGATATGGGACTCGGCAAAACACTGCAGAGCATCGCCTTCCTCCTCTCCGAGCTGCCGGATATCCGCAAGGGGGGCAAGCCCGCCCTGATCGTCGCGCCTGCTTCGCTGCTCTACAACTGGCGGAATGAGCTGCAGCGGTTCGCCCCCGAGATCAGGGCGGTTATCGCTGACGGAAATCTGAGTGAGCGCAGCAAAGCGGTACGCAGCGGTGCTGACACCGACGTCATTATCACCTCGTATCCGCTGCTCCGGCGGGATATTGAGCGTTATGCGCGGCTGTCGTTCCACACGCTGATTCTCGATGAGGCGCAAATGATCAAGAACCATGCCACCCAGACCGCGCAGGCGGTAAAAATATTGCAGGCCCGCTACCGTTTCGCCCTTACAGGAACGCCGGTTGAGAATGCGCTGGAGGATCTGTGGTCCATTTACAGTGTGGTCTTCCCGGGCCTGTTCCCCGGCAAAAAAGCGTTCCATGATCTGCCGCGCGAAACGGTCGCCAAGCGGACCCGCCCGTTCCTGCTGCGCCGTCTAAAGAGCGATGTGCTCAAGGAGCTGCCGGATAAAATCGAATCCCTGCATGCCTCCGAGCTCCTGCCTGAGCAGAAAAAGCTGTACGTCGCTTATCTCGCCAGACTGCGGAAGGAGGCGCTGAAGCATCTCGACAACGAGGGCTTCGGCCACGGCCGGATCAAGGTGCTCGCGGGGATTACCCGGCTGCGCCAGCTCTGCTGCCATCCCGCCCTGTTCGTCGAGGACTATGCCGGAGGCTCGGCTAAATTTGACCAGCTGCTGGAGATTATTGAGGAATGCCGCAGCTCCGGCAAGCGGATGCTGATCTTCTCCCAGTTCACGGAGATGCTCGGGATGATTGGACGGGAGCTTGCGCTGCAGGGCGTCCGGCACTTTTATCTGGACGGCAAGACGCCGGCAGCCCAGCGTGTGGAGCTGTGCAGCAGGTTCAACGAGGGTGAAGGCGACCTGTTCCTTGTGTCCTTAAAAGCCGGCGGCACCGGCCTCAACCTGACCGGAGCAGACACGGTGATCCTCTATGATCTGTGGTGGAATCCGGCTGTTGAGCAGCAGGCTGCCGACCGGGCCCACCGGATCGGACAGAAAAAGGTCGTGCAGGTCATCAGGCTGGTCGCCCAAGGCACCGTGGAGGACAAGATGTACGAGCTGCAGCAGAAGAAAAAAAATCTGATCGAGGAGGTTATCCAGCCCGGGGCAGAGGCGCTGTCCGCCCTGACCGAGCAGGATATCCGCGACATTCTGATGCTCTAACTCTATTGCAGGTTTGGTAGTGGAGTGGCAAATAAAGTATAATGACAGGGATTGTTACTGCTTAAGCAGCAGGCCGTCCGGCCTTCTGCCGCTTCTCTCTTAATGGTTTTATACTATTCTACCGGAGGTGCATTAACATGAGCTTTACCCTGGAACTTGGATCTTCCGCTCCTGACTTCAGCCTGAGGGCAACAGACGGCCAGACCTATTCACTGGACAGCTTCGCCACGGCAAAAGCACTGGTTATCTTCTTCACCTGCAATCATTGCCCGTTCGTCGTCGGCTCGGATGAGGTCACGCGCCAGACAGCGGAAAAATACCGCGAGCACGGTGTCGCTTTTGCCGGCATCAACGCCAACAGCGAAGCTACCCATCCTAACGATTCCTTTGAGCACATGGTGGTGCGGATGGAAGAGCAGAAATTCCCGTGGCTCTATCTCCGCGACGAGACACAGGACACTGCGCGGGCTTACGGTGCGCTGCGTACGCCGCATTTCTTTGTATTTGATCAGGAGCGCAAGCTGGTCTACACCGGCCGCGGCGTCGATAATCCTCGTGAAACGGACAAAATGACCGTTAACGATCTGGATAAGGCGCTGTCAGAGCTGCTCGCCGGACAAGCAATCAGCACGCCGCTGACCAATCCCATCGGCTGCAATGTCAAATGGGACGGCCAGGACGCGCACTGGATGCCGGCTGAGGCTTGCGATTTGGTATAAATCTTTGAGTTAACCGGGCCCGTGCGGCCCGGTTTTTTTGTGTGTTAATGGGATTTCCCCCTCTATTCCGGGATTTCGGGCACGGGTTTGGTGCGGTTAGTGGGATTTTTCCCTCTATTTCAGGGTTTTGGGCACGGGTTTGGTGCGGTTAGTGGGATTTTCCCCTCTATTCCGGCGTTTCGGGCACGGGTTTAGTGTGGTTAGTGGGATTTTTCCCTCTGACAGAGACTTTGTCTCGCGGCAAGGTTCCGCCAGTATTATCAATAAAAAAGAGACTTCCCAGCCGGCGGCTGATGAAGTCCCTCTTTTTACATTAGTTAGTTTTATAGATGCCTGGCTTAGACAATGGTCAGGCCGCCACTTGCGTATCCAGCGACAGTAGAAGCTATATCAAGTCCGGCTGTAACTGAGGACGAGAAGACCATCAGCAGACGGTCACCCGCAGCAACCGGAATGCTCAGCCCCGAAGTAAGGCCGCTGCTGATTGTACCCAGAGCGAGGACACCGGTCAGTGGCGGAGCCAGCGTAACCAGCGCACCCGGTACAGCTGTAAAGGTATTATTCGGCGTTGTCGAGCGGAACAGCTGAGCGGTTATTGTAACCGTCGAGCCTACCAGTGACAATGCCGCTGTTGTGCTGAAATAGCCGGCCAGTGAAGTAATTGTACCCGCACGAGGTACAGAGAAGGCAAAGTTGAGCAGTGTGCCTGCCGCACCTGTGAGGTCAATGACCCCGCCGGTAATGGTTACACCGGTCGCACTGTTGCCAAAGCCGATCAAGCTGGAAGTATTCAGCAGACCGCCAAGTACAGTAGTCAAGGCAGCCGGAAGTCCGGATGCGTAAGGGATAATAGCGCCGGAGCCTGTTGGCCCGGTCACACCGGTCGCCCCTGTAGTACCTGCTACGCCTGTAGCTCCCGTAACCCCAGTCGCTCCCGCCGTGCCTGTCGCACCTGTAACCCCAGTCGCTCCTGCCGTACCCGTAGCTCCTGTAACCCCGGTCGCTCCTGCCGTGCCTGTAGCTCCCGTAACCCCGGTCGCTCCTGCCGTGCCTGTCGCTCCTGTAACCCCAGTCGCTCCTGCCGTGCCCGTAGCTCCCGTAACCCCAGTCGCTCCTACCGTACCCGTAGCTCCTGTAACCCCAGTCGCTCCTGCCGTGCCCGTAGCTCCTGTAACCCCAGTCGCTCCTGCCGTGCCCGTAGCTCCCGTAACCCCAGTCGCTCCTGCCGTGCCCGTAGCTCCCGTAACCCCAGTCGCTCCTGCCGTGCCTGTCGCACCTGTGGCACCGGTCACTCCTGCGCCAGTCGTCCCGGTTACACCCGTTGCCCCCGTCGCTCCGGCTGCACCAGTGGCACCTGTTGCTCCCGTCGCGCCAGGCTCTCCGCCGCCAGGGCCAGTTGCGCCTGTTGCGCCGGCCGGCCCGGTTGCTCCTGTTGCACCTGTAACGCCGGGAATCTCACCCATAAGCTCGGCTGAGACCAGACGATGAGCTGTTACCAGCTCACCCGTGCTGCTTTTGCCCCATAAAGAGATTTGAATCGGATCATCCGGCGGGTCGGTAGGCGTAACAAACAAAAACTCAAAGCCATCCAGATCCGCATAATAGTTATTCGTAATCACCTGGTTCGGTGCGAGATTAAGCGTCTCGCTGACATACAGGTTTCTTACACCGCCAAGCAGATAGTAACCCTGTACAAGCACGTTAGAAGCAGTTATGTCGCTGCGGTTATCTACACGGAGCGTAACTTGTGTGGTGGGTCTTGCGCCTGCAACCATGTTGTTTTCTATCGGTCCAGTAGAATAAAAACTCATCTGTGCAACTCTCCTTTTCCTATAAAATCTGTATTAATTCATGATCTCGCGGGAGGCCACACGGTGAGCTTCCACCAGCTGTCCGTCTGTCTGCTTGCCCCACACTGAGACCGCCAGATCAGCATCCATAATTCCACTGGTTGTAAAGACAAACTCATATCCGTCCAGATCCGCAAAATAGTTCCGGGTCACAGCCTCATCAGGAGCCACATTGATAACCTCACTAACGTACAGATTTCTGATTCCGGTAAAATAGAAGCCTTCAATCAGAACGCTGGCTGCCGTCTGGGAAGAACGGTTGTTAATCCGTATTGTCACAAGCTGGGCTGGTCTGACTCCCGATACAGGACTGTTCTCGATCGGTCCGGTTGATAATATTGCCATCCTGTTTCCTTCCTCCTTTCCATTCTCCCATCTATGAAATTTAAGCTGTGAATCTATCGGCGCTTCTAATGAAACGCACACTATATTACTATTCCGGCGCAGGACCGGCGGTGTGGACATGAGACAGGCTGCATACACCAAAATATCCAAATCCGCATAAGCTGTGCATAAGGAGAGAATGCCTATCGTGCTGCTGCTTTCCTGAAAAGTTGCATAAGGAAGAAGGGAGTCTCATGCCCCCTCCCGGCAAAGGAAAGAAGACAACTGCAAAAAAGCCGCCGGCAAACCCCAAAGCACAAACCCCAAAAGGGCTGGAATTTGCGGTTGCAGCGCTCCTCCTGACCGGCAAGCTGAAGGTAGACTCCATTCAGATGTTCACGGATGCTTCGCTGCTTGTCAGCCTGGTCGGCAAATATAAATCACTGAGTAATCTGAGCCAGAGCAATGTGGATAAGCTGGTCAGCTTTCTCGACGATAACAGCAGCCTGACGCTCCAAGAGATCATGACCGCCCTGAAGCAAAAAGCGGATAACACATAGACGGCAGCATCTTCAACCTGCATAAAGGGGGATAGCGCTCATGGGAAAAGAGGATTTTGACGGGGAGAATTTCGCCGGCGGGCTTCTGCTGGTTATTGTAATTGCTCTGCTGATCTACGGCTCCACAGATATAAAAGACCTGACTGCAGCACCGACCTCAGATTAATATTTTTCAACTTTCTCTCTCCCGGCCCTTGCTTTCTCCCTGAAATTCGCTATACTGATAAAAATCCATATGCAATCGATGAACGGGATAGTAGTGTGCCTGATCTAGTCTCAGCGAGCCGGGAATGGTGGAAACCGGTACAGATCAGCCCATGAAGCGCACCCGGGAGATGGACTTCTGAACCAACAGTAGGAAGCCCCGGCTGAAGACCGTTATCTTATGAGCGGCTAAACAGAGGTTTAGCAACTAGAGTGGTACCGCGAGCGCTAATCAGGCCTTCGTCTCTTTTGAGAGATGAGGGCTTTTTCTTATGCACAGGGGCGCCGGTTCATGGATAATGCAAAATTGTGTGCGGACGCTTTACCCATTTAGGAGGTCATACATTTATGTTAAGCCAGCTTATCAAAAACGCTCTGGAACAAAGTGTACAGCAGGTATTTACGAAGCTCGGGACCGCAGCAGCGGATCAGCCCGCCATTGTGCTGGAGCAGCCGGCCAATCCTGATTATGGCGACTATTCCACTAACATCGCTATGCAGCTAGCCAAATTACTCCGTAAAGCCCCTATGGCTATTGCAGAGCTGATAACAACAGAAATCAGTCACACTGGAGGTTTAAACAGCCTTTTCGCCAAAATCGACACCGCCGCTCCGGGCTTCATTAACCTGTACATCAACTGGCAGGAATGGGCCGGACGAGACTTTGAACTCCCTGCGGCTGCAGGGGAAAAGGTAATCATCGAGCATACTTCTGTGAACCCGAACAAATCCATGCACGTAGGTCATCTTAGAAATGCCTGTATCGGGGATGCGCTGGTCCGGATTTTGCGGAAAACCGGGTATAACGCCGAGGTCCATAACTATGTGGATGATCTCGGCAATCAGCTGGCGGATACGGTGGTCGGGCTGCTTCATGTGCCGCTGTCGGTCGGGCATGTCCGGTTTGGCGATTACTGCTGGGATATCTACGCCGGTGTGAACAAAGAGTACGCACTGCATCCGGAGAGTGTGCACAAACGGACAGAGATTCTTCATGGCCTCGAGGAGGGCAGCGGCAATACGGCCTGGCTGGGCAGTCTGGTTGCTGAGCGGATTGTGCGGGAGCATGTTGCGGAGATGAAGGCTTTTGGTATCCGTTATGATCTCCTGGTCTGGGAGAGCAATATATTGAAGGAGGGCTTTTGGGCTTCGGCTTTCGCGCTGCTGGCACAGACCGAGGTGTTCGTGCAGGAACGTGAGGGCAAGCTGGCGGGCTGCTGGATTCTCAAGCAGGCTGCGGGAGAGGATACGGACGGGTCTGATGCGGAGGAGCATCATAAGGATAAGGTGCTGGTGCGCTCGAACGGGATTTTAACCTACACCGCCAAGGATATTGCCTATCATCTCTGGAAGTTCGGGCTGCTGGACAAGGACTTCAGCTACAGTGAGTTTAATAGCGGGCTGTGGACCACGGGGCTGACCGGAGAGCAGAGGGCTTTTGGCAAGGCTGACCGGGTGGTAAATGTTATCGACTATAGACAGGAGTATCCGCAGGCGATGGTCAAGCAGGCACTGGAGGTGCTTGGATTCACGGAGCAGGCCGAAAAATTGCATCATGTCAGCTACGGCGTAGTTTCACTCAGTCCGGCATCCGCAGCAGAGCTTGGCATCGACATTTCGGAAGGCAAAGCCTCCTACGCCATGTCCGGCCGCCAGGGTATCGGCATCAAGGTGGCTGAGCTGGTGCAGCTGATGGAGAATACGATAGAAGCCACCCGTTCTGACAAAAACGGCCTGTCCAGCCGGCTCATCGCCACCGCTGCCATCCGTTATTATCTGCTGCGTTTTAATCTGGGGACGGAGATTATCTTCGACTTCAAGCAGGCGACCGAGATTTCCGGCAACACAGGCGTGTACCTGATGTACACCTATGCGCGTGCAGGCAGTGTGCTTAGTAAGGGTGCGGCTGCAGCACCTGTCCTCCCCGCCTTCCCGGCAGAGCTGCAAAAAGCCGAGCTCGCCCTGCTGAGGCATCTCAGCAATTGGCAGGACACACTTTACACCGCAAGTGTTCAGCTGACGCCGAATACGGTCTGCAATTATGCGCATACGCTGGCTTCGCTGTTCAACAACTTTTACTCCGCCTGCCCGATTCTAAAAGGCGGGGCAGAATCCGTTGCCTTCCGCCTCTGGCTTACGTACAGATTCCAGACAACGCTCGGTGAGGTGCTGGAGGTGCTCGGCCTGCCGCAGCCGGAGCGGATGTAAGCAGACGGCGGTTATAAATTTAGGCGTGGCTAATGCGGCTTAGCGGACAGCAGCTACAAATCAAGGGCTGATTGATGCTGCTCTGCGACGGCTGCTGCAAATCAAGGCCTGACTGGCGCCGGCCTTGCGACGGCTGCTGCAAATCAAGGCCTGACTGGCGCTGGCCTGCGACGGCTGCTGCAAATCATGGCCTGACTGGCGCTGGCTGCGACGGCTGCTGCAAATCAAGGCCTGACTGACGATGGCCTGCGACGGCTGCTGTAAATCAAGAGCTGACAGACGCTGGCCTTGCGACGGCTGCTGCAAATCAAGGCCTGAATGCCCCTGCTCAGCACGCCGCTGGATGCGTAAACAATATAACTGCATTCTGTGCAGCTAAATCCGCAGAAAAGCATACTTTTTCCGGTATAAGTGTATTCCATACAACTAAAATCCGTAAAAATGCCCGTTTAGCCGGATTTCGGGTGTTTTAGTTGCACAAAGTACAGCTAAAGTGGTTTTAGCGAGCCGAACAACAGCTTTAGTTGCACAAAGTACACTTAAAGCCCTATTCGTGCCGTGCTCTGCCTACTCTACCTACCCTACCCTGCCCTGCCTGCCCCTACCCGCCCTTTCCCGGGCTCTCATTCCGCCTGAACACAGCAAACCAGCCTCCCACAAGGAAGACTGGTTTGCTGTGTTACGTCCCAAAGGGCTGCAGCCCTTTGCCGCCTGATTACAGGACATACGCTAACGGAGCACACGCCCCAACGCCCCTCTACCGGGCTCTCATCCCCCGGGACCCCGCAACGCAAAAACAGCCTCCCCGAAGGAAGGCTGTCCATGCTTGTTACGTCCCGGAAGGGATTCGAACCCCCGACCGTGCGCTTAGAAGGCGCATGCTCTATCCAACTGAGCTACCGGGACATATAAAATGTAGCTTTTATATACTATGTATTAACGCAACGTTATCTACTATAACGCATTGGGAATTTTTTTTCAAGGCTAATCTTCGGAAAAATCAACATTTCTGCCCCCGGCAGCGGAGTCCACGGCAATGTTTGCCGTTCACACAGCTTCCTTTCGCCGCCGGGGCAGAGGCACCGGCTTACCAGCCGCAGACATCAGTGCCGCTTAAGCGACACCTGCCGGAAATGCTCTCCCAGCTGCTTTTTCAGATGGCCGAAAATCAGCAGCTCACGCTGGAACTTGGAGCGCTCATCCTCCGGGCTCATGACAGGACTGCCCGTAAACGCGCTGACTGTCACATCCTCAAAGGCATTATGCATATTATTATCAAACCAGTCGGTTTGGGTGTCTGCATCATTCGTCAAAATGCGGACAATCTCATAGCCTTCCTCATGCTGGTCCTCCACGATGTACACCAAAAGCGCTGAATCGCCTACAGCTCCCGGTAATACGCCAACCTCGGCACATGGAGCACCGTCATATTCGGTCATTCTGCGGATTTTGGCGTCTTTAATGTAATACACTTGTCATCATCCCTCCTGGCAAATTTTCCTCTACCCTAGTGTTCGGATAAGGACATACATTTTATCCCTTCAATCGGCATATATCTGTATTACTTGGCAAAAAAGAAGCAAGTGATTTCAGCGGGACCCTATAAGGATTTCCGGCACGCAGAGCAGAGTAATTCTTATATTTGGACAACAATCGCACAAAAGAGAGGATGAACATCATGTGCGGAATAACCGGCTTTATCCAGTGGCGCGGTGACCTTACCCAGCACTCGCAACTGCTTGTGAAAATGACTGAAACCTTATCGAACCGCGGTCCTGATGCCGCCGGTACGTGGATTTCGGGCCCCTGTGCCCTCGGACACCGCCGGCTGAGTGTAATTGATCCTGAGAACGGCGCACAGCCGATGATCGCCCGGCAGGATGAGAATGTCTATGCGCTCGTGTACAACGGCGAACTCTATAATGCAGGTGAGCTCAAAACCGAGCTTAAGCAGCGCGGCCACCATTTCCAGACCCAGTGTGATACCGAGGTCCTCCTGCATGCCTACATGGAGTGGGGACCCGACTGCACGGAGAAGCTCAACGGCATTTTCGCTTTTGCTGTCTGGGACAGCGTGCGGGACCATCTGTTTCTGGCACGTGACCGGCTTGGTGTAAAACCGCTGTTCTACAGCCAGGTGGAGGACGTGTTTGTTTTTGGGTCCGAGCCCAAAGCGCTGCTGCAGCACCCCAAAGTCCAGCCGAAGGTCGGCCCCGAAGGGCTGGCGGAAATCTTCATCGTCGGTCCGGCCCGCACTCCGGGACAGGGGGTATACAAAGATATATTCGAGCTTCGCCCCGGTCATGCCATGATTTATAGCCGCAGCGGTATCCGCAAGTATGCTTACTGGGAATTGGAGAGCTATGCTCATACTGACAACGTCGATGAAACAGCAGCCAGAGTGCGTGAATTGCTGCAGGATACGCTGGAGCGCCAGCTCGTCTCCGATGTTCCGGTCTGCTCCCTGCTGTCCGGGGGACTGGACTCCAGCGCCTTGACGGCCCTCGCCGTTCAATACTACGACCGCACCGGCCAGGGCCGGGTGGATACCTATTCAGTTGATTTCGTCGATAACGACAAGCATTTTAAAAGCCATACGTTTCAGCCCGGTGCAGACGGACCATGGATCAAGCGGATGGTTGAAGAGCTGCAGACGAATCATCATTACATTAATTTTGATACTCCGGATCTGGTGCCGGCGCTCGATAACGCCCTTTACTCGCGTGACCTGCCGGGGATGACGGATGTCGATTCGTCGCTGTATTTATTTTGCCGGGAGATTAAAAAGAACGCGACCGTCGCTATCTCCGGCGAAGCCGCTGATGAAATCTTTGGCGGATATCCCTGGTTTCACCGGGAAGAGGCGCTCTCCTCCGGTACCTTCCCATGGTCGGTAGCCCCAAAAATGCGTGCAGGATTATTGTCGCCCGAAGTAAGGGAATGGATACGTCCGCTGGAATATTTAGGTGACCGGTACAGCGATGCGGTCGCGGAGGTGCCTAAGCTGGACGGGGAGACAGGCAAACAGGCACAGATGCGCGTAATGTCCTATCTCAATATCACCCGGTTCATGCCTACTCTGCTGGACCGCAAGGACCGGATGAGCATGGGCGTGGGACTTGAGGTCCGTGTTCCCTACTGCGATCACCGTCTGGTGCAGTACGTCTTCAACATTCCATGGGAGATCAAGACGGTAGGTAACCGTGAAAAGGGCATTCTGCGCAAAGCACTGGAAGGTGTACTGCCGGATGATGTGCTCTACCGCAAAAAAAGCCCCTATCCCAAAACACATAATCCCGCTTACCTGAACGCCGTGCGCACGCAGATGCTGAACATTCTGGACGATCCGTCCTCTCCGATCCTGCCGCTGATTGATCCGGCCCAAATCCGCGCGATTGCCGCTTCACCGGAGTCTTCCAGTAATCTGCCCTGGTTCGGCCAGCTGATGTCCGGCCCGCAGCTGTTCGCCTATCTGGCCCAGGTGAATCTCTGGCTGCAGAAGTATAATGTATCCATTGGATAAAAGTTTCCGCAACTCTAGATAAACATATTTAGATCAAGGGGGTATTATCCCTGATGCCCGGCTCTGCAAAAAGTTCAGATTTCTGCTGATAAACTGTACCCTTCCTTCCTGATACTATCCTTAAATTTCATACACCTGGCTGTGCCGGCTGCCGCTGCTGCTCATCAAGCAGCTGCAGCCGGCTTGCCTGTGCTTCCCGGGCAATTCTGCATTCTGCCCAGGCTCCACCGGGTCTGCTGTCTGTACGCCCGTAGCCTGCAACTGTCCTGGCTCACACCCTGTCACTGGAAAAGCACCTGACCTCCACAGCTTGGACAAGACCTCCGGCTTCCGTTGCAGCTCAATCTCTGGACAACCTTTGCCCTTTATTTCGCCCATTTGAGCTATCCGGGCGAATTCAAAGGCATTTTTGACCTTCATTTCGCCTATTTGAGCTATCCGGGCGAATTCAAAGGCACATTTGCCCTTCATTTCGCCCATTGGAGCTATCCGGGCGATTTCAAAGGCATTTTTGCCCCTCACTTCGCCCATTTGAGCTGTGCAGGCGATTTCAAAGGCACTTTTGCCCTTCATATCGGCACGTTAGATTGGCTGCAGGCTTTCAACTATCTATTCTTGATTCCTCAGAGACAGGCACAGCCCCCCCGGTTACCAGCTAAAGGAACGGTTTCAGGTGCAGCACAAAGAGCAAGCCGTGTACGTTGGTTGCATACGTTCAGCTTGCTCTCTGACATTCGTTGGTTGCATGCGTTCAGCTTGCTCTCTGACATTCATTGGTTGCGTACGTTCAGCTTGCTCTCTGACATTCGTTGGTTGCTTACGTTCAGCTTGCTCCCTGACATTCGTTGGTCGCGTACGTTCAGCTTGCTCCCTGACATTCGTTGGTTGCGTACGTTCAGCTTGCTCTCGCAGCCATCTTAGAAATTAAAGTTATCCGGGTCCGGACCAAACCGGTGATTCTGGTTCAGCTCCTCAATTGCCTTTACATCATCATCGCTAAGCGTAAAGTCAAAGAAGCCCGCATTCTCTACAATCCGCTCAGCATGCACTGACTTTGGAATGGTGATTACGCCCTGCTGCAGATCCCAGCGCAGCACGATCTGCGCCACGGTCTTACCGTACCGTTCAGCCAGCTCCTTGAGCAGCGGCAGATCAAGGTTCCCCTGCATCAGCGGGCTCCAGGCCTCCACCTGAATGTCATGCGCCTTGGCAAATTTCAGCACCTCCCGCTGGGTCAGCAGCGGATGGAATTCGATTTGGTTCACGGCCGGCACCACGCCGGTATCGTCGATGATATCCTGCAGATGATGCACCTGGAAGTTGCTGACGCCGATGGATTTGATGAGTCCTTCCTTCTGCAGGTGAATCAGCGCCTTCCAGGTGTCCCGGTATTTGCCCTTAACCGGCCAGTGAATCAGATACAGGTCAATAACATCCAGCCCGAGCTTCTTGCGGCTTACTTCAAAAGCCTTCAGCGTCGATTCATATCCCTGGTCAGGGTTACGCACCTTGGTCGTGATGAACAGCTCGTCCCGCGGGACTCCGCATTCACGGATGGCCTGTCCGACCCCTTCTTCATTATTATATCCGGCTGCCGTATCAATGCTGCGGTAGCCTGTTTCAACTGCCGTCTTCACTGCCTGGATAACCTCTTCGCCGTCCTTGGTCTGCCATACCCCCAGGCCCAGCCACGGCATGGTTGCCCCGTCATTCAGCGTCGGTCCGCCCGAAAATGGTCCATTCAATTCGCTCATTGTTAACCCTCCAAGCCTATTGGTGTGATCAAGCATCTATAACCTCAAAAATGGCTGAGGAATCAGCCCGGATTCAACAAGATTATAACAGATTGCGGCAGCGCTACCAAAATGCTTTGACCGCCAGCTATTCCACTCGTCCGGACTCCGCCATATCAGCACATAATCCCTACGCAAAGCAGGACCTTTACAAGTATGCTGACTCAGGTGCCTTTAAAGCCCCCAAAAAAGAGCGTCTGCCGCAACTGCAGCAGACGCTCCTCTTCTTTTCTTAATCGATCAGCTTGAAATCATCAAAGCTGAATTCCGGCGATACGATGCAGGAGACCAGCACCGGCTCATCACCAAGCGGCCGCGCCGCCTGCCAGACACCTGCAGGAATAACGACCTGCGGCTGTTGTCCGGCCAATACGTCGGCGCCGAGGACCACCTCGGTTACGTTCTCGGGCTGTGCACCGCTGCCGCCCAGGCTCAGGACAATCGGGCTGCCGGAATGCCACAGCCAGATTTCATCGGAGAGCACGGTGTGCCATTCGGACTTTTCACCCGGATGAAGCAGGAAGTAGATCGAGGAGGCCGATGCTCTGGCTCCTGAATAGTTACTGCCCAGTGTCTCCTGGGGAATTTCGAAGGATGAGTTCCATAATCTCTTGTACCATCCGCCCTCTACGTGGGGTTCCAGCCCCAGTGCTGCTACCAGCGGAGAAATTTCTTTTTGCGTCACAGTATCTGCTCCTTAAAGTATGCCGCGTAAGCAACCACTTAGATTTGTGTTTGCTTTTACTTTAACAAATATGTGCCGCAATTGTAAAACCTTCTGCTGCCTACTTGCCGTCCTTGCCTGCCTTGAATACCTCGGCAATTGCTCCGAGCGCACCCAGCGTCTCAACTGTGCTGCTAGGCAGGAACACTTTGTTGGCCGGTCCTTTGGAGATTTCGGTCAGCGCATCAAAGGACTGGTACGCCAGCACCCGCTCATCCAGCCCGGCGGTGCTGATCAGCTGAATCCGCGCCTTCTCGGCTTCGGCTACCGCCTCGATCGCCTTTGCCTGGCCGAGCGCTTCGAGCTCCTGCGCCTGGCGTAAGCCCTCGGCCTGACGGATACGCGCTTCCTTGTCACCTTCAGCCTTGAGGATCTTACTCTGCTTATCACCTTCCGCGCGCAGGATCATATCCTGCTTGGCGGCTTCCGCCTCCAGAACAATGGCGCGCTTACTGCGTTCCGCCTTCATCTGCTTATCCATCGCTTCCTGGATATCAAGCGGCGGTTTGATATCAATAACCTCAACGCGCTCAATCCGAACGCCCCACTTCTCGGTTGCTTCATCGAGGGCCAGCCGGATGTCCGCCGAGATTTTTTCACGTCCGGACAGTGTTTCGTCCAGCTCCAGCTTACCGATAATCTGCCGCATGGTTGCTGTGGAGATGTTACGGACCCCATATACATAATCAGAAATACCGTAAGTCGCCTGCTCCGGTCCCACTACCTGATAGAAGATAATGGTATCTATCTGTACCTGAACGTTATCCTTCGTAATAACCGTCTGCGGCGGCACATTCGCCTGCTGAATCCGCAGATCGTGATACGTGCGCACCTGATCAATGACCGGAATCAGAATGTTCAGCCCCGGTGTAAGCAGACGGTTAAATTTCCCGAGCCGCTCGACTACCCCGACACGCTGCTGCGGTACGATTTTGATCGTCAGTGCCACAAAAACGACTACGACTGCAATAATAATCCCGATAATTACCCATGAATCCATCAGTTGTATTCCTCCCATCGTTCTACTTCGATAATAGTGGAGCTTCTGCGGACAACTCTGACTAATTCATTTCTCGCCAGCACCTCGCCTGACACTGCACTCCAGGTATCGCCGCCGACCTTGACCTGGCCGTAGCGCCCCGGTTCAAGCGTTTCAACAACAATACCCTGACGCCCGGTAATCTCTGTCCCGATATCCTCAAACCCCCGGGAATGCTTTAACCGGGCTACAAGAGGCTTGGAAAAAATGGTCAGGAGAACCGTTACTACCGCGCCCGCCGCCACCTGCAGCAGAATCGCCTCCGGCCAGACCAGCGATACAAGCAGCGCCACCACTGCACCGACCGTAAGCCAGAACAAATAAAAAGTAAACGTAAACATTTCAATTAAAAGCAGAACACCGGCCGCGACTAACCATAGCACCCATGGAACCATAGGTGATCTCACCACCTTCCGCTATATACTTCTATAAACGAATAAAACGGCAGCGCGTTCCATTATTTTTCCCGATAGGGACAAAAGCAGGCACTTTTATTATATTTCAAGCCACGGAAGGTTATGAATACAATTCCCTTGCTCCGCCGGCAGCACATCCTGTTCTGCAAAATAAAAAGCCTGCGGAGAAGCCGTTCTCTCCGCAGGCTCATGATACTAACGGTTAAGCTGGAGTTATTTCAGCTTCCACAGGGCAGGAGCAGCTGCAGGCTCCCACCCGGCAAGCGAGGTATGCGCCTGCTGGCAGATGTATGCCGTCCCGTTGTAAGTCACTGTGTCGCCTGCTTTATAAGCAATGCCTGGCGCCCAGACACCGGCACCAGGAGTTACTGTAGCGGTCGGGGTGGGCACCACCGTTGGAACAGGTGTAGCGGTCGCGGCAGGTGAAGGTGTGGCGGTCGCATTGCCGCAGACCCCGATTACCTTCCATGCCCCATAAGCGCCGCTCAGATCAGGCCGGTCGCCCTGCGTCCACCATTTGGCTTCATATACGTAGCCGCCGTAGGAAACCTGCTGGCCTTGTGTATACACACCGGCCGCACTCCAGGCCGGGGCGTTACACTGTCCCGGTGTAGCTGTCGGTGTCGGCGCTACTGTCGGCGCCGGAGTAGGAGTCACGCTTGGTTTGGGCGTCGCTGTCGCTGTAGCCGTCGGTGTCGGTACTACCGTCGCAGTCGGCGTAGGACTCGCACTTGGTTTTGGTGTAGCTGTAGCGGTTGGCGTTGCGGTTGGCGCTACCGTCGCGGTTGGAGTCGGCGTAGGAACGATACCGCCTCCAAGCTCGGCGCTGAGCTTATTCTGCAGTGTGCGGTTCCGGTCGCCGCTCGTCTCCCAGAACATGGCTCCGGCCAGGCCTTTTGACTTCAGGTAGCTGATCTTGTGGCCCAGGGACTCCGCATCATCGTAGCTGATATAGGTCTGAGTCGAAGGATTATACAGATAAGGCACCTTGGCTACGTTATTCCAATAACGGGTGTAGCCGTTTTTGTTAATATAATTGGCTTCCAGATCATTGAAATCATAGTTGCCCTTTTCCCAGGTGCCCGTGGAGGAAATGCCTGCAGATACCTGGTATTGCCCGTTGCCTGTTGCCGGTGCACCGCCCCAGCCGCGGCCATAAAACGGCATGCCCAGCACCAGCTTGCTTGCAGGAACTCCCGCGCCAAGATGGGTGGTTACCGCCTTGTCGATATTATAATTCTGCGGCTCAGTTAGCCCGGTCGATGCTGTGGCCGGATCATAATACAGCGGCGCATTGTGTCCGGTCGTTGTATTCCAGCTTCCGTTGAAATCGTAGGTCATGATATTGATCCAGTCCACAACCGCCGCAATCCCGCTCAGGTTATTGTTCTGGACGTATGTCGGACTGGCGCCGGAGGCGATGGTCAGGAGATAGGTTTTGCCGTCGGCGGTACCTGCCGCGTTCAGCTTTTCACGAATTTTTTGCAGCAGCAGCACATAATTCTGTTTATCCTCGGGTCGGTAGCTGTTGCCGGCGAGTCCGCCGCTGACCGGATACTCCCAGTCCAAATCGACGCCGTCCATTTTATATTTACGGATAAAGTCAACCGCCGAATTGGCAAACACCTCACGGGTAGCAGCCGTTGCCGCCACATCAGAGAACCGGTTCGACCAGGTCCACCCGCCGACGGAAATCATGGTCTTCAGGTTCGGATTCTTTTCCTTCAGCTTCCACAGCTGCTTCAGGTTGCCTTTGATCGGATCATCCCATTTGTCATCCCCGAAGCTTTTTTGGGCATCGATCCACGGATCGCCCAGGACGATTGTACCGTTCGGCACGCTGATGGCCTGCCCCTGCTCATTCTGGCAGGTCCAGGTAGCCGGATTCGGCCCGGTCGGGTCCGGATTTCCGTGCACCCCGTTCCAGCAGATGTCGGCGAAGGCGTAGTTGATTACATTCATTTTGGTGGCATCGATATCCGCTACATTAAAAGCCCGTCCGTAAGCGGCCCAGGATGCATAATAACCGACAATCTTATAATCATTCCCTGCGGCCTTAGCCGTCTTGACACTCCCGCCGAGTGCGGCAAAAAGCGTAATAAACAAAGCAGCCGCGAGCCCCAGCGCAACAGATTTCCGTGATTTCTTTTTCAGCATGCAAATATTACCTCCCCGGTTCATTCTCACAGCCCATCGTTCTTCATGGAAAAGAAACAGCGACGCCTGGCAGCTCACCCCGCTCCCCGATCTGAATTCACCCTCACTCTGCCTTACTAGCAATGTAACGGTAGTCTTGTTAATAGATGAGATACTACAAAAAAGCGCATGAAACTGCCCGGTTGCCTGTAATTACGCTGGCTGGCTTATGAATATGGTGATAAATACGGTGTAGCCTGCTGTCAGGTAGGTGAGTGATTGGAAGAGTTAAGCAGCGGAAAATTGGAGGATTCTGACATCATTAAGAGATGAAGGTAATTCTAATTTTCAGGCATTGCAGCGGGAACCGCCAGGGGTACATTTCTGTAATCGGGGGATAAATTCATCTTATAACACAAAAAGACCCTGCCCGCCTATCCGGCAGACAGAGTCATCAGTTAGAAGCATGTAGCGGGAACTACCCGTTATTGCCCTGCTTGGCAGCGAGCTTATCCGTCAGCAGACGCAGCGCCGTTCCGCGGTGGCTGATCTTTTGCTTCTCCTCCAGCTTCAGCTCAGCCATCGTCTTCTCATACTCCGGAAGGTAAAAAAGCGGGTCGTATCCGAAGCCCCCGGCGCCTGCAGGCTCCGAGGTAATCCAGCCCTCTACTGTCCCCTCTGCAGTCAGCTCCGATCCGTCCGCCGGATCATAAAGCGACAAGGCACAGACAAAACGGGCTGTGCTAAGCAGCGGCTGGCCGGTATCCTCACCCTGCTTCATCCGCTCCAGCTCGCTCAGCAGCTTGAGGTTATTCTCCTCATCCTGCGCACCTTCACCGGCGTAACGGGCAGAGTACACACCGGGCTTGCCGTCCAGCGCATCAACACACAAGCCGGAGTCATCCGACAGTACGGGCAAGCCGAGGGCTTCGCCGACTGCCTTGGACTTCTTGAGCGCATTCTCGGCAAAGGTACTGCCGTCCTCCACTACATCCGGAAGCTCCGGGTAGTCGAACATACTCTTAACGGTCAGGCCGAGCGGGGCAAAAGCATGCTGGAACTCGCGCACCTTGCCCTTGTTCTTCGTCGCAACAATCAGGATGCCGCCGCTGTTACTCATGCTACACCTCTTGGCCGGTCTGGCCGGAAGGGATTTTGAGCGCAATCGGACCGAGTACTTCCTTTTGCACCGCGATCAGCTCATGGATGCCCTTCTCCCCGAGACCCAGCAGCTCGTCCAGCTCCCGGCGCGTGAACGGACGCTCTTCGCCGGTGCCCTGCAGCTCGACAAAAGCGCCTCCGCCGGTCATCACCACATTCATATCGACCTTTGCCTTGGAATCTTCCTCATAGTTCAGGTCAAGCAGCGCCTTGTCACCCACTACACCGACACTTATAGCAGCCAGGTAATCTGTAATCGGAAATACGCTCAGCTTGTGCTGTAGGGCGATTTTGTTAATCGCAAAGGCCATCGCCACAAAGGCTCCCGTAATCGAGGCTGTCCGCGTACCGCCGTCCGCCTGAATCACGTCGCAGTCCAGCGTAATGCTGCGCTCGCCCAGCGCCTGCAGATTCACCACCGAGCGGAGCGCCCGGCCGATCAGCCGCTGGATTTCCATCGTCCGTCCGGTCAGCTTGCCGCGTGCAGCTTCACGCTGGTTACGGGTCTGGGTTGCCCGGGGCAGCATCGAATATTCGGCGGTTACCCAGCCCTTGCCCTGGCCCTTCAAAAACGGAGGAACCTTCTCATCCACAGTTGCGGTTACAATAACCTTTGTGTCGCCCATCTCAATCAGTACTGAGCCCTCTGCATATTTATTAGTTTGGGTTGTAATCGTAAGCGGCCGGAGCTGGTCGCTGTTACGCCCGTTTGATCTCGTCATAGTCTGCCTCCTGCATCTTAAGTAGCTAAAGCTTACATTAACGCCTTTGCGCGCGAAACGGATAACACCCGGGAAGGGTATTATCCGTTTTTTGCTTAGCAAGCTTTATTCTACCAAAGTGAAGGCACAAAAGCATCTTTTGCCCCGGTAAAAACTTCTTACAGCGGCAGTGCGTTCACATATTCCGGCGCTGATACCGGCTGGCCGTAGTTGACATTGTCCGTTCCGGTAACCGTCTCCAGCCCGTTCAGGCGGATCTGGACCGGAGCATCGCCTGCATTCTGCGCGACGGTGAGCACTACGGATTCCAGCATTTCCTCCGGCACATTCTGGGCATCCGTAAACATATCATCAGTCAGCGATACCGTAACTACCCCGTTCTGGCCTGATTCCACTCCTTCAAGCACGGTTCCCCCGGTCATCACCATTTCCAGTCCGTTAGCCGACTCCGGTCCGGCAATCAGCTCATTCAGCGCCGCCTTCACCTTGTCTTCCCCTGCGGGTACAAAGCGGGTAACCGGAACATAATATTGGTGAGTACCGTCAGGCGTTGCTGCAGAAAAATATACGGTGACCGCAGAAGAATTCATCAGCGCCGGCCCGTTTCTCGGCAGGTTGATGCCAAACGAGCGGGACAGCGGATAATCCAGCGGTGTGCCCTGAAGCGGCATTTCCGTCAGCTTTTTACCGTCAACCCAGAGCTGCACACCCTTGATGCCCTCCTGCCCGGTCAAGGTCCAGGTGATGGCCTCCAGCATTTTGCGTTCATCCGCAGGCTTGTAATCGTTGAATGCGGCGTTGAACTCGACCACTGCCAATTTATCCTTGTCTACTGAGACACTCTGTACTTCTGTGCCTTCAGGCAATACGCCCTGGAAACTTTCAGGAACAGCTGAGGCATAGGCTCCCTGGCTGATTAGTGCGGTAAGCGAGTCCTTCAGCATGACATTGCTCTCCCCTTCAGGGAGCTTCAGCGATACTGGTGCCAGGAGGCCGTTGCTATCCTGCAGGTAGACGGTGGTCCGGTCTCCCGGTGCGATGGCTTCCGGCTGGCTGGTGCCTTCTTCCGCAGCTGCTGTATCCTCCGCCACAGGTCCGAATACCCCTGTATCGAGCGTTGTGCCGTCGCTGAGCTCCAGCATCTGCGCCTCAATCTCCTCCGGCGGCGGATCCACCGCTGCCGACTCCGAGCCGAACAGACCGCAGCCGGACAGCATAATCGGAACTGTGAGCAGGCAAGCCGCAGACAGCGTACGGACTTTTGTCATAGGTTTCATTAATCATTGCCCCTTTCAACCACTAGGATCAGTTTGTACTGCTATGTATACGAGCCCTCTCTGCAAAAAATAACAACAGCTTATCCTTTAATTTGGACAACGTGCGGAGCAGGAGCGGGACAGGCTGCGGGTGGAGGGCGCGGGTAAGGGCGGATGTGGCTTGAGTGCAGGGCTATGAGGGATTCAGGCGGGCGGATTGGGCAAATCAGAGGCCTTTTTGCCTTTGATTCCGGCTCCGGAAAGCGAAATGTGCAAATCAGAGGCCTTTTTGCCTTTGATTCCGGCTCCGGCGGGCGGATTGCGCAAATCGGTGGCACT
Source organism: Paenibacillus sp. FSL R7-0273 (assembly GCF_000758625.1). Taxonomy (NCBI): domain Bacteria; kingdom Bacillati; phylum Bacillota; class Bacilli; order Caryophanales; family Paenibacillaceae; genus Paenibacillus; species Paenibacillus sp. FSL R7-0273. The sequence continues at coordinate 5,918,996 of NZ_CP009283.1, forward strand.
TTTGCCTCTGATTCCGGCTCCGGCGGGCGAAATGCGCAAATCAGAGGCCTTTTTGCCTCTGATTTCGGCTCCGGCGGGCGAAATGTGCAAATCAGAGGCACTTTTGCCTCTGATTTCGGCTCCCGCGGGCGAAATGAGCGAATCAGAGACACTTTTGCCTCTGATTCTGGCTCCGGTGGGCGAAATGCACAAATCAGAGGCACTTTTGCCTCTGATTCCGGCTCCGGCGGGCGAAATGTGCAAATCAGAGGCACTTTCGCCTCTGATTTCGGCTCAGGCGGGCGGGCCTGCTCCCTGGTAGGCAAGTTTTTGGAATCTGTCTGTCCGCCTCCCATATCGGCAATAATAATAAGATGCGTCCCTTGCCCGCTGTTGAGGTAATAACGTTATAAGGCTGGATTGATGATGATAGCCAAAGGTACATAGTCTGCCGTTTACTTTAAGGTTATCAATGTTATCGCTGTTCATTACCAGCAGTTTAAAGGCCAGCCTACTCCTAAATCGAGGTGACAACTATGAATAAAATTAAAACTCCTTACAGTCTCAACAGCAAAGCAGTTGCAAAAGCAACCACTCACTGGATGCGGGAACGCGGCGTAACAGTTGATGAAATTGCTGAGCTTGTTATGTTTTTGCAGCAGAAATATTACCCCACGCTGACCATGGAGGAGTGTGTCCATAACGTCGAAATGGTACTCAGTAAACGTGAAGTGCAGAATGCTGTGCTGACCGGCATTCAGCTGGACGTGCTGGCGGAGGAGGGCAAGCTTTTTACACCTTTGCAGGATATGATTGAAAATGATGAGGGGCTGTACGGCGTGGATGAGATTCTCGCTTTTTCCATTGTGAATGTGTATGGCAGCATCGGCTTCACCAACTATGGTTACGTGGATAAGCTGAAGCCCGGGGTATTGACGAGATTAAATGACAAAAGCACCGGTCAGGTACATACTTACCTGGATGACATTGTCGGCGCCATTGCCGCAGCCGCCAGCAGCCGCATCGCCCACCGCAAGCAGGCAGAACGCGAGCAGGAGCTCGGCCTTCCTCATGCGCCTGAGGATGTAGAAGAAGCTGCCAGAAAGACGGCCGAGGATCATCTGGAGTAGTCCCTGCTGCCTTTGTGCCGGGCATGCGTAGGTCTATGTCAGATTGGAGTGTACATTATCAGTTAGCTCAAAATCACATGAGGCAGCCGACCACACAAGGTTGGCTGCCTTTTCCGCGGATGGACAGGGGAGGATAGTTCAAACCTTTTATCGAACACCTAGTCAATGCGGAAAAATGATGAGATTCCAAGCGATAAGGAGTGAATTTATGAAATTACTACTGACATCAGCGGGCGTTATTAACAAAAGCATACACGACGCACTGGTTGATATGCTGGACAAGCCCATTGCCGACTCAAACGCCCTGTGCATCCCCACCGCCATGTACGGACACCCCTGGGTCGGTCCCGGCGTCAATACCTGGGAGTTCATCAGCGGGAAATCCGGAAATCCCATGGTCGAGCTGGGCTGGAAGTCTGTAGGCGTGCTGGAGCTAACCGCGCTGCCAAGCATTAGCAGGGACCGCTGGGTACCGCTTGTTCAGAAGACGGATGTCCTGCTGGTGGCCGGCGGCGATGCCCTCTATCTGCACCATTGGATGCGGCAATCCGGACTAACAGAGCTTTTACCGTCGCTGCGGGCTGTTTATGTAGGAATGAGCGCCGGGAGCATGGTGATGGCACCTAACATAGGGGAGTTCTTCGTTGGCTGGACTCCGCCCGCCGGTGGTGATGAAGCGCTGGGTCTGGTTGATTTTGCAATTTTTCCGCATCTGGATCACGAAATGCTGCCTGACAACACCCTGGCTGCCGCCGAGAGATGGGCCGCCGGGATGAAGGGTCCCGCCTATGCGATTGATGATCAGACCGCCATTAAAGTAATCGACGGGGCAGCGGAGGTTATCTCTGAAGGGAATTGGAAGCTTTTTCACAAATAATAGTATATAGGAGAATATTATATTGATATTCCTCAGAACAAATAGGATCAAAATAATCAGCTTGTCAATCATTCTAATATTCGCGCTCGTTTTACTGTTCTTGTATTCGACTTATGCTAAGCAAACCCATGCTGTATTAATCCGCTACTCCAATATGAATGAAATTGCACATAATGTATACGTTGAAGCTGAGCTCAATGAAGGTGAAAAAGCAGAACTGCTCCAGTATGTTCAGGCCTCTAATGTTAAAATCGATGCGATATTTGGACACAAAGAATCGGCTCCCGTTATAATCTATGCAACCTCTAAAGAGGCTTTAGAAAAATACGCAAATTCAGATATTGGGCAAACCTATTATTATCCGTGGAATAACTACATTGTTATCGGTCCAATGGGTTTTAACGAAAACGTGCTTGCCCATGAATCCACACATGCAGAATTAAGGAAACGGCTAAGTAGCAGCAGTAAGGTACCTGTTTGGTTTGATGAGGGACTAGCCGCTATGGCTGATGGCCGGTTTACCGATTATGAAAGGACCTGGAGCATCCAGACTAATGACGGAAAAGAACCCATAAATTATGACCGTTTGGACTCCCCCTCTGCCTTCCAGCCTAATGCTGAAAGCCGTATGAATTATGAACTGGCGTGCTATGAGGTTTCGAGATGGTATGGGATTACGGGTACACCCGGTTTAGTGAAACTGATCGATGCTTTAAATACAGGGAGTGAATTTGAGGATGTTTATAAAGGGATTGAGAGCGGTATGAGTATGTAGTGCGGGTAGTGCGGGTAGTGCGGGGAAGAAAGTACGTTGTACCTTGCATGATGCGCAGTGTGCTGAGTATTGGGTGACAGTTAGTTGGTGATTCGCCGCACGAGTTTCTAAGTACTTATTCGAGCTACATATCTGAACGTATACATACTTTAACTGCAGTTTGTGCAACTAAAAATACCAAAAAAGGTCCTTTCCCAGCTATAGTTGTATTCGGTACACTTAAAAATCCGGTTTTTAGCTTATTGGGCCATACACGGCACTTTTAGTTGCACGGAATGCAGCTATTGCTGCATTTGAGCAAATTTGCGCCAATCGAAGTGTACAAAGTGCAGCTAAGTTGCAGTTTGTCGCAAAACAGGACAGCCGGACTACGAACCAGCGGGATTATTCCCGCTAGGTTGTTCGTGATCCGGCTGTTTCAGCTGCGCTGTCTTTACCCGGCGCTGCTCACACTGCCTGCGCCGCCCTGCCCCGGCGCTGCTCACACTGCCTGCGCCGCCCTGCCCCGGCGCTGCTCACACTGCCTGCGCCGCTATGCACGGCGCAGGCACACACCGCACGCGCAGCCATGCATCGCTGCTGCAGCTGCATCGCCAGCGCCATGCACAGCACCGGCGCTACAGCTGCTGCGCCGCCGCGAACAGCAGCGGCCCGCCCGGCTCTTCCGTGAGCGTAGCCGCCCGGCCGCGGCGCACCAGCTCCGCCAGGTGCGCGAGCGCCTCGCTCATGGCGAAGCGCAGCTGATGCGCGCTGGCCACGCGTCCGCGGAACAGCGCCCCGCACACGGCGAACCCGCTCTGCGGTCCGCCGGCCAGCAGCTGAGCGGCGATGTCCAGCCGCTCCTCATGGTGCCGGAGCAGGCTGTCCGCCCGCTCCGGCCACGCCGTGAACGGTTCCCGGTGCCCCGGGAACGCACGGCGCACAGGCAGGCTGCGCAGCACGCGCAGCCCCTCCAAAAACGTCTGCAGCGGCTGCGGATCGCTGCCGGGCTGCAGACCGACATTGGGCGAGATCTGCGGCAGCACAGCATCGCCGCAGAACATGAGCCCGCTGCCGGCCTCATACAAAGACACGTGGCCCGGCGCATGCCCGCCGGTCAGCACAGGCGTCCACTCCCGGCCGCCCAGCATCAAAGGCACCGCAGCGTCGATATAGCTGACCTCCGCCTGCGGAGTAACCTGGGTCAGGAAGCTCTCCAGATGCTCCCTGACCCCCTGCACCAGCTCCTCCGGCATGCCGTGCCGGAGGAACAGCAGCGGCAGCGACTCGTTCAGCGTCGCCTCCGCCCCCCAGGACATGCGGGCCTCGGCGTGGGCCCGCTCCGACATCCAGACCCGGCTGCCGCTGCGGGCCTGCATCCAGCCCGCCAGCCCGTAGTGGTCGGGATGGTGATGGGTCACTACGATCTGCCGGACATGATCCCAGGAGAGATCCAGCTCATCCAGCACCCCCTGCCAGGCCAGCTCCGCTTCCAGTGTATGCGGACCCGGGTCGATGACCGTTATGCCGCCCTCCGGCTCTGTGACAATATAGCTGTTCACCCAGCGCAGCGGCGGGTCCATCGGCACACTCACCTGCAGGATGCCGCCCTCCCAGTCCTTGAGCTCCGCCTTACGCATAATGCCGTCACCGCCTCTCGGAAGTCTTCTGCCTGATACCATCTACGGACGGATGCCGACAAAGATCATCCGCTTGGAATGCTCCTCGTCATATTCCTCTTCATCATAGCTGCCGTGGACGGCCTCAAGCTGCAGCCCCGCGGCGGCAAGCAGCTGTTTGAACGCATCCAGCGGGTACAGCTTTACCCGCTCATGGTATTTACGGGGCGTATCGTCCCCTTTGGAGGTGAGGACGATATCCTTTTTGACATAGCCGTCTTCGATCCGCCGGGACTCATCAATCAGAATATCCCCGTCTTCGCGGGTGGAGTGCGGCACAAGCTGACGGATCACATAGGACGGATTAAGAAAATCTATAATAAATTTGCCTTCCGGCTTCAGCATTCTGCAGATTTCGCGCAGCACCTTAATCTGCTCCTCATCCTCCTCAAAGTAGCCAAAGGAGGTAAACAGATTAACGACCGCGTCAAAGCCGCCGTCAAGCGGCAGCTCCCGCATATCGGAACGCAGCCAGGTCACCTGCTCCGCACCCTCCTGGGCACGGGCTTCACGCAGCAGAACCTCGGACAGATCGACACCGGTCACCTCAAAGCCGGCTTCGGCCAGCGCCAGCGAATGGCGGCCCATGCCGCAGCACAAATCCAGCACCTTCGAGCCTTCCGGCAGCTCCAGCCAGCCGATCATCTTCTCCACCTCATGCCGGGCCCCGCAGAAATCCCTGTGCCGGTACACTATGAGATAATCCTCACCAAAGCTTTTTTCATACCATTCACCCATTCTGCTTCTCCTCCCCGCGCCTCCTGCACACTCTCTATGTATAATATTGTAACGATTGTACCCCCTTTTCCCCGTAAACTCAAAGAAGAGTCGCCATTCCGCCATATTTCCCGCGTCCCGGCAACTCTGCTGGCCAAGCCTATATGTGCTGCAAATATACCCGCGCTTCATACGGCCGGAGCTTAAGCGAGGCCAGATCATCCTCCTTGGCCGGAGGGTAATTGGAGATCAGCAGCTCCGCCGGTCCGGCCTCAAGCTCCGCTGGCAGCTCGAATACCGGCTCATGCTCAAAGAAATTCAGGATAATCAGCAGCCGCTGATTCTCAAGCGTCCGGGTAAAAGCATAAATCTCCTCATGCTCCTCAAGCAGCAGGCCATATTCGCCGTAGACGATGACCGGATGCTTTTTACGCAGCTGAATCAGCTTCTTGTAGTAGTTATAGATCGAATCCGGGTCCTTGACCGCAGCCGCCGCATTGATCTCCCTGGAGTTGGAGTTGACCCTGATCCACGGCACGCCGGTCGTAAACCCGCCCTCGTCCGAATCATCCCACTGCATCGGGGTGCGGGCATTGTCCCGGCTTTTTTTGTGAATATTAGCCATAATCTGTTCTTCCGGCATCCCCTGGTTGCGCTTATCCTCATAATAATTCAGCGTCTCCACATCCCGGTAGTCGTCAATCGACTCGAACGCCGCATTCGTCATGCCGATCTCTTCACCCTGATAGATGTAAGGCGTGCCCTCCTGCATATGGATGAACGTAGCCAGCATTTTGGCCGACGGCACGCGGTAGAACAGGTCGTTCCCGAAACGCGACACTGAGCGCGGCTGGTCATGATTACACAGATAATTGGCGTTCCAGCCCCGCTTGTGCAGAACCGTCTGCCAGTTGCTGATGATTTTTTTGAGATCGGTGAGCTTCCACGGCACGGTATCCCACTTTCCGCCGCCCGGAGCCGCGCAATCCAGATTCATATGCTCAAACTGAAAGGTCATATTCAGCTCGCGCCGCCCGTCCCCGACATAATCCAGCGCCTGCTCCGGCCCAAGACCCGAAGTCTCCCCGACAGTCATGATGTCGTAGAAGTACAGCACCTTGTCATGCAGATTCTGCAGCATCGTGTGCACATCCTCGAGATTGGAAAACATCTCATAAGCCCGCACCGTCGCTGTTCCCCCCGGATTAGCCGCATCCGGATAGCCTTCCGCCTTGATGATGTGGGCAATGGCATCGAACCGGAAGCCGTCAACGCCTTTTTTGAGCCACCACTCCACCATTTCATGCAGCTTGTCGATCACCACCTGATTTTCCCAGTTCAGATCGGGCTGGTATTTGGAGTAGAGATGCAGGTAGTACTCATCCGTCTGGGGATCAAGCTCCCACACCGAGCCGCTGAAATAGGATTCCCAGTTGTTCGGGGGACCGCCGTTTTTGCCTTTGCGCCAGATGTAATAATCCCGTTTCGGATTATCCTTCGAGCTCCGTGATTCGATGAACCAGGGATGCTGGTGGGACGTGTGGTTCAGCACCAGATCCATCATCAGCTTCATTCCCCGGGCATGCATCTCCCGCAGCATCAGGTCAAAATCCGCCATCGTCCCGAATTCCTTCATAATGTCACAGTAATCACTTATATCGTAGCCGTTGTCATGGTTCGGCGATTTGTAAATCGGACACACCCAGATGACATCCACACCCAGGTCCTGCAGATAATCCAGCTTCGATATAATGCCGCGCAGATCGCCGATCCCGTCGCCGTTGCTGTCCTTGAAGCTGATCGGATAAATCTGGTAGGCCACGCTTTCTTTCCACCATTTTGGATTCACTTGGACTCTCCTCCGCTTCTCCGGTGTTTGCCTCAGTTAGTGATATTTATAATATCTTAACCATACTGATGGAAGACAATCACAGATTGTTTGGCAAAAGCAGACGGGGATGCATCCGGTTTAGCTATTCCTTAGCTTAAGCAGCCCGGGAATAACTTGCCCGATTTGCCGGAACAGCGCCTGCCCTGCCTCCCCCTCATCACGGATATAAAAAATCAGCAGCGACCGCTCCTGAAATACTTTATGCTGCACCAGATCCGCTGTAGCCGTCTGATTCTCAAAATCAGCCCAGCCCGCTTCACGCTCCCCTTCCCCGGCAAACTGGTAGATAACCAGCTCTTCCTTATCCAGCAGAAAAACAAGCGGCTTCCGCCCGTTCAGCTCCCTGTGAAACACACTCTCCGTCCGCACTTCACTGCTGCTAAGCTCAAGCCCTTTTTCCGAAAATGCTGCTGTTATCTCCTCCGCGCTAAGCTCCCTCAACTCTGCATCCGTCACCCTATCGCTCTGGCTGCACCCGGCAGCCAGTATTCCGATTACGAGGAGCATCAGCAGCATAGCTATCCTTTTGAAAATGCTCGATATGAGCGCTAATATACCGGCATTTTTGCTTATGCCAATCTTCCTGTGCATCTGTTTACTTAAAGTCACATTCATGCCCGCGTTGAAATCCATCTTAAGCCGTCCCCTCTCCACAATTCTTATAAGTAATTGACGGCTGCGTTGCTGATATTGTTGCGGCGGGTCAGAGCGGATGGCGGTTGCTGCAGCAGCAGTGGCAGTGACGGCAGGAGTGACAGTAGCAGCGGCAGTAACAGTAGCAGTAACAGAAGCTGTGACGGCAATGGTGAGACTGCCCAGTTTCTTTTGAGAGCAGCTTCTATTGCATTTTGTGCAATAGAAAACGCTGCAGGAGCGACTTTATCCGGTTTCCGGGCAATGCTGCCGGATGAAATACAATAGAACGCTTTTCCCGCGCAAAAAAGGGCTTATCTATTGCACATTCTGCAACAGAAAGCCCTCTGCTTTTTCATATAGATGTATTTTGTACACTTAAAAGCCCGAAACACCGCATCCGCACCGTATAACTGTATTCCGTACAGCTATATCTGCCCAAATCGGCTAAAACTGAGGTTATACAGCCTTTTAATTGCACAAAATGCAGCTAAAGGGATGACCAGGAGAGAAATCGGCGGTTTTAGCTCCACAAAGTGCAGTTAAGTACATGCGGCGCTGTTGTGGAACTACGATGAAGTCGGAGTTAGCCAAGCCCCCTATAGCTACAGCAGCCCCACCATTTTGAGCCCCTCGTAAATCCCGTCCTCGCTGACGTGCCTGGTGACATAGGCCGCAGCCGCCTTTACTTCCTCCTCGGCGTTGCCCATGGCAATGCCATGGCCGACATAGCTGAGCATCTCCAGATCATTCAGACCGTCGCCGAACGCGTACACATCCGCTTTGTCCACACCGAGGATTTCGAGCATCTTGGCAATGCCATTGGCCTTGGAGCCGTTACCCGGCAGTACGTCCATCCCCAGCGGGTGCCAGCGGACAAATTTGAGCTCCGGGTAGGCTTCTTCATAGGCGGCCTGGCTCTCCTGCGGACAGAAGATGATCGCCTGGTAAATATCGTTCAGCAAAAAATACTCCGCATCATAGGTTGGAAAAGCCAGCTTCAGCGAGCCGATGCTGGTCACGATGTTCACATGCTCAGCTGTATTGACCTTCATATCCGTAGCGTCGATATAAGCAACCGGGTGGTCATTTTTATCAGCGAACAGGGTCAGCTCCTTCAGCACCTCCGTTTCCAGCCGGTTGGTATAGATTACCTTGCCTTTGTAGACCACATACTGGCCGTTGAGGGAGACAAAGGAGTCAATTCCCAGCTCTTCACGCAGCTCCTTGAACATATAAGCACCGCGGCCCGTCGCAATAACGACATTATGTCCACGCCGCTGCAGCTCGGCAATCGCCTCTCTGGTGGAAGCAGGCACATTTTTATCTTCATCATAGATCGTTCCGTCAATATCAAAAAAAATCGTCTTCTTATCTGTTGTCATAAGCACTCCTGTCTTCTTGCTGTTCTCTTTGTATGTATCCTGCCCAAATTGTAGATGCTTACTGAAAGTGATGCAAGCTTTCATTCATTCCCTGCTCTAATTTACCGCAAAAAAAGAGGCAGGCCCCAATCGGGACCGCCTCTGCCCAACAGATGCAGCTTCCGGTAAATCTGCTCATCCTTCATCCGTTCATCCGTTCATCCGTTCATCCGTTCATCCGTTCATCGGCATCCGCTAATCCGCTAATCCGCTCAGCCCGGCGCCAGCTCACACCGCATTCTGCGCCCGCTGCTGCTCCTCTCTCAGCCACTGGAGCAGCATGGCCTCCGGCACATTGCTTTTGCGGGCCTCGGCGTAATCCCGGACCCGCTCCAGCAGCCGGCCTGCCGTCTCCGGGCTGATCTCAAGGCCGCGCTGCTCCAGCACATGCGCCACCCCGCCGCTGCCGGAATGCTTGCCCAGCACGAAGCGGTGGGCCCGGCCGACCTCGGCCGGATCAAATGTCTGGTACGTTGCCTTCTCCTTCATCAGCCCGTCCACATGAATGCCGGACTCATGCGTGAACGCGAGCTGTCCCACAATCGGCTTGGCGTCACCGACATTGCGCCCGGAGGCCGCAATGACCATATCCGCCAGCCCCTTGAGCAGGTCCAGCCGCACGCCGCATCCGCCGCCGTACAAATGCCGCCAGGCCATGGCGACTTCCTCCATGGCCGCATTGCCGGTGCGCTCCCCGATACCGGCTACTGTAGTGCTGGCCCAGACCGCACCGGCGGCTACGCCGCTCAGGGTGTTGGCCACGGCCAGCCCGAAATCATTGTGGCAGTGCACCTCCAGCTCCACATCGGCAGGAACCGCACCGAGCAGACTCTGAATCCGCCCGGCCATCTGCCCCGGATGATGGGCCGATACCGTGTCGGCATAGCGGAACCGGCGTATGCCTTCCTTGTATAGCGCATTAACCAGCCGGGCCAGAAACTTCATATCCGCCCGGGATGAGTCCTCCATGCCGACCGATACCGTCATGCCGTGGCTTAGCCCATACTCTGCTGCATGCAGCAGCTTACTCAGCCCTTCCGTCTCAGTCAGCCCCAGCTTGCCCTGCAGCTGGATCCCCGAGACTGGAATGGACACATGGGCCCAGTCCACGCCGGTGCTCCGCGCCTTGTCAATATCGCCCGGGGCCGAGCGGTTCCAGGTCATCAGCCTCATCGGCAGGCCCAGCTCAGCGATGGCCGCGATGTCCTCCTGTTCCCGCCTGCCCATGGCAGGGATACCCACCTCTGCCTGTTCTACGCCGCATTCCGACAGCAACTTTGCGATTTCCAGCTTTTCCGCCCGCGTGAATGATACTCCAGCCGCCTGTTCCCCGTCCCTCAGTGTCGTGTCGCATAGCTTGAGACTTTTCACGGTTTACCTCCTTCTCCGCAGCAAGCGCAATTCGGATTACGGGTAATAGTGACGCTATAACAGGCGAAGTCGAGTGAGCTGAAGCGATGCATTACGCCCGCATAAGTTGTCCCTACCCCTGTAATCCATTTTATGGCTTCCAGCGCTGCCAGACAACCGGCAATTCCGGAGGTTGCACCGAGAACCGGGAACCCGAACGGCTCCCACTGGGGCTGCAAATCCGGGTACAGGCATTCCAGACAGGGGGTCTGGCCCGGAATTACAGTGGTAAGTGAAATCTCAAAGCCGTACATCGCAGCCTCCACCATCGGGGTAGCCGTATCAACACACAGCCTGTTTAAGGCATACCGCTCGGGAAAATCATACCGGGCATCAATGACGATATCCGCCCGCTCCACCCACGGTTTGGCCTGTTCATATTCAATTTTGGCATTGTAGCCCTCAATGTCCACATGCGGATTAAGACGTTTCAGCTGCGCTGCTGCCGTACTGATCCGCTCCATCCCCAGAGATCCGCTGTCCATCAGAATCTGCCGGTTGAGATCCGGCGGCAGAATGTTTCCTTCATGCGCCAGGATAAGCCTGCCGACACCTGCCGCTGCCAGATACAGCGCAGCCGTCCCTCCTAACCCGCCTATTCCGGCCACCATAACCGTCGCTTCCTTGAGCGCCTGCTGTCCGCTCTCTCCGAGCAGCTTCAGCTGCCGGGCATACCGTTCAAGCTCAACTCCTCCGGCAAGCTGCTCCATGCCTTTCGCCTCCTGTGACTGCTGATCTTTTCTTTAGCCCTCCAGGCTCATCAAGCCGTGCAAAGCGGTTACTTCCCTGTATTTGGCCAAAAAAGCCAGCCCCTCCTCGGCACACTCCACTCCATACCGGATAACCTTTTCCTCTGACGTGAACGGGAACGGAAAGCCCGCGCGCAGGCTTTTCAGTACGAGGATAACCCGGCCGCTGTACAGCAGCCCCCGGCCAAAGCCCTCCCCGTTAATCTCGGCCGTGCTCTGGATCAGCGTCCCGCTCCGCTCCTCGATTACTCCGGCTGCAGCCTGGAACAGGAGCGGCACCTGCTGGCGCACCTTGGGCGAGACCGCACAGTTGAATTCGGACTGGCTCTGGTCCTTGGCAGAGGCCAAAAACTGCTGTGCAAGCTTCTCCCCGGGCGTCAATGCTGCATACCGTCCGAAGAAATCCTCCGCATCAAGCAGACCGCATAACCGCCGGACCAGCGCATCCGCCATCTCCTGATCAACAGCCTTACGGCCCGGCCGGCTGCGGCGTTTCTGGAGCACATTGTCCGAATAGGCCCCTTCCAATGCAGCCGGGCTTTCATTAGCCATGGGTTCCATCCGCTTCCTCCCCTTCCGTTATCCCTTCCTCTTCCGCCCGCAGCACCTTGGCCAGCCACATCGGCGGCTTGCCCTGAAGCATCTCGGCAAGCCGCTTGACCTGCTCCTCGATCGGGCTGCCGAACGGAACCTTAACCGGCATAATCTTGCGCCGCGTCACCCGGGCAGCCGCCGAAGCGCCGATCTGCATAATGAAGATCAGCGTGCAGTCGCCTACCGCCTCCAGGCGGCTTTCGATTTTACCGGCTTCATCCTGGTTCAGAACCACCGGCAGCCTGCGCAGCTCTACAAGACTGCTTCCCTGCTTCGTTACATTGTATATTGCAAACATCGGACTCTGTCCGAAATGGGCATTAACGCGGATTCCATCATCTGTGGCGAATGCTACTTTCACGGTGTCCAGCCTCCCTCTGCATTAACAAATTCCCTGCCTTGTTGCTCCATTCCATAGCTCCCCTGTAGCCTACCGATACGGACATATATGCCCCAAGCTCGTTCCAGACCGGGAAGCCGGCGGGCATAAATGCAGCTCCTATGCGGGCTGCACCGCTGATCCCGTGCGAATTGCTGATCCACAGGTCGGCGCCTTTGCCGAGCACCTCGGCATCATCCAGATCGCCAACCCATACCTCGCGCTCCATGCCATCTACAACCGGTGTTTCAAAAGAAGAAATAAGCGCCTTCTGCTCTACACCGAGCTCCTCCAGCCAGCCGGATACTGAATACAGATGGTCCGGCTCAAGCGCGGCAACAGCGGACATGCCGGCGAACTGGAAGTGCGCGTCCAGCATGCTGTCGAGCAGATTCTCCCTCTGCCAGCAGTAGCGCAGCGGAACCGGCTCGCCGCTGATCTGATGCAGGAAATGCAGCAGCTCATCCGAAGCCTTCAGGCCCATCGCTCCGCTGAACACCTTGTAGGGCGTGCCCAGTGCGTTATGCAGCCTTCTGGCCGGCCGCTCCATGCTGGCACCGACGGCAATCGTCAGCCCGGACTGCAGGCTCTGCAGCATCGAGTCCAGCGGCACCCCGCCCCGGGTCAGCGGGGAGAAGCCGGTCAGCAGATGTCCGGACAGCGAAGTCGAAATATCCGGAACGGCAATGACCTCAAACCCGAAGGCAGAGATCATCTCCTTCAGCTCCATTACATCTGCGGGAGTCAGGAATGATCCGGGAAGCAGTGTAATCTGGCGGGTATTCACGGTTCTTGAGCCCCGGTGCCCGACCTGCTGGATCAATTCGTCCATCATCGCCTCCACCGTCGCACTGAAGCCCGACTCAAGTGAACCCCGGAAATCAGGCAGGACTACAGAGAAGGCGAGTCCTCCGCGCAGATTCCGCTCCCGCTTGTAGCTCTTGAGCATCGTCACATAATCGACTCCGGCGACATCGGTCAGCTCCGTTCCGACGATGCCGATAATATCGGGACGATGCTTGCTCAGCACAATATTCAGCGCCTCCTCCAGATTGCGGTTGGCGTCAAAAATAACATCCATCTCCTGCAGCGCCGAGGTCTGCACCGCTATCGGCTCACGGAAATGCCGGGTGAGCAGCGCCTTTGGGAACGCTGAACAGCCCTGTGAGCCGTGGATCAGCGGCATGGCCCGGTAGCAGCCCTGCAGGGCCAGCACAGCCCCCAGCGACTGGCCGATCTTGATCGGATTAACCGACGCCGGCTTCTTCCGTTTGTTAACGGTCATAAGGCACCCCCTTATCCCACGGGGCGGGGCTTGCCGCAAGCCTCCAGACCGGATTGGCCAGCGAGTAGGTCAGCTCCTTGGCCAGCCGCAGCAGACCTTCATAGCCGGCGTAGGCTTTGTGCCGCTCCTGGTTAATATCGATGAAGGGAATCTGCTCCTTCATCGCCACATACATGTTGCGGCCGCCGGCGATCATGATGTCAGCCTTGCGCTCCCGCACCGTCTTGAGAATCCGGCTTGCGCCGCCTTCCGGTATATATTCGGTGTCATCGCCGACCCGGTCGGCAATCCGCCGCACATCATCCTCCGTGCTTTTGTTCGTGCCGACCCCGACCACCTGGACGCCCAGCTCCTTGAGCGCCGAAATGACCGACCAGCTTTTGACGCCACCGGTGTACAGCACCGCTTTTTTCCCCTTCAGCATTTTACGGTATGGGCGCAGATCCTGGGCCAGACGGCTCTCCTCCCGTTCGGTCAGGCGGTCCACCCGCCGCTCCATCTCCCGGTCATTCATCAGATACGCCATCTGACGCAGGGAATAGGTAGTCTCCTTGGCCCCGTAGAAGGAGCCTTCAAAAAAAGGAATGCCGTATTTGGCCTCCATCTCCCTGGCCAGCCCCAGCAGCGCGCGGCTGCAGACGACCATATTGACCTTGGCATGGTGCGCCCAGGTGATCTCCTTATACCTGGCATCACCCGTGATGCGTGAGGTAACCGAAATGCCTGCACTGTTCATCAGCTTCTCAATGTCCCACATCTCGCCTGCGATATTATATTCGCCGATCAGATTCACACCGAGCGGAATTTCCGGCTCCGGGTCCCCCGTGCCGATGACATACTGCAGCAGGGCATCGCCGGCCAGCCGGTTGCCCAGATTTTTGCTGCCGACAAAGCCGGGGCTGTTAACGGGAACCACCGGGATGCCAAGCCGGTCTCCGGCCTCCTTGCACACGGCATCCATATCCTCACCGATCAGTGCGGTTACGCAGGTTGAATATACAAAGATTGCCGGAGGCGCAAAACGCCCGGCAATATAGTCGATGCTCTCCTTCAGCTTTTTTTCCCCGCCAAAAATAATATCAGAATCATTCAGATCTGTGGCAAAGCCGTATTGGGACAGCGAAGGTCCGCTGGACAGCGTACCTCTGCTCTCCCAGCTGTTCCCGGCACAGGCAATCGGGCCATGGACAAGATGGGCAGCGTCCATAATCGGCAGCAGGGTAATCTGGGCTCCGTCGAAGGAGCAGCCTCCGGCTGCTTCACCAGGCTTCGGCCGCGGACACGGCTTGGATTTGGGAGCCTGGCTCCCGCAAGCCTCGGAATCAAAATCGACTTTTCGTACTGGGTCCATCGGCTTTCATCTCCTTCGCTAAAGGTGGATGCTAACTCTGGCAATACTGACCTGCAGCAGCAACGGCTTTTACATATTACTAGCAAGAATCCCGGCCTGCCCTGTTCCCTGATTTCGCGCGTGCTGAGCATTGGCGGATATCGGGATACAGGGAACGCCGGGCTGGATAAAGCTTTTACCATTTATTCAAATTGATGTATGTTAAGCGTAAAATATCATTACAGAAACTTTCAGTAATTCCCATCACTTATTCATTTAGTCAAACTGTAAAATCCGGAAGCATCGCCTACCGCACCAGATCATAATTGAATCCGGAATTGTTGCGGTCCAGCTCATCCAGCACGGTGTTGACGATCAGACTGAGCAGATTAAGCGCACCCTGGTAGCCCAGAATCGGATAACGGTGCATATGGTGACGGTCAAAAATCGGGAATCCCACGCGGATCAGCGGCACACTCGCATCCTTGGCGGCAAATTTCAGATGCGAGCTGCCGATGGCCAGGTCAACCGGATCATTCAGCAGCAGCGAACGCATATGCCACAGGTCGTTGCCTACGTATACTGCCGCTTCCGATCCATACGGGCTGGTGGCGAGCAGCGCTTCAGCCTCTTCCTTAAACTTAACATTATCGAACTCAACATCACCGTTCGAGCAGACGATGTGCACAGGCTCCATACCTACTTCCAGACAAAATCCGATAAGTCCGATCAGCAGATCCGGATCACCTACGAGTGCCACCCTTTTACCGTGAAGATAAGGATGACTGTCGGTAAGAGCGTCGACCACGCGGCCGCGTTCCTCCAGCAGGGAGGCCGGGAGCGGAAGTCCGGTCAGTCCGCTGATTGCCTCCAGCAGCTTGTCAGTTCCGGTGATACCGAGCGGCGTGGACAGTGCAGTTACCTGCTGCTTCCATGTTCCGGTGATATAGTCCTGGGTTTTCTTAAGCGTGTATTTCTGGAGGGAGAGCGTACCGAGCGCATTCGCAGCCAGCGGCACATCCGCCAGTCTGGTTCCGCCATAGTAGTACTCATATTCCCCCGTAGCCGGCGAGTCATAATTACCGCTGTGATCACCGAGCAGAGTGTACTTCGTATCAAATGCCTGAAGAATTTTGCTGATTTCTGCAAAGTTACCCGTATATGGCTCGAAGCCGAGCATCACATTCAGCTTCTCTCCGGTTTCTTCGCCGCTGCCCGGAGCCGCCTCCAGGCCGGAGCGTTCGTACAGGTAGCTCAGAATCCCCTTCATCATGGCATCGTAGCCGGAGATATGCGATCCGACGAAGCTTGGCGTATTGCAGAAGGCAACCGGGAAATCCCCGGAGATGACCCCTTTGTTGCGGGCATTGCCGATAAAGGAGGACAGGTCATCCCCGATAACCTCCGCCATACAGGTCGTACAGACTGCCACCATCTCCGGCTTATACAGGGCGATGCTGTTCTCCAGGCCGTCGATCAGGTTGCTCATCCCGCCGAATACCGCTGCATCCTCGGTCATCGAGGAGGATACGGCCGGTGTAGGCTCCTTGAAGTGGCGGCTTAAATGGCTGCGGAAATAGGAGTTGCAGCCCTGTGAGCCATGGACGAAGGGCAGTGTTTTCTCAAAGCCGAGTGCAGCCATAATCGAACCGAGCGGCTGGCAGGCCTTATGCGGGTTGATAACCACCGCTTTACGGTTAAAGTTCTTCTCCATGTACTCGGCTGATTGGGAGTAAGCGAGTGCCTCAGCCGTTTCCTGCTCACTGCAGGGCGCTTCGAACTGCTGCTTGTTCAGCCGCTGCTCCACGAACCGGTGCTCCGAGAACAGGGAGTTGTAATCCGGAATCTCCAGTCTGTCCTTGCTCATATGCCCGCCTCCTCCTTTTGAACGTGTTCCTTTTCCTTCTTCTGCATCAGGCTCCATACCGGACTGTTCACCGTCATATCCATATCCTTGGCAAAAATCTTAAAGCCGTCAAAGCCGTGGTATGGACCGCTGTAATCCCAGGAATGCATCTGGCGGAACGGAATGCCCATTTTGTGATATACATACTTTTCCTTAACGCCTGAACCCACCAGATCGACGTTCATTTTCTGGGCAAGCTCCTCCAGCTCATAGGCGGTCGGATCATCCATAATAATGGTGCCTTCCTTCATCATCGGGAAGGTCTTCTCATAGTCATCCTTATGGGCGAATTCGTAGCCGGAGGCCACAATATCCATGCCCAGATCCTCATAGGCGCCGATAGTGTGGCGGGAGCGCAGGCCGCCGATCATCAGCAGCACCTTTTTATTTTCCAGACGCGGCTTGTATTTATTGATAATGGCATCCATGGCCGGCTTGTGCTTCGCAATCATCTTCTCGCAGTTCTCCTGAATCGTTTCGTCGAACAACGCAGCGATGGCGCGCAGGCTCTCATACGTTTTGGACGGCCCGAAGAAGTTATATTCCATCCACGGAATACCGTAGGCCTTCTCCATATGCTCGACCATGTAATTCATGGAACGGTGGCAGTGAATCAGGTTCAGCTTGGCCTTATGGGCAATCTCCAGCTCGTTCAGCGTACCGTCTCCTGACCATTGGGCAATGACCCTGAGGCCCATCTCCTCCAGCAGAATCCGTGAAGCCCAGGCATCGCCGCCGATATTGTAGTCTCCAATAATATTGACATCATACGGGCCGGTTTCGGCTAAATCAGCCTTGCCAAGCACGAAATCGCGGATCGCATCATTGGCGATATGATGGCCGAGCGACTGGCTGACACCGCGGAAGCCCTCACAGCGTACAGGCACAACCGGCATCTCCAGCTCCTTGGACATCTTCTTGGATACCGCCTCAATGTCATCGCCGATCAGGCCGACCGGACATTCAGACTGCACCGAAAT
This sequence comes from Paenibacillus sp. FSL R7-0273, assembly GCF_000758625.1. NCBI lineage: Bacteria > Bacillati > Bacillota > Bacilli > Caryophanales > Paenibacillaceae > Paenibacillus > Paenibacillus sp. FSL R7-0273. The sequence goes on from NZ_CP009283.1 coordinate 5,936,713, forward strand.
TCCCTTGGCCAGCGGGAACATCTCGGTAATCTCGCGCATGATCACTTCAAGCTTCTTGTCGCCGCCGAAGACGATATCCGTCTCCTGAAAATCACTTGTGATCTGCATCGCGGTAAAATTATCGATACCAAGCGTTCCGTTCGCATAGTTGCGCCGGGTTCCCCAGCTGTATTGTCCACAGCCGACCGGGCCGTGGCTGATATGGACCATATCCTTGATCGGGCCCCAGACCACACCCTTCGAGCCGGCATAAGAGCAGCCGCGCGGTGTCATGACACCGGGGCGGGATTTGATATTGGACTTCAGGGCACAGGTACCGCAGGTTTGCGCTTCTTCTGTGTTGATCTGATAGTGCTTTTCCCGGTCTTTTTTCGCTTTTTTCGGGTAGGCCTCCAGCACTTCCTCAACAAGCTTTTTGTTCGCTTCAATATCCAGTCCCATTAATGACCCTCCTTTTCTTGAGGCGGGCGCCTTTAGCGCCCGCCCTCGCTTATTGTCCGGAAGCCTGCAGCTTCTGGATGGCCGCTTCTTCGTCTTCGATAATCCCGAATTCCATCAGCAGCTCCTCCAGCTCTTCCATGGAGATCGGGGTAGGAATGGTCAGCATTTTGTTGTTGAGGATTTTCTCGGCCAGAATTTCATATTCCTTGGCCTGCTTGTGCTCCGGATTATACTGGGCAACCGTCATTCTGCGCAGCTCAGCATGCTGAACGACATTATCGCGCGGTACAAAATGAATCATCTGCGTATTCAGGCGGCGGGCCAGCTCCATAATCAGCTCATCCTCACGGTCCGTGTTACGGCTGTTGCAGATCAGGCCGCCCAGTCTGACACCACCGCTTGTGGCATATTTCAGAATCCCGCGGGCAATGTTGTTGGCCGCATACATCGCCATCATTTCCCCGGAACAGACAATGTAGATCTCCTGTGCCTTATTCTCACGGATCGGCATTGCGAAGCCCCCGCACACAACGTCACCGAGTACGTCATAGGATACAAAGTCCAGATCGGTGTACGCGCCCTCCTGCTCCAGGAAGTTAATGGCGGTTATAATTCCGCGTCCAGCGCAGCCTACGCCCGGTTCAGGCCCGCCGCACTCTACGTTAATAATGTCGCCGAAGCCAGTCTGCAGCACATCATCCAGCTCCAGATCCTCTACAGAGCCGAGCTCAGCGGCCAGATGAAGTACCGTCTGCTGCGCCTTGGTGTTCAGGATCAGGCGGGTAGAGTCTGCCTTAGGATCACAGCCGACGATCATAATGCGTTGTCCGAACTTTGTAGCTAACTGAGCCAGGGTGTTTTGCGAAGTTGTCGATTTACCGATACCGCCTTTACCGTAGAAAGCTATTTGTCTCATTTTTCATCATCCCTTCGAAATATTCATATTTTCAAAATAGGAGCTGTATTTGACGCTTTCGAGAATCATGTCCTGTATGCCGCCCTTACGGACAAGCGGCAGTACACCGGCTTTGTTCAGGCTGGCCCGCGGGCCGTCTCCGATTCCGGAGCAGAGAAGAATGCGGCAGTCACTTACTATAGAAATAATTTCCTGCAGTGTAGCGGCTTTATCGCCGTTACAGTCTGCCTTGCCGTGGCAGTAGGCCTGAATCTTGCGGACACCGACCAGCTTCACCTCAGCCCCGTCGGTATCATAGATAAGGAATTCCGTCGCATGGCCGAAATGCTGATTGACCTTGTCGCCGCCTCTGGTGGCTACGGCAACTCTTGTTTTGTGCGAGCTGTCCCAGCGCCCTTTGGCTCTGGCCTGCTTCGCAGTGACGCGTTCGCGGATCTTGGCATCCAGATCACTCTGGAACTGCGCCCTGGCTTCCTGGTTGATGACCGGATCAGCCTCCATCGCCTCCAGCGGGAAATCCTGGTTGCGGTCCTGGCCGAGCAGCCCGATTGCATCAGCTCGGCACTGCCGGCAGTGGCGCATCACCTTCATCCCGTCACGCCCCAGCAGCTCCTGCAGATTGTGCAGCTCCTTCGGACGCGGCGCCTTGCGGCCGTCCGCCTCATACTGGCTTCCCGGTGCGATAATTAGCGGTGTTACATTATGCAGCGTGGCCCCGAGCTCTTTTACTCTTTTGGACACGTCCGGCAGATGATGATCGTTGACCCCCGGAATCATAATCGAGTTGACCTTTACGAGAATCCCCAGCTTCGCCAGCATCTCCAGCCCCGCCAGCTGACGGCTGATCAGCAGCTCCGCCGCTTCTCTTCCTTCGTACCGCACCCCTTCGTCAAATACCCAGGGATAAATGTGCAGGCCGACCTCTGGGTCAATCGCATTGATCGTAATCGTGACATGGCGGATGCCCAGCTCAAGAATCTCATCCACATGCCGGTAGAGCGTTAGTCCGTTTGTGCTGAGACAGAGGCTGACGTCAGGCACGTACCGCTTCACCCTGGCGAAGGTGTCGAAGGTCTGCTCCGGATTGGCCAGCGGATCACCCGGTCCGGCTATGCCGACTACCGACAGCTGCATCAGCTGTGCCGCAACCCCCTTAACCTTGCGTTCGGCCTGCTCCGGCGTCAGCACCTCACTTACCACACCCGGCCTGCTCTCATTGACACAGTCGAACTTGCGGTTGCAGTAATTGCACTGGATGTTGCAGGCGGGCGCAACCGGGATGTGCATTCTGGCATAGAACCGGTGAGCTTCCTCGCTGTAGCAAGGGTGGCGGCTGATCTCCTCCTCTGCTTCATTTGATATACACGACGGCTGCATCATTTCCCACCTCCTAAAAGTTTTACGGAGCTTAACTTCCTTGAAACTACTTCGCAGTAAAACTCACTTCGGAAGCATACGCTTTGTTTTGCAAGCATTAACACCTCTGAATTGGCTTCGAGCAAAACTCGCTTCGGAAGCATACACTTTGTTTTGCAAGCATTAACACCTCTGAATTGGCTACGAGCAAAACTCGCTTCGGAAGCATACGCTTTGTTTTACTAGCGTTACTTCCCTGATGTTACCTCCATGACAGACTGTGCGGCAGTGGCAGCAACGCAAGTGAATTGAATGTTATTTTATATAACAACAACCTCGCTTAGCCGCTTGAATTACTCATATCATATTTTTCAAAACCCTTATCGTCAATTACACACAAGCTGAAAAAGCCTTTAATTTCCTTATGTTTGCAGTATCGACAAATGACATGTTAACTTTGTTTACTCAAACTTATCATGTTTCCGTTTCCATTACGGCCCTTTTAGCCATTGATATTTGTTATCAGGACCATTGACAATCCCACAGAGCTCATATATGATACTTTTAGGTTAATCACATGACTCAAAATTACGTTCTAATTTCATATATCCCGTAAAGGGGAGTAGCTGCGTAAACAGAAGCATCCTGCCGGTCTCACCGTTGAGATCGCGCCGTTTCTGTGGATAATATAAGCGGGTCACAGCCCAGTGCTGTTACTGCTTATATTTCAGATAAAGTCGTCAATACGAGAATATGAGGATATTCTCCGGCTTTATCGGCAATGAACAATTGCTAGCGAGACCTTTACCAATCAGGTTAGACCTTTATTCCAAAGGCTGATCTGTTTGGTAAAGGTCTTTTTTATATATATTTTTAATCATAATCAGGTAATGTGGGTATTCTTTAACAAAAGATATTTACATCCGAATGAGGGGGAAGCAGCAATGGATTTAGGATTATTATTAGAGTACGGCTGGGTATTGCTCGTTCTGGTCGCACTGGAGGGGTTACTGGCTGCTGACAACGCACTTGTATTGGCCATTATGGTCAAACACCTTCCTGATGAGGAACGTAAAAAAGCACTGTTCTACGGTTTGGCAGGAGCCTTCGTGTTCCGGTTCGGTTCACTTTTTGTCATCTCGTATCTGGTCGATATCTGGCAGGTACAAGCTATTGGGGCAATCTACCTGTTGTTCATTGCGGGGAATCATATCTTCCGAAAGCTTCTTATCAAAAAGCCGGTTACAGATGAAGCAGTGGAAAGCGGCAGCCCGAAGGCAGTCGACAAAAAGAAAGCCGGCTTCTGGTTTACAGTACTCAAGGTTGAAATCGCAGATATTGCGTTCGCAGTTGACTCCATCCTGGCTGCAGTAGCACTTGCTGTAGCTCTTCCGCCAAGCGGCATCGGCCACATCGGCGGCCTCGACGGCGGTCAGTTCCTCGTTATTTTCGCCGGCGGATTCATCGGCCTGATCATCATGCGTTTTGCGGCATCCTTCTTCGTTAAGCTGCTGCATACCCGTCCGGGTCTGGAAATTGCCGCCTTCTTCATCGTAGGCTGGGTAGGGGTTAAGCTTTCTGTAATTACACTGGCACACCCTTCCCTGGGTGTTCTGTCTGAAGACTTCGCCCACAGCACCTGGTGGAAAACAACCTTCTACGTTGTCCTCATTATCATTGCCGCTACCGGCTGGTTCCTGAGCAGCAAGGTTGAAGAAGTCAAAACCGACGAGAATCCGATCAAGGAAGTCGACAAACAGCTGGGCAAATAATAGAAGTAACCGAATACCTGCTTTAGGCTAATAGACAATAACCCGGAAGCTGCACCTTTAACGGTACGGCCTTCCGGGTTATTTGCATATGCCTATACCACCTGACTTTTTTACACAAATTCGAACGTTGCACTATTTACTGCTGCTCCTGTAAAAATATAAGCTGGTTTATGAGCAGGAACGGAGGCCCAGCCTGACTGGCAGCCCCGTAATTCAAGAGGCAGGAGATTAGATATGACTACGAATAATACCGTTTCACTTACCCGGGAATTTTCCCTACTGCACGATTTCCGGTTGGACCAGGTTTCAGTGACCGATCCCTATCTGGTGAACGCTTTCTCCAAAGAAGTGCTGTATCTCAAAAGCTATGACCTTGACCGGCTGGTTGCCGGCTTCCGTGAAAACCGCGGACTGCCGCCCAAAGGTGAAAAATACTCCGGCTGGGAAAGCACCGAAATCCGCGGCCACACGCTGGGCCATTATCTGAGCGCCCTGTCACAGGCTTACGGGACTACACGCAGCAGCCACCTGCTTCAGCGTCTGGAGTATCTGATCGGCGAGCTTGCTGCATGCCAGTTTGAGAGCGGTTACCTGTCAGCATTTCCGGAGCAGCTATTCGATAATGTCGAGAACAGGCAGCCGGCCTGGGTGCCCTGGTATACGATGCACAAAATCATTGCCGGACTGACAGCGGCCTACCGGGCTACCGGCAGCTATGCAGCTTACAAACTGGTTACCCGGCTTGGAGGCTGGGTGGCTCAGCGCAGCACAGGCTGGTCAGCAGAAATTCAGGAGCGTGTATTGTCTGTCGAGTACGGCGGGATGAATGACTGTCTCTATGAGCTGTACACAATCTCCAGGGATGAACGCCATTTGCAGGCGGCCCATAGGTTTGATGAGCTAAGCCTGTTCACTCCGGTGCAGGAAGGCCGGGATATCCTGAAGGGCAAGCATGCCAATACCACGATCCCGAAATTCCTCGGGGCGCTGAACCGGTACCGGGTGCTGGGTGAAAGCGAGCGGTTCTATCTGGAGGCGGCGCAGCAGTTCTGGGATATGGTGGTTCACCATCACAGCTACGTTACAGGCGGTAACAGCGAATGGGAGCATTTTGGCGAACCGGATCTTCTGGATGCGGAACGCTCGAACTTCACAGCCGAGACATGCAATACCTACAATATGCTGAAGCTGAGCCGGGAGCTGTTCAAGATCACCGGTGAAGTGAAATATATGGATTTCTATGAAAATACGTTTATCAACGCGATCCTGTCGTCGCAGAATCCGCATACCGGGATGACGATGTACTTTCAGCCGATGGCCACCGGCTACTTTAAGGTGTACAGCTCGGCGTTCGACCATTTCTGGTGCTGCACCGGAACAGGCATGGAGAGCTTCTCCAAGCTGAATGACAGCCTGTATTTCCACGGCGGCGGCAGCATCTATGTGAACCAGTATATGAGCTCAAGCTTACTTGCAGAGGAATTCGGAATTGAACTTATCCAGACGGCCAATCTCCCTTATGAGGACACTGCCGAATTTAGAATCCGCACGTTAAAAGAGGACAGCTCATCCTTCGCCCTGCATCTGCGCCTGCCGGACTGGCTTGCAGGAGAGGCTGAGCTGACGCTTAACGGCCAGAAGCAGACCCTTAAGCTGTCCGGCCGCTATGCGGTAGTGGAGCGCAGCTGGTCGGATGGCGACACGCTGAGCCTCCGGCTGCCGATGAAGCCAGCTTACTGCACGCTGCCGGATGCCCCGAATGTCGCTGCTTTCCGGTATGGTCCGGTGGTTCTGAGCGCAGCCCTCGGTACAGAGGATCTCGCCCAGTCCGCAACCGGTGTGGCTGTAAGCGTACCGACCCGCAACATGCTGGTCAAGGATTTCATCATCCCCAAAGGGCAGAGTCCAGAGAGCTGGCTGAAGGATTTTGACCGGCACTTTGTCCAAACGGAGGGTGAGCTGGCCTTTGTGCTCCGGGGAACGGACGAAGACGGACGGCTGGTGTTCACTCCCCACTATAAACAGCATGAAGAGCGCTACGGGATCTACTGGAAGCTTGTAGAAGCCGATTCTGCGGAGCTGCAGGAGCATATTCTGCAGGGCAAGCAGCGCCGGCGTGTGCAGGAAGCGACAATTGACAGCCTGCCGGTCGGTAATGACCAGTATGAGCTCGAGCATCAGATCAAGGGCGAGAACACCACTGTTGCCACCTGGGACGGATATAATATCAGACAGTCAGAGAATAACGGCTGGTTCAGCTATCAGCTTAAGGTTCTGCCGCAGCGGGACAACTATCTGTCTGTCACTTACTTCTCCGGCAACAATGGCAGGGTGATTGATATTTATGCAGACGGGAACCTGCTGGCGAGCGATACGCTGATGAACGGGAATCCCCGTTCCTTCTATACCAAGAGCTATCTGATTCCTGCGGCCGCTGTCCTGGACCGTACAGAGCTTGAGGTGAAGTTCGTCATTCCCGGCGCGGTGAACGGAATTTTTGATCTGCTGCGGATGATGAACGGCTTCGATCAGACGGCAGCGCTGGACAGCCTGGGCTTTGATACAGGAACACTGGATCAGCCGTTTGCAGCCGGTAACAGCAGCTATACACTAATCGTTCCTGAAGGAACGCAGGCTGTAACGCTCAGCGCCGGACTCTCCCATCACAACGCCCTGCTATACTGCGGCGGCATTCTGATTGATGACACACAGCCAAGGAGCATCTCCCTGCAGGAGGAGCACACCCTGCTGACGCTTACGGTTAAGGCTGAGGATCATGTCACCTCGAAGGCTTACAGCATCACTATTATCAAGAGCCCCGAACTGCGGTAAGGGCGGGAACTCCCGAAGACACCTTATATACAAAAAAGACCGTTCTGTACGCGCTGCTTATCTCGCGCCCGGAACGGTCTTTGGTATCCCGCATTTCTTGTACTTCTTACATATACTGCTGGCCGCCGATGGCCGTATCTGTCTTGCCCTGCAGCTCCACCAGCTTCATAATAACGGCAGCCGCCTGGGCTTTGGTGACCTGCTGCTGCGGGTTAAATTTACCATTCTCACCCTGCAGCAGACCCAGCCGCACAACAAGGGCAACAGCGCCTTTATTCGTGATTGCCGCATTGTCACTGAAGCCGTTTACTGTTGTATCATCGCTCAGGAATGCGGAGAGCTTGTTGTATTTCAGGAAAGAAGCCAGCAGCACCGCAAGCTGCTCACGGGTAAGACTGTCTTCCGGCTTCACTACACTATCCCTGTCGAGCCAGCTGCGGCTGACCGCATAGTTCACCGCACCAAAATATGTGCTATCCGGACTTACGCCGGCAACGGCCTTGTTCTCTGCACTCGCGGTATATTGCGTGTAGTACGGTGTTGAAGCTTTGGCAATATAGTCAAGCCATTCCCCAATGGTAATGACCTGATCCGGACTCACTTTGCCTTCTGCGTCCGGTGTGAGGATACCGTATTTCAGCAGCTCAGTCAGCTGTTTCTCTGCGGCATGTCCTTTGATATCAACCGCACTGGCAGCCGATGCGCTCCGTCCAAGGTTATATTCATACATGGCGAACCACTTGCCTGTCTGTGCATTCAGCGCATCATATGGTTTGGACGTATCAATCAACGCTGGAGAATAAGCCAGTCTGACTTTAAGATCGGTGTATCCGCCCGTGCTGAGGTATCCTCCGCTTGTGCTGTACTGCAGCTTCAGCGTATACAGTCCCAGGTATTTCTGCAGCGCCTCTGCTTTGGTAACTGCCGGTGCCGGCTGCTTGGTAATTTTGCTGAAGACCGCATAATTATAATTGGAATAGGACTGCAGCTTGCCGTAGAGATCAAGTACGACTGTAATCGCGCTTTCACTTACAGGGATATTGTCAAAATAGCGCTGGAATTCAAACCGGTACCCCTTATCATTCGGCAGCACGCTCCAGGTCCCCCCGTGCTCAGCCAGCTTCAGGCTGCTGCCGGCCTGATCGTACAGGCGGGTAATCAGCGACAGGGCCTGCTGCTTGGCTTCAGCCTGGCTCAGCTTTTTGCTTCCGGCTGGAGCCGCTTCAGCCTGCTCCTGCTTGCTGTCTAACGGGAAGGAATACTGCTCAACCTGGAACTGGAGAACCTCCCCGGTCGTTGCGTTTACTTCTGCGTAAGTGCGTCCCGGCATTCCGGTATAGTTGACTTCAGAGGTATCACTCCACACCAGCGACCATACCTTCTGCTTGCCGCTCTGGTAATTGGAGCCGAGTGTCTGCCCGGTCAGCTTGCGGTTCGCCGGAATGGCTGCCACCTTCTTCACCTGCTTGACCGCTTCATCGACGGTAAGCTCTTTGCCGCCGGCTATCGGCTGGAAAACCTCCTTGCCGGCTGGTATAGCTTCATATACGACCGGAGCTGCGTTTGCTTCACTGCCTTCATAGTCAACCCGTTTGCCGGTTTGGGCATCAATCGGGTACAGTGCTTCATTCTGCGGTCTCCAGCCGAGCACCCAGCTGTCTACCTCGCCTTTTTTGTAAACAGGGATGTAATAGAGCGCGACGTCGAAGCTCTCCTTAAAGGTCTTCTCCGCCTGTTCCTTGGAGACCGCCGGTTTGGCAGACGGATACTTCAGCCCGGAGGTTGTTTTATTGAACTGCATCACATTTCCGCTGCCGTCTATTGTAACCCGCACCGAATCATTGGTTGACGGAAGCCCGTTAACCAGAAGATTAAAATAAAAGGAGTACTGTACCGGTCCGAAAAGGGCCGATTCATTCATCATAATATTCTCATCCAGCTGCAGATCGCCGCTCTTGAGTGTTGGAGCCGCCTGGGAAATGAAGCTCTTTGCCTTCTCCAGCGCCTCCGCCCGTGTAATCTTAGGCGGGTAGAAGCTGTCCGTCTGATTCAAAAACGGAGAATAAAGATATGTAGAGATCAGATCGCCTGTCATGGCATCAACCTCACTGGAGAAGCCGAAGGAGGAGCTGCCGGTCCGGAATTCCCACTGGATATTCCAGATCAGCTGGTCCGGATTCATCGGATAGGAGTTGCCCGAGCCGAGCTGGGTATGAGAGACGGTGGCATCCTTCAGTGCAGGGAATAAAGCCTTGACCTTCGCCACTGCCTGCTCCTGGGTAACCTTGGCCTCTGCCGGATCCGGGGTTTCAGCACCTGCCTGGGCTGCGTTTGCCGGAGCTGCTTGTGCGGTAGTATTGGAAGTGGAAGCTGCTGCTCCTGCCAATCCCCCCGGCAGCATTAAGGCAACAGCCACGGAAGTAATCAGGGCAGCCTTGGCAGTCTGCCAGACAAACGGTTTCCTGTCGTTACTCAAAAATATCATCCTCCTCAAAGTTTTGTTAGCCTAAGCATCCTGAGTATTCTTCGTACAAAACTCGCTTCGGAAGCATAAGCTTAAGTTTTGTTAGCCTAGGCGCGGTTTCTAGCAAACGCTTTCTTTCTATTAGAAGAGAAAACGTCACTCTCCTAAATTATAAATACAAATACATAACTTTTCCATATTTTATTTATGACAGGAAATTTCAGAAGTAACCATGAGCCGACCCGGTTCCTGTGCATTTGCTAAAAATGAACAGAGTGCGCCCTTCATCCCTTCTATAAAAAAAGGAGTGTCTCCAGGCTCTGCACCCGAAAACACTCCGTAAATATTATGAATGGTGCAGCTCCGCCCCGTTCGAGGCGATCACCTGCTTGTACCAGTAAAAGCTTTTTTTGCGCAGGCGGGCCAGCGTCCCGTTTCCTTCATCATCCTGGTCCACGTAGATATAGCCGTACCGCTTACGCATCTCTGAGGTTGAGGCTGAGATCAGGTCGATGCAGCCCCAGCTCGTGTAGCCCATCAGCTCCACTCCGTCCTCAATCGCTTCAGCCATCTGGGCGATATGCTGTGCCAGATAATCGATCCGGTAGTCATCCCGGATGCTGCCGTCTTCAGCTAGCTCATCCGCAGCACCAAGCCCGTTCTCCACCACAAACAGCGGGAGCTGGTAGCGGTCATGCATTTCCTTCAGCACCACGCGCAGGCCGACCGGATCGATCTGCCAGCCCCAGTCCGAGGTCTGCAGATACGGATTCGCCAGCCCGGTGGACAGATTACCTGCGGTAGTAGCGGTAATGGAGTTATCCGTGCTTACCGCCGAGGACATGTAGTAGCTGAAGGAGAGGAAATCCACCAGATTCTCCTGTAGAATCTCCAAGTCACCGGGCAGCATTTCAATGCGCACCCCATGCTTTTTCAGATGCCGCTGAATATAGGAAGGATAGTAGCCTCTGACCTGAACATCGGAGCAGAACTGGGCCATCTGGTTCTCCGCCTGGGCCTGGAGGACATCCTCCGGACGGCAGGAATACGGATAGAGCAGCTTGCGGGCCAGCATGCAACCGATGCTAAACCCGGGGTTAATCTCCCGGCCCCGCTTCACGGCCAGACTGCTTGCAACAAACTGGTGATGCAGCGCCTGAAAAGCAACCTGCTTCTCATTCTCCACGCCGTCCATGATAATACCCGCGCCGAGAAACGGCGCTTTGAGCGTACAGTTGATCTCGTTAAAGGTCAGCCAATATTTTACCTTATCCTTATATCGGTTAAATAAAGTGTCTGCATAACGGAGGAACAGCTCCACCAGCTCACGGGACGCCCAGCCGTTATATTTGGTAACCAGATGCACCGGCATCTCATAATGGGAGATGGTGACGAGCGGCTCGATATTGTATTTGCGCAGCTCGTCGAATACCTCATCGTAAAAGCGCAGTCCCTCTTCATTCGGCTCTGTCTCCTCCCCGGTCGGGAAGATTCGCGGCCAGGAGATTGACAGGCGGAACACCTTGAAGCCCATCTCGGCGAACAAGGCGATATCCTCCTTGTACCGGTGATAGAAGCCGATCCCGCGGCGTTTGGGGTAGTTGCCCTCACCGTTGTCGGCAATAGCCTCATACAGCTCTGCCCGGCTCATCGAGAGCAGCTGCTCCAGGCTTTTGCGTTCTCCCGGAGGGCAATATTTGACCACATCGGCGGTGGACAGCCCTTTGCCGCCCTCATTATAAGCACCTTCGACCTGGTTGGCCGCTACTGCACCACCCCACAGGAATTCTTTAGGAAACGGGCTGGGCATTAGGCACGCCTCCTTTTTCCTTGCTTACTGCCGCTGCTTCAGCCTGCTGCTCCTGCTCCAGCGCTTCGGCATCCGCTTTTTTGAAGAATGGATAGTAGATCAGGAAGCTTGCGGCAATCATTACGAGCTGGAATGCGCTGACACGCCACCCGCCGTTCATCCAGCCGTTGACGAGAACAGGGATGCCGAGCGGAACCTGTATACCATGAAGCACAGGCAGAACACCGATTGTAGTCAAAAGAATTGCCAGACCGCTGCTCACGAGCGGCGTTACAATGAACGGAATCATGAACCGCACGTTCAGCACCAGCGGCATTCCGAAGATTACAGGCTCGTTGACCCCAATTAAGCTTGGCACGATGGCCAGCTTGCCGAGTGTCTTATAGCGTGTGGATTTGGCGAACAGCATCGCGATAATCAGGCCAAGCGTAGCACCCGCTCCGCCGATCAGCACATACACCGGGAAGAACGGTGAGCCGATAATATGGGTACCCTCTACGCCCCTTTGGTAAGCGTCGAGATTTTCAAGACCCAGGGCGACCCAGATCGGACCGACTACCGAATAGACAACGAGTGTACCGTGAACCCCGAAGAACCACAGCAGGTGGATCACGAAGATACAGATCAGCATTGCCCACCACGTTCCGCCGAGACTGGTCAGCGGCAGCTGGATGATTGAGAAGACAAATTCATGCATATTTCCGTATTTGGTAGCTGCAAAAATGGCGCTGAAGATCAGCATCAGAATCGCAACGATGAAGCCCGGGGTCAGCGCTGCAAAAGATTTTTCTACCGTTGGCGGAACACCCTTCGGCATTTTGATATAGAATTTTTTCTCCAGTACAAAGGTATAAATCTTGCCGACAACCAGCGCCAGGATAATGGCGACGAACAGTCCCTTGGCTCCCAGCCAGGAATAGCCGAACGCTTTGGTCGCGCCGTCGTCAAGCAGCCCCTTCGGTGTAACAAGCAGGAAGCTCATCAGAGCCAGTATCCCTGCCGAGAAGCCCTGCTGCTTATGCTGGGTGGCAAAGTTATAGGCAATCGAGAACACGGCATACAGCGCAATTACGTCTGTCGTTACCGTGGCCGGAATCGAAGTGTAGTCCTTCAGTCCGGTGCTCTCCAGGAAGTTCTGGTACGGCTCCAGCTTAAGCGCATTGATCAGGGAGAAAATCGCCCCCAGAATCAGGATTGGCATCAAAGCCATGAGGCCGTTGGAAATCGCGCTGATGTACGTATTTTTCTGAATCTTGGTACTGACCTTCTGAATCTTGGATCTCCATTGTGCGGCGCCTGCCATGACTTAAGCCCCCTTCTCCATCAGTTCAATCGCTGTACCCAGCACCTTGTCGCCGTCCATCATGCCATAGTCCATCATATCGATAGTCGTTACCGGAATATTAGGGTATTCTGCTGCCAGATCGCCTTCGGCGTGGCCCATTTGCGGTCCGAGCATAATAATGTCAAAAGGTGTCTGGTCTGCAATATCACTCTCAGCCACCGCATCGATTACCACTTCAATTCCTTTAACACGGGCGGACTCCTTCATCCGTTCTACCAGCATGCTTGTTGAGAAACCGCCTGCACAGGCGAGCAGAATTTTTTTCATCTTAGTTCACCGATCCTTTCAATTGTTGTTCCACTTGTTGTTCAAACGCCTTGCGCTCCTTCACTTCCTCGATCAGTTCAACAGCCAGCTCTCTGACGGTCAAGGCATTCATCAAATGATCCTGCGCGTGAATCATCAGCAGCGTGATTTCGGTTTTCTCGCCCCGGCCCTCGGCCTGGATCAGCCCGGTTTGCACTTTGTGTGCTTTGGTCAGGCTTTCTTTGGCGCTTTTGATCAGTGTACCCGCTTCTTCCAGGTTGCCTGCACGTGCGGTGCGGACGGCTTTCAGGCTGAGGCTGCGGGCTTCCCCGCTGCTGGCGATAATCTGCATAATCGTTTGTTCGTAATCCATGGTTTCTCTCCACTCCTGTTATCTATAGTAGGTTCTCTATCTCGTGTATAAATTGCTCGTAGCTGTTCACGGACAGCAGCCGGCTACGGCTGTCTTCCTTTTCCATCAGGACAAGCAGCAGCTTGCTGATCTCCTTATGGAGGAATAACTGGCCCGGACCCAGGTTGATCAGAAAAATCAGCTGGACCGGCTTGCCCTCGTAAACCAGCGGTTTCTTAAGTACCGTTACGCTGATGCAGTCACGGATCGCGCTCATCCGCATCGGATGGGGGCCGGCTACACCATTTTTGTAAATGGTCGTAAATTTCTGTTCGCGGAACAACACCTGCTCGGGAAAATCGTCTGCCGCATGATGATGCTCAACCATTTCCCGGCAGCGCAGCTTCAGCAGCTCTGTATAATCGTCGGGGCCATCCAGATGGAAGAGCTCACGGCGGAACAGCTCCTTGAAATCCATCAGCTTGTAGGACGGCTTCGTCCGGTTGATCTGCAGCGACAGAATCTCCTTGATCCGCTGGATCTCCTGATCGTCAAGCAGCTGCTTGATATGGATGACCGGCTTTTCCTTGATCTCCGTTGCCAGCGGCACCGTTGACAGGATGAGATCCACCGGCTTGCTGCTGATCTCATCCACCTCTGTAATTGAGGCTGTGATGACCGAGGCCTTTGGAAAAACAGACTCCAGCTTCAACCGGATCAGCTGTGCGCTGCCTGCTCCGGTTGAGCAGATAACGGCAATCCGCTTGAACTTCTCCAGATTGCGCTGCTGCATCCGCTCCAGATGGGCCGCAAAATGCAGCGCCACATAGCCCGCTTCATCCCGCGACATCCGGAAGCCGTACTGCTCCTCGATTATCTCCGCGAAGCGGAAGGAAATCACGAACACGTTGGCATACTGGCTGTACACATCCTCCACGAGCGGGTTGCCCAGCTGCAGATTGTAGTAGAGCCGGTTGAGCAGCGGGAACATATGCAGGAGCAGCGCTTCACGCAGGTCCTTATCCTGATTGAAGCCGGTCAGGAATTCACGGTCCAGCCGCTCCAGAATACCGCTGATCCCTTCGCGCAGATGCGATTTGGTCTCCTCCGACATCCGCTCCATAATCGTTTTGCCGGAGATGTGCAGCGCCAGATAGTCAACCTCATCTGCAGGCAGCGTGATCTGGTAATGGGTCTCGATCCAGCCGGCAATGCTGCCGGCCAGCTCCCGGTAGAGCGGCTCCGGATAGGACTGCGCGGCTTGTCCGGCGACGATGAAATTATGCTTCGATACGCGGTACAGCAGGATAAACAGATGGGTGACGATGTTATCAAGGAATACATCGGAAATCTTAAGCTCCCGCTCCTTGAGAATGTACAGCAGATAGGCCTTGAGGCGGGCTATATCAAACTCTCGCTCATAGGCACGAAAGTCCTCCGTATGCTGCAGCGTATGCCCCGGCTGGAGAATGAAATAGGAGAAGGCTTTGCGGAAATCCTTCTCGTCGCCTTCAATCCGCATGCCGTAATGGGCACGGCGGGCCAGCTTCAGGCAGAACGCGGCCAGCCGCTGCTCGACCTCCTTCAGATCGGAGATGATGGTGGACCTGCTGACGCCCATCTCCTCCGCCATATGGTCCATGGACTGATGGCTGTCGCTCTGCAGGAGATAGAACAGCAGGTACTGCTGGCGCGACTGCTTGTTGTCCAGATCAACCTGGCTGGTGTGCAGCTGGCCTTTATCCAGGTAGGCATGAAAGGCCTGGTTATCGCGGGTCTCCAGCAGGTAGCCCTGGCCGCGGATCATGCGGATTCCGAAGCCATGCCGCTCCCCGGTCTTATCCAGGCTGCGCAGCACATCGCGGACCGTCCGCTCGGACAAACCCAGCTCCGCCGTCAGCTCATTCATCTTCACCGGAACCTTGCGGGTATATAAAATATTAACGATTGTGTATTCTCTCAACTTACATCCCTCATTTGTGATACTAGTATCGGGTCAAGCAACTCAGCTGGTTATGTGTTAATCATACGTGGAAGCGTTATCTTCTGAACAGTTTGGATTCTGCAGTTTGGAACGGCAGAAGTTGACGGGTGCTTGGCGGCCTCTGACCGGGAACCGGGAGGCTGCCTGGGCTGCCTGCGAGACAGAGCGAGCAAGGCCATTGGTGATCTGCGGACCGGGCTGGGCTGGGCTGCCGACAGGCAGGGAACCTCGGGCCGAGCGGGCTGCTCGCCGGGGCAGACACCTTGCGGGCGGGATAGGACTGCAGGCCGGGCCGCCAGGGCAGACAATCTGCGGGCCGGATAAGACTGCAGGCCGAGCCGCCAGGGCAGACAAACTGCGGGCCGGATAGGACTGCAGGCCGGGCGGCTGGCGGAGATCGGGTCGAGCAGAGCTGCAGGTATGGCTGCGGTCCACCCAACACCCATGGGAGTTAAGCCAGCCTGCAGCATCCCGGCACATTGCCCTTAAACACACATTATATATTGTTCTATTATGCCCGGAATGAACGTCGCAGTGACTCTATAACAATAGTGACCAACTTAGCTAATAGCAACAAAGTAACAAGCAATAAGTAAAGTAACAATAAGTAAAGTAACAATAAGTAAAGTGAAAATAAGACTGCTATAATGTTACTCGTTTAGACAGCATTTAGTGAGGCGCGTAGTGTGCAGCCGGGGGAAGCAGCACTCCCGGTGGAGTCAAAGGGATTTTTCCCTCTCATTTCGCCCATCCCGCTACTCTAGGCGGAATCAAAGGCATTTTTGCCTTTCATTTCGCCCATCCCGCCACTCTAGGCGGAATCAGAGGCACTTTTGCCTTTCATTTCGCCCATTCCGCTACTCCCGGCGGAATCAAGGGCACTTTTGCCTTTCATTTCGCCCATCCGGCCACTTCCGGCGGAATCAGAGGCACTTTTGCCTCTCATTTCGCCCATCCCGCTACTCTAGGCGGAATCAGAGGCACTTTTGCCTCTCATTTCATCCATCCCGCCACTCACGGCGGAATCTGAGGCGCTTTTCCCCTTCCTTTCGCCCATCCCGCCACTCCCCCCGCCGCCCAACACAAAAAGACGGCCCTCAACGGGCCGCCTCACATGACACATTATATTTACTTTTAACGCCGCCATCTCATGAACCTGTAATCCAGCAGGTCCACCAGCAGGAACAGCACGAAGCCGACCAGGCTGAACAGCATAATGCCCGCGTACATTTCGGGATAATCGAGCCGCAGCCAGGCATCCATAATGAAGAAGCCCATGCCGTGCTCCGTGCCGTAGATTTCGGTGAAGAACAGCACGGAAATGGCGGTGCCGAGCGACACCCGGATCGTGCTGAGGATGACGGACAGCGCACCGGGCAGCGTCACATTCCAGAATTTCTGCACGGAGCTTGCACCGATGCTGGTCAGCACATCATATGTAGTCTCAGGGATTGCCTTGATGCCGTCGCGCACGGAGATGATGATCTGGAACAGCAGGATCAGCATAATCATCAGCACCTTGGACGTCTCACCCAGGCCGAAGAACAGCATTACCACCGGCAGCAGGGCAATCTTCGGAATCGGATAGGTCAGATAGACGACCGGATCAAGCAGTTTGTTCCATAGCGGCGAGCGCCCCATTAACAGTCCAATCATCAGGCCGATCAGAA
Source organism: Paenibacillus sp. FSL R7-0273 (assembly GCF_000758625.1). NCBI lineage: Bacteria > Bacillati > Bacillota > Bacilli > Caryophanales > Paenibacillaceae > Paenibacillus > Paenibacillus sp. FSL R7-0273. The sequence goes on from NZ_CP009283.1 coordinate 5,953,901, forward strand.
GCGCCAGCAGCACACCCTCAAAAATCCGCAGCAGGCTGTACCCGACATTCAGCAGCACCTCATGGCCGTCCAGCTGGAACATCGCCTTATACACAGAGCCGGGAGACGGCAGAATCGGATGGTTCATCAGCAGATAGACGATATACCAGACCAGATTCATGCCTGCAAAAACAAACAACAGCCGCAGCACGTGGTTAATCCGCTTGTTCATCACCATTTCTCCTGCATTACCTTTCTGATCCGCTTTGTCTGCTCAAAAAACTCGTTACTGTCCCGTTTCTCCCCATGCTTCATCCCGAACACAGCCGAGTTGTCCAGCACCTCAAGCTCCGTCCGCTTCCCTGTGCCCGCAGGCAGGATCACAATCTTCTGCCCCAGCAGGATCGCCTCGTCCACATCATGGGTGACAAACAGCGCCGTTGCCGGATGAGCGAGCCAGTTATCCAGGAAAATCTGCTGCAGCGCCTCGCGCGTCACGGCATCCAGCGCCGAGAACGGCTCATCCAGCAGCATGATCTTCGGCAAAAGCGCAAAGGCCCGCGCGATCGCCACCCGCTGCTGCTGCCCGCCGCTCAGCGAGAGCGGGTAACGGTCAGCCAGTTCAGCAATTCCCATCGCCTCAAGCCAGCTCATAATCCGCGCTCCCCTCTCGATTTTGTCCGCAGCGGCGGTCCCGGTAATCTTCATGGCAATCCGGATGTTATCCCGGACCGTCTTCCACGGCAGCAGGCCGTAGTTCTGCGGGACAAGCCCGACGAGCGTATCCTTGTCATGCACGGACTTTCCGTTGTACAGCAGCTCTCCGCTGTAGCCCGGCAGCAGGCCGGCAACCGCCCGCAGGAGCGTCGATTTACCGCTGCCGGAGGGTCCGATAATTGTATAGATGCCATGCTCGGGCAGCGTCAGGTTAACCTCTCCCAGTGCCACCTGGCCGCCCTTATACTGGACCTGCAGGTCCCGGATGCAGAGTCCGCTATTTTCCAAACTGGACATCGGAGATCACATCTTCAGGGGCAATATCTTTGGTCAGCAGCCCGGTTTCCCGCGCCCAGGCAAAAGCCGCCTCTACTTCCTTCACGTCCACTTGAACAGCCGGCTCATAAGCAGGCACTGTGATCTGATCCTTCAAAGTCTCCGGGTAACCCACTTCTTCGATAATAAGATCGATATATTCCGACTGATCATGAGATTTCATATACGCTACAGCATCATCATAAGCGGCATACATGTCGCGGATGGCCTGCGGCTTGGCATCAATTACACTTTGCGGAAAAGCGAATACGAACGGGTTCACGCCGGCAGTGTGAGTAGAGCTCAGCACGCGCAGGCCGGAGGTTGTACCCATCGTCACGAACGGCTCAGGCAGCACAGCCGCATCAGCTTTCTTATTCTTCAGCAGCTCAAGGCGGGTCGGAATCTGCGGCACTTCGCTGACCGTAATATCCGCTTCGCTCAGTCCCGCCTGCTTCAGCATCATCGCTACCGTATATTGAGTGGAGGTGTTTTTGGACAAAATCACGGTTTTGCCCTTCAGATCCTTCACATCCTGAATGTCATCATTACCGGTCAGCAGGTCGAATTCACCGGTGGTTGTGCTGGTGATTTTTACATCGAGACCCGCTTCGTTATAAATCGAGATCGCCACCAGATCGGCGCTGATGCCTTCAACCTTGCCGGCCTGGAATGCCACGTCGCGGTCCTTGGCGCTTTTGAAGGTCTGGATATCCAGGTTAACGTTATGCTCTTTATCGAAGCCCTGCTCATGCGCGATGATGAACGGAATAGCATCGATCGAAGGCAGCAGGCCCAGTGTTACGACCGCCGCTTCCGCCGGTGCCGCCGTTTCTGCCGCTCCGCCCGAATTCCCGGCATTGCTGCCGCTTGCTGTATTGTTATTGCCGCAGCCCGCCGCAACCATGCCCACCGCAGCGGTTAGCGTAAACAGCAACGTAAGGTGTTTCCAGTTCTTTCTTTTCATGAATCTTCCTGCCTCCATATCTCTCTATTATATTTGCTTGCGCATATTTTCACATAAGGGCATAGAGAAGCCTCTATGCTTCCCCCGTCAGCGTAAGTAATGCAATTTTACACCCATTGTCTCATTTTGTATATTTATAAATTTAAATACTATATGGAATCAGCTATACTTCCCGTAGTCCTTAATGATTATCCTGGCGCGGCACTCCACCTCAATCTGCGGGTAGACCTCCCTCCAGTCCAGGCTTGTCCATTCCCTGTAGCTCAGGCTATTCCGCACATATCGTCCGATGCCCAGGGCATCTGTTTTGGCCTGCTGCATCTGCCGGATCAGCTCCTCTGCCTTGTCTGTAATAGACTTGGCTATCTGCTCTTCCAGCTTATGCCGGGTCGCGGGGTCACTCAGCTTATCCTCTCCGGTGTATTCAAGCACCGAGCCCTGCACAGAAATGGAGAGCTCCGCCTTGAAGCGGCCTTCCCCCAGCTTATGCACCTTGACCTTACGCTTGCCTGACAAAGAGCTGAACATGACGATCACCGGCTTCCCGTTCTCCTCGCCCAAATTAACTGTCGCTTCGCCCTGCTTGAGATCATCACGGAACAGGGCAAAAATAATCCCGTCCTCCACAGGTATTTTCATGACATACTTGTCCATTACAAATAAGGCGATTCCGTCAACCGTCACCTTTTTGCCTGCATCCTTTACAATCGGGGCTACAGCATCAATTCCGTCATCGTTGTAGTCTCTGGAGAATTCATAGAGTGTCGTAGTCGGAACACTGTTGGAGGAAGATTCCTTTTCGAGCAGGTGGGTAATATAGCGGCCGGTATCGGAATGGGGCTTATAGGTTTTGGACAGCAGCTCTCCGGCATCCCCTTCCACCACCGTCACTCTGACTCCCAGCGCTATAGACGGATCGCGTAAAATAGTGTCGATATAGTCACCAATTCCCGCTTTGGCCAGCGTCAGCCCGAACAGGGTCTCCCGGAGCTGCCCGCTGACTACGGTCAGATCGGTCTGCCGGGAAAACTGCAGCCGGGCCTCTTTAATACTGTCACTTTCAGCTGTCAGCAGCTCGCGGCGGACCGGAGATTCCGGATCGATAACCGGAACGCAGGCAACCACCTTGAGCTTGTTATTGTCCAGCAGATCATAGCTCGACGTCTGAACCATGCCCAGCTTTTCGAGGACCCGCTCATCATTTTTACAGCCCGTTAACAGCAGCAGGATTAGCGGGACAATAAGCCACAGTTTATCCATGAGAAGTCACTCCTTTTCTCTGAATCAGCAACACCGTGATGAGCAGCATAGGAAGACCAAAAGCAATTACTGTAACGGCATAACCTAAATTCGTAATCCATACGTCCACCTGGTCCAGCGTTTTGGGGATAAAGGAAATGCAGTAGGCTATGGAAAGCAGCAGGAACAGCAATATTTTCACATTGAGCCTGGGCATTATCCGCTGCACCGTTATCTGCGCCGCCCACCAGTACATCACCATGGTAATCAGAATCAGGAACAGAAATAAACCGTATAGCAGATTTTCAAGCCGCTCAATAAACGGGAACTGGATATAAGCCAGCAGATCAAGCACGGGATACAGCAGCTTTTTCAACTGGTCCAGACTGTAGAAGCCGAAACATACCAGCGTCAGACCGAGATAATTCAGCGTCAAAAAAAGATTACCGGCATAAATCGCCAGCATGGATCTGTTATTCTTTTTCACATACGGAAACAGGAAGATGGACAGCTCATAGCCTAAAAAAGCGGAATACACCTCAATCGCTCCCTTCACTTGATCATGCCCGCCTTGAAGAATAAACGGAGTGAACCGCTCCCAGCGGAAGGAAGGTATGAACCACACCAGCAGCAGAATCATCCAGGCCGACATCCAGAAGAAAAGCGTCGCCGCTTTGGATATCGAATGAATCCCTTTAATCAGCAGCAAAAAGGCCAGCACATCAATAGCCAGCTTGAACACCATCGGGTTCGTCGACGGAAAGGACAGCATCTGGAAGACCAGCACATATTTTTTGCCGATCATACAGCCGAATATCAGCCATGCACCTGCCAGCAGCAGATAAAACGGGTACAGCAGCACCTTCGAAACCGACTGCTCCAGAATTGCAAACACAGAACGCCCCTGCCCCAGACGAAAGACGAGCGTAATCAGCCAGATATTCAAGGAGGACAAAAGGAAGCAGGGGATCAGGACAAGCCAGCCGTTCGTTCCGAAATAATCCGCCACGCTCCTCGGCAGTGTAAAAAGCACAATTCCCGCCTGCGCCATGTAGGTTAGAACGGCAATATGAAAGGGACTGATCTTCTGCTGCATAAGCATATGCCTACTTTCTATTTTTTTGCCGGACCAGGTTGGAGCTTTTGGTCTGTGAAGGACGGGTTCTCAGCATGGAAAAAGGCGCCCGGATAAAGACATCCTTCCAGTCTCTGGGCTTCATCGGCGCAACGGGAGTAATATACGAGGTTCCCAGGCTGGTCAGTCCCGATAGATGAATGATGATCAGCGCAAGCCCCATAACCAGACCCATGTTACCCCAGAACCCGGCAAGAATAATCACACCGAAACGGATCAGCCGGATCGACGCGCTCATCATATAGCTGGGTATGACAAAGGAGGCAATCGCCGAGGAGGCCACCGCAATAATCAATACGTTACTGGTCAGCCCCGCCTGTACCGCTGCCTGTCCGATAACGATACCGCCTACGATCCCGATGGTCTGGCCGATTTTGGTCGGGAGCCTGGCTCCCGCCTCGCGCAGCAGTTCAATCATAATCTCCATCAGCAGCGCTTCGTAGACTGGAGGAAAAGGTACTCTGTTCCGTGATTCGGCCAGCGTTCTCAGCAGCGCTTCCGGGATCATCTCGTAATGAAAGGTAGTTACGGAGACATACATAGCTGTAAAGGTTACGGTAATCAGTAAAGCCATAAATCGCATCAGCCGCAATGCGGTCCCTAATGCCCAGCGCTGATAGTAATCGTCAGGTGATGAGAAGAAATCAAAAAAGGAAGCCGGTGCACAAACCACTGTCGGGCTGTTATCAACTATTGCAACCACCCGCCCGCCGGCCAGCTTGGAGACAGCAACATCCGGCCGCTCAGTGGTCAGGAACTGGGGGAAGACCGAATTGGGCTTATCCTCAATGAATTGGGTCAGCTTGCCGCCATCGTTCAGCTCATCCGTCTCAATCTTTAGGATCCGCTGCTCCAGAGCTTCAACCAGCTGCAGATTCACAATTTCTTCTATATAAAGCACATACACAGCGGTTTTGGATATTTCACCGACCGCGTATTTGCGGATTTTGAGATGCGGGCTTCTGAGTCTTCGGCGGATCAGGGACAGGTTCGTAGAAGCCGATTCGACAAAAGCATCATGCGGGCCTGCGATAACCGTCTCCGTCTCCGACGGCTGTACACTCCGTGCTTCCGGACTGGATACGTCCAGCAAATAAACACCCTTCTGGTGAAAAATAGCCACCTTGCCGTCCAGAATACCGACAACTGCCGTTTTGGGTTCACTCATCTTCACAAATTGCGACTGCTGCAGCATTCCGTCAACCTCAGAGCGCTGAATCCGGGAAAAGGGCTCCAGAAGCTCCTGAATGAACAGGGTATTATCCACACTATGGGGGAAATAGACCAGATCGGTCGCAAGCTCCGGAAAACTCCGGTGGTGCAAATCGGCGCACTGATCGAGCTCCTTAAGGATATGCTCAAGCGAAAGCTCTTTCGGCTGATTTGGCTCCATTACAACCGCTCCTTTCGTCCGCGCTCAGATTCCGGTAGTATATCCAGATCTTGCATGGATATTTATTAAGAAGCGCAGCTGCAAGCCGAAAAAGCCTCCGCTTACCCGGTAAGGGTAAGGGAGGCTGCTAGTGTTACACTAGATCGCTTCACCGCTAACGGCGGCTCCGCTCTTCGTAAGCTTGTAGCTGATAATCTGGCCGCTCCAGAAATGGAATTTCAGAATCACTTCACCGTCATTGACTTCCTTGAAGAAATTCTCCGTCAGGCTAATCTCTCCTGTGCTATAGGAAGGGCTGAACGTGTAAGCGAACTCCTTGTAAGGCGTCCAGTTCTGCGGCCCGGCGTTGCCGCCTGCAGCATATACGGCTTCCATTGTAGCCAGGCTGTCACCGTTAAAGGCGGCCGGGATTTTGAAGGAGGCTGTCATTCCAGTAACGTTGCTTAGCTTAGGCTTGGCATAAACGGTGAGCTTAAAGGTCCAGGCTGCACCTTTGTTGAACTTTGCGGTAAGGGTGGCATTTACGCCCAGCTTGCCTGACTTGGTAAGGCTCTTCAGCTTCGCCGCCTTAATCGTCAGCTTGTTGCCGCTGAGGGTGTAATCACTGCCTTGCTTAAGCTTGCTGCCGGCTACGCTGAGCGATTTCAGCTTGTTGCCGTTCAGGTTAAGCAGGATGGCGGTATCCTTGACCGCCGCACCCTTTTCAAGATAGATCAGATCACTTTCAGCAGTAGCCGAGCGTGTAGTCCAGCTGGTCTTGATCATCGTAAACAGCTGCGGATCAGACCATTTATAAGTTGTGCGGCCAAAATGCTGCCCGTTGTCCCACAGCATCGAGGTAATCCGTTTCTCTTTCAGATAATAGCCGAGGAATTCAAAAAACTTCAGCTTCTCCCCCTGCTCAATCGCAGCCGTGCTCTGGTCAAAGCCAAGCAAGCCATATTCGCCGAGGATGACCGGGATGCCTTTGGCCGTAAAGGTAGCGTGCACTTTGTCAAAGGTCTGGATGATGTCATTTTGTGTATCGGCATCGAATTTGGTGTAGCCGGCAATATTCACGCTGAACGGCCAGAAGCCGTAGTAATGCACAGTAGCAATCAGATTAGGATCCTTCAGCCCGGTAATCGTTTGATACAGCACATCCATCCGCTCCTGGGTCGGGGAGGATTCCAGCGACGGGAGCACCAGCGGCCGGGCTGTGTTCTTACCGCCTGAGCTTCTGACAATGCTGTGGAAGGATTTGTTCAGCTCGTTCAGCATCGCGGTAGCCTTAGCTTCATCCGTCGTACCACCGTCGGTGAACCTCGGTTCGTTAATGCTCTCGAACATCAGCTTATCCGGATGGTTCTTGAATGTGGCAGCCACCTGCTTCCAGACCGCGTTATAGCGGGCCAGCACCTCATCATGCTTCTGCTCCATCCCGCTGATCCACATCCAGGAATCATGGTGGACATTGATCATGACATACAGCTTCTCGGCGAGCGCCCAGTCCACCACCTGCCGGACTCTGGCGAGATAAGCGGGCTCGATTGTGTAGTTCGGAGCTGCTCCGATGTGTACATCCCAGGTTACGGGAATGCGGATGCTCCGGTACCCTTGGTCAGCGATTTTCTTGATCAGCTCTTTGGTAACCTTGGGGTTGCCCCAGGAGGTTTCGTCGGCTCCCGTAGCATCGAGCGTATTACCCAGGTTCCAGCCCGGCTGCATGGCATCCACATAGCTCTGCATGGCAGATGGTTTAGGTTTCTTGGAGGCGGAGGCCGCCGCAGATACATTTGGCGTTACCAGCGTAAGCAGCAGGAATGTGGATAGTACGAGTAATAATAGTTTAGGTAAAACGCGTGGTGAGCGCTTGGATGATGCGTACGGCGCAAATGCAGGCAATGCTTCTGGCAGCAATGATTTATTCTTAGGCATGAATACGTTATTCCTCCTTATGAATGAATGATCATTGTGTTGAAATCCCCCCGGAGCCTGGTACACCTGTCACCTCCACTTTTTATGTAAACACTCCAATGTAAACGTTTGTTGTAAACGCTTACCAAAAAGAATATAGCATCTTTTCCCTGCGGTAAATATCCCAATTATTAGTGGAAAAATCCCGGGGGAATTATTGATTTTCGCGTTGGGCGACTGGAGGAGTGCGGGATATAAGTTGGTTGCTGAATCGGAATGGGGCTAGAATGGGGCGAATTTAGGCGGTGCTTAGGGGGATTTTAGTACACTGGTTTACGCAAACAGGGCCCGGCCGGGAGGGGCGTTTGGCGTGATTTAGGTGGAAGGCCCGGCGGTATTTAGGTGAATTTTAGTACTCTAATTCCCTACGGACGGGGTCCCGGCGGTAATTAAGTGGATTTTAGTACACTAATACCTCACATGGTGGCTCTAACCCGTGTTTTTACCGGAATTAAGTAACCTTTTTCCACCTAATCTCTCGTTTCAGCACAAAACAGCGCAATTAGTGTACATTTTTCCAACTAAATTTATTGGGGAGGGGGCCAGCTTGCCTAAAAGCCCGAAATGTCTGCCATTATGCTCTCTATCCGTCAAACTCTGTCATCTCACACCACCAGCCAGCTCTACCATCGCCCTCCTCCATTACCTCTCCCCTCATAGTCTGCCACCACATTCATTCACATGCTCTTTCCATTACATACTCCACCATCACGCTCTTTCCGCCAAGCCCCCGTCATATGAATACACCGGGTGAACAGGCGGATTAGATTCTTCATCAGAAACAAACAAAGGCTATCCCTAACGGGATAACCCTTGCTTCGCTTTGCGCAGTGCGCCGTAAAGGCCTGCTAAACAGATTGGCCGCCAAAAAACGGTTTACGGACAGAAGACATTCTGGAGTGGCAGGAGCCGTTTACACTACATCCCCATCATCCTAAGTCAGCCGGTATCCGCCTTTCTCCTCCCGGACGGCCAGCCCCCAGGCTTCGGCTGCTCTCCAGGCCGGATCACTGCCCAGCCGGACCTTAAAGGCCTGACAGGCTTCGGCCCGCCGGCGCAATTCATCACTGCTTCCGGGCCCAGCCGACTCTTTTGCATCGCCATCCCCGTTCCCGTTCCCGTTCCCGATTCCAGTCCCGTTCCCGCCACCAGCCCCGGTAACCGTCCGCCGGACCGCTCTCCACAGCTCAACGTCCGCCAGCGCTCTATCCAGCCACGGTCCTGCTTCCTCCTTAAACTTGCTGTTGTCCCATTGCAGTAACCGGGAGACGGTGCTCTCCAGACGGTCGAAGTACACATCGAGCCTATCGATATCCTTGCTCTGCACAGCTTCTTTCAGTTCCTCATACCCGCCGCTGTAGAGCTGGCTGTTTAGATTCTGGCGGCAGAAGAACATCATCTCCTCTGCCAGCGCTCCGGCAAATTCCCGGACCGACAGCTCCCAGGACAGCTCCGGCATATAACGCTCGCTGTTCCACATATAGTGGGCCAATGTGTTCAGTGTAATTTTGGAGCATTCCCATTGAACCATCGGATTGGCTACAACCGCCTGGTGTCCGGTCCGGCCAAGCTGTGAATACCGCCCGCGTACCGGGTCCAGAAACAGCCTGTCGTAGTCGGCATCATTAACGGGTATGTTGTCCCACAGCCACAGCTCATGCCCGTAATGACGGTGATTATCCTGTGCATGCCTGCTGCCGATTTGCGGGGCAAAGACGGAATAGCCGGTCCAGAACACCTTGATGCTTGCATGCAGCTGCTCCCGGATATCCCTTTTATAGCCGGTATCCCAGTACGACCAGTATTCCGAGGGGCACATCGCCAGTGTAAAGCCAGGCAACTGACTGTTCAAATAGGTATAAACATGGTTTGCCACGTAAGCATGGGCCAGCCCGGAGCGCTCAAGGTAATGGAGATTATCCCCGGACAGCTCATAATCGATGTCGTCCATCAGCAGTGCAAAATGCCGGACACCGATGGAGACCATCGCTGCCAGCTTATTTTCCAGACTGGCGAAATCCGCCTTGCTGCGAAACTGCAGATCGTTCCCCGGACTAATGCAATAATAGAAGTCCACCAGCTGATCATCACATTCCTGCTTCAGCTCCGCAATCCGCGCAAAAGCCTCCTCGGGGTAAGGCTCACGCCACAGCTCGCGGTGATAGGGGTCATCCTTGGGAGCATACATGAAAGTGTTCATCCGGTGAGCTGCTATATAGCGCACAGCATCCATCCGGTCCTCGAAGCTCCAAGGCTTGCCGTAGAAGCCCTCAATGATGCCGCGGACCGGAAAAGAAGGCTCATCGTGAATGACCGCCACCGGCAGCCGGCATTTGCCGCCATCTGTGCTTATAAGCCGGATGAGCGCATCCATTCCGAATTTCAATCCTCTTTTATTGGAGGCGGCTATTGTAATCTTACCGTCCTTGCTAATCTCAAGCTGATAACCGTCCGGCTTAAGCGTACCCTCATACTCAAGCTCCAGCACGGCATTGCCCGGTTCAGCCGCCTCCCCGCCCTGTTCAACAATCACAATCGGGCCATCCGCAGCAAGCGGGCCTCCGTATGTCTGACTCATGGAAAATTTGGAAGAGAGCCTGCATCGCAGCTGCTGTCCTTCCAGCACCAGCTCCTCACCCTGATCGTAATAGTCCCGGAAGTAATACTGCCGTTCTCTAAGCGGCATAGCCATATTCACGCCTCCATTGCGTTACACTTAGTTGGTAATCTTCACATTCCCGAACACGGCCTTATTCCGTGAGTCATCTCCGGGATTACTGACGGCCAGGCCGATATACACCTTGCTGGTCATCGGAACCTGAACCGATCCGACTGTCTGCCAGCTTGTTCCGTTGGAGGAAATCGCCCCGGTGAAGGTATTTCCGCTCCGGGTCAGCTTCAGCCATTTAGGAGCCGTTGCAGCCGCAGTTTGGTCGGCGGTGACACCGGTAGTCGCTGTACGGTACTGAAAGCTTGTGCCGTTCTCAGGAGTAAGCATCATATCTACATGCTTCGCATCAGAGTTAAGTGTCTCGCGGATCATCACTCCCGCCTTGGCCCAGCCGTCCAGACGGCTGAAGGACTGCACTTTGACCACAATCTCGGCATTGCCTCTCAAGGATTGGTAGATATAATTCAGCTGATCGCCATTTCCCCAGATATCTGTAGAGCTGCTGCTCACCGTGAATTGCTTATTAGAGGAGCTGTAGGTAACAGTCCCCGGCTGGGAACCGATATTCCGCGCCTTCCAGCCGGCGGGCAATTGGGCAGCATAGTCCTCATCCTCAGGTGACGTCCAGTCCGGTGTCGGCCAGGTTTCGCGTTCATGGATTTTGATCAGCTCGGATTCCGGCCATGCCCCGTAAGCAAAGAAGGACAGCCGCTTTACGCCCGGGTAATTCTGGCGGATTCCCTGATAAATCTCCTGATATTGATCGTCGGTCCAGTCATTATCCAGCGTCGCAACAATCTCCGCCCCGCTGCCGCTGATCCGGTTGCTCGTATCCTTCAGGATTCCGTAGGATGTGCTGTATACCCAGTCGCTGTTGAAATCCCAGTCGTCAAAGTAAGCCATCGGGGCGACAAAATCGATATCATCCTTGAATTTGGCTACATTCTGCCCGACCTCCGTAAATTCCGGCGGCAAAATATACACGCCGAGCTGCACATCCGGGTTAGCGGACTGGTCAATATCCTCCCGGATATCCCCTACATACTCGCCAATCTGCTCTGTTCTCCATTCATTCCACTGCTGGCGCTTTGCCGAATCTGTATTGAAATTAATAGTTAGCGGTGAATAGCCGAACTGCGCCTGATATTTTGCTACCGTATAATCGCTGACGTCCATGTTGTAATTGTCGAAACGGATCCAGTCCAGCACGACGCCGTCGACATCATAATTATCGATTACTTCCTGAATGATCGAGCGTTCATACTGCTGCACTTCTGCGCGGATCGGATTAACAAAATATTCGTTGCCGTTCGAACCCTTAAACGGTGTCCGGACCCCGTTAACCAGCGCCTGCATCTGCCATTCCGGGTGCTTCAGGAAGGCCTCCTGATCATGGAACTGCGGAATCCAGGCATGAACCTTGATCCCTGCTGCATGGGCAGCCGTAACTACCTCCTGCAGGGCATCGAAGTTCTCATAGCCCTGGGCAATCGGCGCGATATCGCTCTGATAGAATACCCGGCCGGACGGGACCTCGTCATCCTCATCCTGCTTCACGTTCATGCTGATGACATCAACACCGTAGGTCTGTGACAGCGCGATGAATTTGGTGACATCTGTCTTGTTCTTGAACTGGTTGACCGTCCGTACAATAACCTCTGTTTCAAAAGGAGTGTTGCTCTCCCCCGCAGCCTTAACAGGTGCAGAAGTGCTGATGACCGGCATAACCAATAAGAAGCTCAGCGCCGCAATGAATCTCTTTTTGAATACAAATGTCATAATCCCGCCTCCGTAATAGTAGTCTCATTCAGGCTTCAAACAAGCATTATTTCGTCGCGTTGATTTTCTGTACATTCTCCTGCCACTTTTCAGTCTTGAACGCAAGCAGCTTATCGAGTCCGGCTTTATTGGCATTCTTCCTGGCCGTCTGCAGCGCTGACAGCACTTCTTCATCAGACTTCGCCTGAACCATCTGGGCAAAAGCGAGCGTATGAATATCCTGAATATTCTGCGCGATGATGCCTGTTTCTGTCTCCGGAACCGGATCGGTGTTCACGAATTCCGTAATGTCCAGCGCGGTCTTCCAGGTGACTGTCGATTGTGCCACCGTTTCCCACGACTTCTGGTTTGCGGAGAGCGAAGCCTCAAGGCTCATTTTGGCCGTATCGATAAAGGTTGTGTTGCCCGCCCAGTTGAAGTCCTCGAATTTGCGCATCGTTTCCGTACGCTCGTTGGCCGGCGTTGTCTTGTATTTCTCATTCGGAACCGGTGCACCGTCCGCATCCTCTTCATCCCAGTACAGGCCCTTCGGACCGAAGAACAGCACCTTCTGCCCCTCCGGACCCGTGATCCAGTCAAAATAAGCGAAGATCGCCTCCGGGTCCTTGGCTTTGCTCGTAATAACATTTACGTTCCAGCCCAGCGTCTCAAAGCCGCTGACAAACACCTTGTTTTTATCCAGTCCCGCTTTGTGCACCGGCCAGATGATCTCATATCCGCTATCCGGATTGCCCGCTGTCAGCGCCCGGTGACCTTCGGCCCCGTACGTTGTGATATTGGATTCGACCATAACCGCTACCCGTCCGGTATTCACCTTTTCTTTAACCGCATCCTGGGTCTGCTGCAGCGCATCCTGGGTAATCAGCCGTTCCCGGAACAGCTTGTTGATGTACAGCATCATTTCCTCGAACGCAGGATCATCATAGACCGGGAGCAGCTTGCCGCCCTCCGGATAGCCCATGAGCGAAATAAATTTGCTGGTGGCATTTTCCCGGAAACCTCCGTACATGATCTCCAGGCCAGCCCCCTTCTCACCGACCTCCAGCGGCACTACATCCGGATACTTGTCTCGTACCTGGAGCAAATATTGATACAGATCGTCGAAGGTTTCCAGCTTCGGTTTGCCGAGCGCATTGTATATATCCTTATTAACCATCCAGCCGCCGTTGCCGAATTGCCCGGAGGTGTACCAGTTCGGGATCTGATAGATCTTGCCGTCCTCGGAGCGGAGCAGGTTCAGGGTGGATTCTTTTACATACTTCTTGAAGTTCGGATACTTCTCATAGTAATCGTCCAGCGCAACGAGTCTTCCCGCCTGCACCAGCCGTTCCACTGTGGACCCCCGGTCGGTGAAGATAACATCCGGCAAATCGCCGCTGACGATCATAGTGTTAAGCTTTTCGGCGGAGGCTCCCCCCGACTGCACCGGCTCAACGGTAACCTTCCTGTTCTCCTGAATCCAGCGGGTCGCCTCATTCTCCGCCCAGGGTGCTGTCGTCAGCCAGTCATAGTTGCCATAGAAGCTGAAGGTTACAGGTTTAATTCCGCTGCCGTCATCTGCCACAGTCCCGGAATTCGAAGGTTCCCCGTTTGTATTTTGTGAAGCTCCGGAATTTCCGCCTCCGCTGCAGGCCGTGAGCAGAAGCAGCAGGGAGAGCGACAGAAACGATACCCCTTTCAAGACATTGCGCATTGCGTTTCCTTCTTTCTACATAAGATGGAGACTGCTATTCTTTCAATGAACCAATCAGCACGCCCTTAACGAAATACTTCTGGAGAAAAGGGTACGTTAAAATAATCGGAATCGTAGCAATCATCATCGTCGCCATCGTAAGAGACTTCGTAGTAATCGTCCGGTTCCGGTTCATATGATCCAGGGCAATGGCATTTGAGGACCCGATTTCAGTCATAATGTTGGAGTTCATAATTTGCCGCAGCAGGGTCTGTATGGGCAGCAGATTATCCTTGGTAATGTAGATTGCTCCTGTAAACCAGTCGTTCCAGTAACCCACCGCCGTAAATAAAGCAATCGTGGCAAGCACCGGACCCGATACCGGAATAACAATCCGGAAAAAGATGCCGTAGTTGCTGCAGCCGTCTATTTTTGCCGATTCCTCCAGCCCGTCAGGCAGTGCAGCGAAAAAGGTGCGGATGACAATCATGTTATAGACGCTGATGATGCCCGGGATAACCAGGACCCAGAAGGTGTCGAGCATCCCCAGAGAGCGGATCAGCATATATGAGGGAATCAGCCCTCCGCTAAAAAACATCGTAATCATAAAAAACACCATATATTGCTTGCGGAACAGCAGGGTCTTCTTAGACATGCCGTAGGCTAACAGCGCTGTGAAGAAGACGGATAATGCCGTACCGCTCAAGGTCCGCAGAATCGTAATCATGAAGGAATTCAGCAGCCGGCGATCCTGAAACACAATATAATAGTTCTCCAGCGTATACGCTCTCGGCCACAGGGTTATGCCGCCGAGTGCCGTATCGCTTCCCTGATTAAAAGAGATGACCAGCGCGTTCCAGAACGGATATAGCATGATCACCGACATCAGTGCCAAGAGGAGATAAATACTCCGCTGCATCATTTTGTCGCCCAGGCTTAGCCTCATTGTTCGCCCCTCCTATAGGTTGTAGGTCTACCAGAGACTGACGTCGGCCTTGCGGGCGATTTTGTTGGCTGTTACCAGCAGAATTACACTGATTACCGCTTTGAACAGCCCTACCGCTGTCGCATAAGAGAATCTGGCATTGAGTATTCCAACACGGTACACATAGGTGTCGATAACATCGGAGTAAGGCCGCAGAATTGGATTGGTTGCCAGCAGCAAGATGTCCTCAAAGCCCGCACTGAGCAGATTGCCGATGGCCAGAATCATAAAGATGATAATGACAGGAGAAATACTGGGGAGTGTTATAGAAAAGATTTGCTTAAACCGGCTTGCGCCGTCGATCGAAGCGGCCTCATACAAAGCGGGATCAACACCGGCGATTGCAGCCAGATAGACGATGCTGCCGAATCCGATCTCCTTCCACACATTGACGCTCACCAGAATGGACCAGAAGTACTCCGGTACTGCCAGAAAGTTCACCGGCTCCTGTATCAGGTTCAGCCGTTCCAGCAAAAAGTTCACCGTTCCGTTATCCACAGACAGCAGCGAGAACACAAAACCGGAGACAATGACCCAGGACAGGAAATAAGGCAGATAGCTGACGGTCTGGACAAAGCGTTTAAAACCCATATTCCCGACCTCGTTCAGCATCAGGGCAAGCAGGATCGGAGCCGGAAAGGTGATCACCAGCTTGAGCAGGCTGATTACAATCGTATTGCGCATCACATTCCAGAACTCAGGCGCTTCAAAGAACATTCTAAAATGCATAAATCCGGCCCACGGGCTATCCATAATACCGTTAAAAATATCGTACTGCTGAAAAGCCATCACCACGCCGTACATCGGAATATAACTGAATATGGCAACAAAAATAATTCCCGGCCAAACCATGGACTGCAAATCCAGCTGATTGGTCCATTTCTTCCATAAACCTGGTTTAACGGCCGCCTTCATCCGCTTCTCCTCCTCTGGCGCCAACTAATTAAATAACGGCAGGTACGGTTTGTTCTTCTCCAGCATTTCATCCAGCAGCTGCTCTGCCACAGTGACCGAAGGCACCAGCGGATGATGGACCAATGCCTGCAGGGCAATATCGCGGTCTCCGTGTACGGCAGCCTCGATGGTCAGGCTCTCGTATTGCTTGACTGCGGCCAGCAGGCCTCCGACGGACTGGGGAATCTTGCGCAGCGGAACCGGCAGCGGACCTTGCTTGGTCACTATACAGTTGACCTCAATCGAGGCATCTTCCGGCAGGAAGCTGATAATGCCGTTGTTGCGCACATTCAGCGTCTGAATATCGCGGGCATCATTGTAAATGGACCTCATCAGCAGTACGGCTGCTTCAGAGTAATAGGCTCCGCCGCGCTGCTCCAGCTGCTTCGGCTTCTCCTGCAGCTCTTCGTTCCGGTACAGCTCGAACAGTTCCTCCTCGACCCTCTTCACCACCTCGGCGCGCGAGCCGGTTGTCGCTGCCGCTTCCTTTTGCTCCTCCAGCATGGCGTCCGTCATATAGAAATAGCTCAGATAATAGGAGGGTATAGCCTTAAGCCCGTTCAGGAACCGGTGGTCCCAGGAATCAAACGGCACATTGCTTGCCTTATAGCTCTGGGGGTAATCAATGAGCTCCTGCAGCTTGCTCTCTCCGTCGATTACGACATCGGATACCCAGTGCAGATGATTAATGCCGACAAATTCGGAGTAGATTTTTTCGGCCGGCAGGCCGAAGAAACCGGAGAGCCATTTTTGAAAGCCGATCGGCGAATTGCAAAGGCCCACACTTTTGACTGACGAGTACTTGTGAACCGCCTCGGTGACCATGCCTGCCGGATTTGTAAAATTCAGCAGCCAGGCATCCGGTGCAAGCTCCTCAATATCCCTGCAGATATCCAGAATGACAGGAATCGTCCGCAAGCCCTTCATCATTCCTCCCGGGCCGGTCGTTTCCTGGCCGATGACATTGTACTGCAGCGGGATAAGCTCATCCCATTTGCGTGCTTCCAGCATACCCACCCGGATTTGCGTGCAGACAAAATCTGCTCCGGCAACGGCCTCTCTGCGGTTGAGCGTTTCCACTACGGTAATAGGCAGCCCGGCCTTGGCAACCATGCGCTTGCTCAGCTCCGCTATCGTATGCAGCTTTTCCCTGCCTTCTTCAATATCTACCAGCCATACTTCACTGACCGGCAGCTCGTTGTGATGCAGGATGATGCCTTCCATAAGCTCGGGCGTATACGACGATCCCGCTCCGATGACGACCAGCTTCAATGCTTTATTCATTAGAGACCCTTCCTTCGTCGTTTTTCATTGGGGCGGTACAGCAGAATCAGCCCGTGGTACGGGGAAGCTCTGCCGCAGATAAACGCTCAAGAACCTCGCGGTTAACCTGCTGTCCGCTGCTTTCCATCGCCAGCACAACTGAGCCGACAACCGGTTCACGGGTTAGAATTTTCAGAGTGCCATTTGGAGCCGCCTGCTTCACTCTCTGCTCAATGGCAGACGAGATGATGCCGGAACGGTCACCTTTGGTCAACAGGCTGCCGGCAAGCACAATGTCAAAGGCATCCTGTTCCATCGATAATTGCCGGATGGTTGCGGCCGCCGCCAGCCCCAGCTCATCCCCCTGCTTCATCAGCAGTCCGGCTGCCACCCGGTCGCCTTCCTCAGCCGCCTGAAACAGCAGTTCTGCGATATGGGGAGGCAGCTCCCTGTAATGATCCAGATAATCCTCTCTCAGCTCCGCCACACTGGCATATCCGAGCAGACCGGTTAGACGCTCCGTAAGCACCGTCTTGCCCTCTCTTCCTTCATCCGCCCGCAGAACGCTGCGGAACACCTCTACGCTTAAGTCATAGCCGCCGCCAAAATCACCGAACCGGTAGCCGAACCCCCCGCACTGGTATGCAGTCCCTGCCGGATTCTTTCCGGCGCAGTTCACACCGGAGCCGCAGATCAATACGATCCCGTAGCTCTTCTCGGTTCCGGAGCGCAGCGCATTCCAGGTGTCGCAGGAAATTTCGGTCCGGGGAAGGCCAAGGCGGCTGATTATAGGCCGTAAAATCCGGAAGTCCGCTTCCCTGTCTGCTCCGGCGAGCCCAAACCAGGAGTACTCCAGCCGGTCTTTGTTTAGCCCTGCTGTCTTAAGCGCTTCGGATACGGCCTGCTGCAGGCTGTCTTCTGCCTGGCCCCGGTTCTTCTGGTGATTTCCGTTCCCTCCCCTGCCTGCGCCGATGACTGTGCCCTGTTCGTCGGCAATCATCGCATAGGTTTTGCTGCCCCCTGCATCCACTCCCAAGTAATACTTCACGGTTCATTTCACTCCTACTAGTCAGGTTAATCTTACAGATGCGGTCGATTCGCGTACGAGAAGCTGAGGAGCGAGCTTCGTGACTGCAGGCGGCATCACCTCCCCGTTAATAAGCTTCATCAGCAGATCAACGCCAATGCTGCCCATCTGCGCCTCAGGCTGTCTGACCGTCGTCAAGCGGGGATAGAATTCACCCACAAACTGCTGATCATCGAAGCCCACTACCGAGATATCATGCGGTACCCGGATCCCCTCCTCGCGCAGCGCCTGAACAAGCCCCAGGGCAATAAAGTCATCCCCGCAGAAGAAGGCTGTCGGCAGCTTATCCTCCCGTATCCATCTCTTGGCCACCTCATAGCCGCTGCTTACTGTAAATCCGCACGAATCAGTACCGAAAGGGATCAGCCCCGCTTCCTCCAGCGCCTGCTGATAACCGCGCTTACGCTCCGCTACGCTGAGGAACACCGAGGGCCCGCCGATATAGGCAATCTGGGTATGTCCAAGGCCGATCAGGTGCCGGGTGGCCTCATATCCCCCCTGATAGTTATCGACGACGACGCTGGGAACATCCTCATGCTGAAACTGGTTATCCAGCAGGACAAACGGTATGTTCTTTCTCTTCAGCTCCTCCACGTATTCCTTTTCCTCAAGCGGAGACAGCAGAATGATCCCGTCAACGCGGTCCTTCTGAAACAGGAAATTAACGCCCTCTTCCTCATCCCCGGCTATGGACAGGGCCAGAAAATAGCCTTGTTCCGCCAGCTTCCGGTTCACTACGCGGATTACCCGGTCGTAAAAGGAGTCGTTAAAATTGGTAATCGACATTCCGATTACTCCCGTCTTGCCGCGTACAAGGCTGCGCGCCGCCGAATTGGGCGAATAATTTAATTCCTCCATGGCATTAAGCACCTTCTGCCTGTTGCTTTCCCGTACAGAAGGAGAGTTGTTAAGCACTCTGGATACGGTCACTACAGAGAGCCCCGACTTTTTGGCTACATCATGAATATTCATCTAAGCTTCCATACCTCCGGCTTCAAAAGTTTAAACGTTTTAACTTTATGAGTGAAAAAAGGAGTCTACTAAATTCCCACACATTCAAACAAACTCTAAAATACCATACATATCATGTTAGTTTCATCATTTCTTGCAAGTTCTAAAACCTGACTTAAAGTTAAAAGGTTTATACTTTGAGATGATTTTACAACCATTCCCAACGTTCGTCAATCCATAAATTGCAAAAAAACCTTCCATCATCCTGACGGATAACAAAGGTTTGAAAGCGCAGCCTTTTACATAAGACAGCTTTTATTCAGCTTCTAAGCCCAAACAGCCTGAAGCTGCGATAAGATGGGCTGCCGTGCTTGACCTTGCATAACGTTGGAGATGTGATTACGGACCCGCCTCTCCCTACACCGTCCCCCGCTCAATAATCTCATAATCCAGCTTGCGGTATACGGGCTGCCGGTTACCTGTGCGGATCTGCTCATGGATGATGCGGAAGGCGGCGGCGCCCATGTCGTAGAGATGGTTATCGATGGTGGTAATGTCGAGCAGACGGCCGATCGGCTGGTTATCGAAGCCCAGGACCGCGACGTCCTCCGGAATCCGCAGCCCGTGCTTGCGCGCCTCAATTATCAATCCCGCAGCGACATGGTCACCTGTAAGAATCAGGACCTCAGGCCGCTCCTCCATCTCAAGCAGGGAGCGGGCCACCGCCGCCCCGTCCTCCACCTGCATACAGTCAAACACCATCCATTCCTGCCGGAAGGGCAGCCCGTGTTCAGCAAGAAAAGCATGATAGGCCGTCTGCCGGATTGTGGCGCTGCTTCCGTTCTGCCGGCCCTCGCAGTAGCCGATTTTGCGGTAGCCCTTGTCCTTCAGATACTCCAGTCCATGCCAAAAAGCCGCATAATGCTCAATATACACAGATGAAAAACGCCGCTCCCCGTTATCCTGGCAGGTGACCACAGGACCGTACTCCATATACTCCTCAATGACCTCCGGCGGCAGCGCCGTAGAAACAACGACCACGCCGTCAATCTCCTTGTTGCGCAGCATCTCCAACACCTTGAGCTCCTCATCCGGAGCATAATTGCTCTGACAGAGAATCAGCCGGTACTGCGCCAGCAGCGCCTCATGGGCCAGCCCGTCCATGACCACTGAGAAATAAAACAGATTAATATACGGCAAAATCACCGCAACCGTCCCCGTCCGCCCGGTACTCAAATGCACAGCATTCATGTTACGTGTATAGTTTAGCTGTTCTATTGTCTGGAGTACGGCGGCTCTCTTCGGTTCACTCACATAAGGATGATTATTCAGCACCCGCGACACAGTCGTGACGGAAACACCGGCGATGCGGGCAATTTCCTTAATATTGGCCATCAGCGCAGCTTCCTCCTGAGGTTAGGCATTTAATGGTTTTATTTTACCATACCTCCTTCTGAAATTTTTATTTGTAAAAAGCTTGCTATGGAACGCATTTCATACTCTACACTGAATGTGTAACAGCTTACCGGATTAAATCGGCGTGACCGAAAGGGCGTGACGGACCGGTTAAGCAGATATTCCCGCCGAAAGAGGCGGTTTTTTTATTAGCTGAGAGTGATGGTAGTTCCATTTGCATTCTACAATTCCCGCTTCTTCCCGACCGCGCCAAGATAGATTACGAACTCCTCTTCACCGTCTAATCCAAGAATCTCATCAATCATCTTTTGATCGTAGATTCCAATGGCGCAGGCACCGGCACCGATTGACTCACTGGACAGATACAGGTTCTGGCATACATGTCCAACATCGATGAGGATTTTTTTGTGGGCAGAGATATCATACTTCCATTCAGAGCGGTACGGTGTAGTACTCCACGCAAACATCACAGCGGCCTTCTTCGCAAAATTAGGGACAAACGGCTGATCCAGAGTAATCGCGTCAACCTTCTGCTCCATCTGTTCCAATTCACATATAAACAAGAGCTTGTGCTCTAAGGGAAGGTATCTGTAGATCCCCTGTTGAATCCCTTCCACCCGCATAATCAGTAAATAGGTTTCAAAAGTGTGCGTAGCGCCGCTGCAGGGTACAGTACGCAAGGTAAGCCCATTCCTGTTCATCCCCGTGATTCCCTGGGTAGCCCATAGTAAATAGGATAACTCCTCAAGGCTAAGTGTTTCAGCAGAATAGAATCTTGTACTTCTTCTCTGATCAATGCAATCGACAATATTATCCTTACAAACAACATTCCTGTTAACCTTCGGCAAATCAATGATTTGCGCTTCTGCTTCAAAAGGCTTAACAATAGGCGGCTGGGCTACTCCTTTGATCTTGTCTGTCTTGATATGCTTGAATTCATGAAAATTAGATTTTAAGAATTGCCTTTGCTGCTCGTATCTGGCCATAGCGGACCCTCCTGAATGTACAATCGTCACTTTAATTTATCATGTTATGGAAATAAGTTTGTGACGGGAATCACAAGCCCGCCAACAAAAAACCTCCCCTCATCCCGCAGGATAAAAGGAGGCTTAAACGACCATATCCTACCATATAATTACAATCACCGCATTCTCTTCCGTTATCCTTAAGCAACTATGCTATACTAAAAGTATGATAACCCAAGCGAGGTGAAGTCGATGAAATGGGAAGAAATTAAGGACTTGCACCCAGGTCGCTTTGTACTGGTAGAAGCAATCAAGGTAAACTCCAGTAACCGTGTGCGCCAAATAGAGGATATGGCGGTAATTCAGGACTACGACAATCCAGAAGAAGCGTGGAGCGGTTATAAAGAACTGCATAAGCTTCATCCGGCCCGTGAGCTGTATGTATTCCATACGAGTAGAAGCGATATTGAGGTTGTGGAGGAGTTCTTCTCAGGGGTGCGGCAACGGATATGAAGTTACAATTACAGTATGGTTTACCTATCGTTTCCTTGACTGTAGCCCATCATGACAAATCAATTGTTCTGAATAATGTTCTATTTGATACAGGCTGTGCGGCAACCGTGTTTGATTCCGATGTATTAGCTGAAACAGGCGTCCATATTGATTTTATTAATGGAAAAGCTAAGCGGATGTATGGTGTAGGAGGAACGAGTGAGATTTGCTATGAGCAGCAGATCCCCAGCTTTTACATTGAAAATATTGAATTGATTGATTTTCCAATTCAGCTTGGTTCAATTCAAGAGCCTTATGGCTTTGAGGGGATAATAGGTATTGATTTTATGATGAGAGCCAAGTGTAAGGTAAACTTCGAAACACTAATTATCGAATTTGCAACTTAAACCAAACGATGCCATCATTTATTGGATGCAATCGCTTGGTTTTCTTTTGTTTTAGAATTGATTTGTTGTCAACTTCTGCAAATGATTTCAAAACGTATTTCTATAAACTTCCCCGCGATTTCCGCATAACAAAAACCTCCCCTCATCCCGCAGGATAAAAGGAGGCTTAAACGTGTCACTGCAGCACAGCAAGGTCAGCTATATTTTCAGCTCCCCAAGCTTGATCAGCTCGACAACCGCTTGCGAACGGCCTTTGACGTTTAATTTTTGCATAACGTTTGAGATGTGGTTGCGGACTGTTTTTTCGCTAATGAATAGCAATCCGGCAATATCCCGTGTAGTTTTGTCTTGCACGAGGAGCTCGAATACTTCGCGCTCACGATGCGTTAGCAGAAATTTGCTGTGATGATCGTTCCCCTTCAATGGTGTCACCCCTCCTTGCCCTGGGTTTGTTTGGTATAACAAGGTAAAGGGATACAGTCAAAACATACTATGTATGCGTACCCCCAATGGTGCGGTTGCTGACCCAATTTGGGCGCAGGCGGCCTCCTGCTGACAGACAAGCTGAGAAACAATCCTGGAGGAGAATAGCATAGCGCTCGCTTTAGCCATTCCTTTTCCATAACACAACAACAACTAAATGTTATAATTCGTTATTTATTTATTGCAAAACAATAAACACTATGATAAATTAGATTCAAAATCACACATAAGCGAGGGGCTTGTTATGGAACGTGGATCAACATTTTTTTTGAAGGCGGCGCTTATTCTTATCAGTATTCCGGTGCTGGCCTTATGCATCTTCCTGGTGCCGGAGATTGCGGGGTTTGCAGCTGAATTGTATCCGGATCATGCTTATCTGAAGGTGCTGGTGCTGCTCGATTTATATGCATCGGCCCTGCCCTTCTACTTCGCCTTGTATCTGGCGTTCAAGCTGTTAAGCTACATTGACCGGAATAAGGCGTTCTCTGATCTGTCAGTGACGGCCTTGAAGCAGATCAAGTACTGCGCTCTGGCCTTCAGCGGCGTGTATGTGCTGGGTATGCCGCTCTTTTATCTGATGGCGGAGAAGGATGATGCCCCGGGGATTATTGTTATCGGGATGGTTCTGATTTTTGCCGGGATGGTAATTGCCGTATTTGCCGCAGTGCTCCAGAAGCTGCTGAAGGAAGCGATTGAAATAAAATCAGAGAACGACCTGACGGTCTGAGGTGACGACATGGCGATAATCATTAATATTGATGTGATGCTGGCTAAGCGGAAAATGAGTGTAACCGAGCTGTCGGAGCGGGTGGGCATTACGATGGCCAATCTCTCCATTCTCAAAAACGGCAAAGCCAAGGCAGTACGCCTGTCCACGCTGGAGGCGATTTGCAAGGCGCTTGACTGCCAGCCCGGTGACCTGCTCGAGTATAGAAGCGAAGAAGAAGGGTCCTAGCACCAAAAAAAATGAAAGACCGCAGCTCCGGAAGCTCTCCCGGGATTGCGGTCTTTTAGATTATATGCAAGGTTTGAGTAGTCCTATCTATCTGCTGCAGCCTGTATTAATGGTAGATAACCGTCTTAATCCGGGCCTGTTCCTCATAAGTCAGCGGGCTGGTTGATTGCGGTGTGTGCAGATGGCGCTGCACCGTGTATTCCATTTTCTGATAATCATCTTCTCCGGCTACCTCCGGCTGCCAATATCCGATGACCCGGTTCTTAAGCTCTTTAAGTACTTCCAGCATTCCCTTCATCCTCCTTGAGCGATGAAATCAATTATCCAGCACTTTTTGGTTACGCTTTCATTATAACATATCATGTGAATATGTCCACTGGTAAAAGACACTTTTTTTACGATAAATATTTGATTATAAAGACATTTATTAATCAATTGTATCTAATGCAAGGATTAATGTCTCCTGTATACGGACAGTTAAATTTATAAGTAATCCCCTTGCCCTGAAGGTGAAAAAGCATGCTGCCACGTCCATGAGAGCTTCCCCAAATCCGGCTCAAAAAACCGGCTTGCATCCCGCAGAAATTTGTTTTATATTAGTTGTGAAAATAATTTTCTTAAACATATGTATTTTAGTTAAAATAATTTCAAATTACGTTAAAGAAAAGAAGGTGGAGCAATGTCTCCTATCCTGCATGCCCTGGAGCATGATCAGGCCAGCCTCTCCCAGATGGAACGCAAACTGGCAGAGCGAATTCTTGCCTCCCCCGGGGAAATTATTCATATGGGTATCACGGAGCTGGCTGAGCAGTGCGGGGTTAGTCCGGCTACGGTTACGCGTTTTTGCAAGGTACTGCATTTCAAGGGCTTTCCCGATTTCAAGGTTAAGCTGGCAGCGGAAATCGCCCACAGTGATGCCGGGCCGCAGGACGGCGGCTCCTCTTATCAGGATATTGTCGCGGGGAACCCCCTTTCTCTCATCGTTGAAGCAATGCAGGCCAATCATCTGGCCTCGATCCGTGATACGACTTCCCTGCTGGATCTGGAGCGGCTACAGAGCGTCATTTCCCTGCTATGCAGCGCCCGCCGGGTTGATCTGTACGGAATGGCTACCTCGTCAATTGTGGCACAGGATTTCTATCAGAAGCTGGTGCGTATTGGTGTAAACTGTACAGCTTTTGCCGATTCACATATGCAGATTACATCGGCTTCCTCACTTGCTAAGGGTGATGTGGCTTTTGCCGTCTCCTATTCGGGTGAGACGCCGGAGACGATAGACGCACTAAGCTGTGCAAGAAACAGCGGCGCTTCCACCATATCGCTTACGTCCTACGGCAGCAGCACGCTGGCTACACTGGCTGACATCCCTTTGTTCTCCTCCTCGCTGGAGCAGGGCATGCGCCGGGGTGATATGGCTTCACGGATCGCGCAGCTGCATATCATTGATATTCTGTTCACCGGCATGGTCAGCACCCGGTTCGGGGATTTTATCCCCAAGCTGGAGCAGTCTTATCTGAACGTCCAACATTACCGTCATAAACGGGGAGGTCAATCCTAATGAACATACTTACATTCAAGAGCCAGGAAGATTTTGCGGAAACCGGTGCCAACCTGATCGTCAGCCTGCTGCAAAGCAACCCCAGAGCCGTGCTCGGACTTGCTACCGGCAGCTCTCCGGTTCCTGTCTACGCCAGACTGGTCGAGATGCACCGCAAGGGACTGGTCAGCTTTGCCAAAGCCTCCTCTTATAATCTGGATGAATATGTCGGCTTACCGGAGGACCATCCCCAGAGCTACCGCAGCTTCATGAACGAGCATCTGTTCAATCATGTCGATATCGGCCTTGCCCGTACTCATGTGCCTAACGGCAATGCGCCGGATCTTGCTGCAGAATGCCTTGCCTATGACCGGATGCTGGAGGATAACGGTCCGGTTGACCTGCAGATCCTCGGGATCGGCAGCAACGGCCATATCGGCTTCAATGAGCCGGATGCCAGCCTGAGCAGCGGTACGCATGTGGTAGATTTGCTGGAGGAAACCCGTGAGGCCAATGCCCGCTTCTTCGATAAGCTGGAGGATGTGCCCCGCCAGGCGGTAACCATGGGCATCGGCGGTATTCTCAAAGCCCGGCAGATCGTTCTGCTGGTGCGCGGTGAGGAGAAGGCCGAAGCGGTCCGCAACGCACTGGAAGGTCCAATCACGACCCAGTGCCCGGCCTCGCTCCTGCAGAGTCACCCAAATGTAGTCGTGCTGCTGGACGAAGGAGCTGCCAAATGGCTGAAATAAAGAACGGAGCGGAAGTAACCGGACAGCTGCTCTACGGCAAGGTGCTGACGCCGTCCGGACTAATCGGAGAAGGCGTAATCGCCGTCTCCTCTGAGGCTATCCATTACGCAGGCGAAGCTGCCTGGCTGCCGGCTGCTTACAGCAGCTGGCCGGCAAGCGTGCCTGAGCACGGCGGTCTGCTGATTCCGGGATTCGTCGATGTGCATGTGCATGGCGGCGCCGGCCATGACTTCATGTATAGCAACAGCGGCGCGCTGGATGCCATCACCCGCTTCCATGCCGCTCAGGGAACCACAACGATGCTGGCCACGACAATGACCGCTGCCAAGGCGGACATTGACCGGGTGCTGGCTGAGGTGGACAGCTACCGCGCAGCCGGGATGCCCTACGCCCAATTGGCCGGAGTCCATCTGGAAGGGCCGTTCATCAGCCGGAAATGGCCGGGTGCGCAGAATCCGGAGCATATTGTTCCGGCTAATATTGACTGGCTGGAAGCATGGGAGTCGCAGTATCCCGGGCTGATCCGCCAGGTCACGCTCGCACCGGAGCGCGAAGGTGCGCTGGAAGCGATTCTCTGGCTCCGCAGGCACGGGATTACAGCTGCCCTGGGGCATACGAATGCGACCTTTGAGGAAGTCATAGCCGCGGCAGATGCCGGCCTGAACCAGGCGGTCCATATGTACAACGCCATGACGCCGCTGCATCACCGCAAGCCCGGCACGGCCGGCGCTGTAATGTTCGATGAGCGGATCCGCGCAGAAATCATCGCCGACGGCATCCACGTCCATCCCGCGGCGATCCAAATCATTGCCCGGCTCAAAAGCAAAGACAATCTGCTGCTGATTACCGACGCGATGTCCGCAACCGGACTCGAGGACGGAGAATACACCATAGGCGATCTGCCCGTAATGGTAACCGGCGGGGTAGCTACCTTGAAGGAGCATCCCGAATCACTGGCCGGCAGCACTCTGACCATGATCCGCGGCTTCCGCTATCTGGTCCAGGAGGCCGGCCTAACTCTGGAGGAGGCTTCCCGGGCAGCAAGCCTTACCCCAGCAGTCTCGCTGGGTATGCAGCGGACCATCGGCTCACTTGAAGCCGGCAAACGCGGCGATATCCTGCTGCTGAATGACCAGCTTGAGCTGCAGCGTGTCTGGATTAGCGGGCGGGAGATAACAGCCGGGTGAAGGTTGGGTAGTTTGGATAGTTTGGATAGTTTGGATAGTTTGGATAGTTTGGATAGTTTGGATAGTTTGGCGAGTTTGGTGAGCCCAGTGAATTCGGTGCGTTAGTGAGTTTGGGTAGCATTGGGTAAGCTCGGTTGACCGTTTGGTATATTACAAAGCGGCCGGATAAGCGATGCTCGCGCTACTCTGGATTAAAAGCTAAGCATAAGCAGCGGCTCCCGGTTCTTTCCGGGGACCGCTGTTCTGCTTTCAAGCGGCTATTATAGCCGGCTTCTCTAAAACCCGCTTCCTTCTCAGGAGCAAATAGCAGCTTAATCAGCTCCGTCTGGCTGATGCAGCAGCACACCCATCATCTCAAATCTCTTCACACAACATCGCATCGTAGCACGTCACATCACATAACTTCGCATCACATTGGACCACAGCACATTGCATCGCATCGCACCACACCACACCGCACCGCACCACATCACACCGCATCACATCACATCACATCACATCACATCGCACCACATCACACCGCATCACACCGCACCACAGCACACCGCACCACATCACACCGCATCACATCACATCACATCACATCACATCACACCGCACCACATCACACCGCATCACACCGCACCACATCACACCGCATCACACCGCACCACATCACACCGCATCACACCGCACCACAACGCGTCGCTCCGTATCACTTCACATCGCAGTACAAGTAACTTTAACTGCATTTTGTACAACAAAAATGCCCTTTTTTCTCCTTGGTTCCCATATAGCTGTATTCTGTACACTTAAAATAAGGAAAAAATCCCATTTCGGGCGATTTCCGCTGATTTAGTTGCACAGAATACACTTATACTGCATAAATACTGGAATTTAACCTATTTAATTGTACAAAGTGCAGCTATCTGGAATGTGGCATCAGCATAGGGCATCAGGACAGCGCCTGTTAACCGGAAATCTGCAGGAAATACAGCAGATTTTATTATGGCGGATTGAACCGTCTTCTATTGTATAGAATACAACAGGACAGTTTCCCATCCGTCGTTCCCGGCAAAAATGAACAAAAATAAAGCCGGACAGCGCAGCAGACCTAGTTACAGTCCGCCGACCAGCCGGCATTACTTTACTCATGAAGTTATTCGCCAGCATAGTTACGTTCCGATTTTGCAGCTGCATTATGCTCCTACAGTTACGTTCCGGCTTAGCATGTACCTAGCCAGTCCTGCACATTATGCTACTGCAATTATTGTCCGCTATTCCAGCTCTTAATACCCGCTGCGCGTCGGGAAAATCCGCTCCACCATAGTCCCGAATTCCCTCGCAAAGCCTTTCAGCGGATGGCCTGCACGTGCCTCCTCGGCATAGTAGTTGGCGCGTTCCACGAAGTCCGGATTTGCCGACACGTAGACATTTTTGACCGACGGATTATGCTTTTTGACCACATCGGCGATTCTGTTCTTTACATAATTGGTCACATCCTCATTGCTGCTCATCCGGTAGTTGTTGTCCGGAGCCACACTGCGGATGCCGATTCCGTTGCCCATGCTGTCGTCAATGTCACGCTTCATCTGTGTTCCATCTACATAATTGCTGCCGGACAGCATGCCGTTTCCGCCGGTCATGCCCGTTCCTGCCGTTGTGCCTGTTCCCGTCAGGTCCGCAGGAACTCCGGCCATGGAGCCGCCCATACCCGTAAACCCTGGTGTTCCGGCTGTACTGTTCCGTCCAGTCAGCGCGCCGCCATTATCCATATCACCCGCTCTGCCTGTCATGCCATCCATACCGCTTGCTCTGCCTGTCGTATCTCCGCCATACATTCTGCCTGTGATGCCGTCCAGACCGCCTGCTCCGCCTGTCGTATTTCCGCCGTACATACTGCCCGCTCCGCCTGTCATGCCGTTCATTCCGCCTGCTCTCCCCGTCATATTCCCCCCGTTGCGCGGCAGAATGCTAGTGAGATTGCCGACGTCATAGCTGTAGGAACGATAATGATGAGTGCTGAGATTACGCGGCTTCCCGTTGGTTTCATCCAGCTTGACGGCGACATAGGCGCTTTTTCCGGCCAGCATGACGTTGGCGGAGCTGACCTCAGGCATGTCAGTGACTTTCTTGGCCAGCTCCTGGCTGACCTCCATTGTGTCATAGGTATTGCCCCTTACCGCATTCGTCTGAATCCGGCTGCCGTTATTCCCGTTAACACTGTTCGTGTGCACGCTGTTATTGTCTGCCGATTGATTTGTGCCGCAGCCGGTAAGGCTGACCATACCAAGCAGCAATGCTGCCCGGACTACTGATGTGCTGACCTTTGATCGCAACATGTACTCATCCTCCGTCTCTTGAATGTGATGATTGCAGTAACACGGCTTAGCATAGCCTGCTGCAGACAGCACTATTCTGAAAGGATTTGGCACTCACTGGCCTCAGGCAGTCACATGCCGGGGAAGCTTCGCGTATCCTATAGACAGTAGGGCTCCGCAAGGTGAACTCAGGAGGGTTGAGCATGAAGGTTTTATTTACGTTTTATGTACCCAGCGGCGGAGTAGAGACTCTGAACAGGCTAAGGTGTGACAGTCTGCAGCGTGAAGGGATCCAGTGCCATGTTTTATATCTCATGCAGGGTTCCTCACAGCAGAACCAGAACAATTTCCCGGTATACATCGCTTTAAAAGATGAAGAAATCCGTGCACTGCTCGAAGCTGAGCGTTACGATGCTATTATTGTAACCTCTGACTATCTGCTGATGGAGCGCCTGCGAAGGCTGGGTTACGCCGGTATCCTGATCTACGAATCCCAAGGGCTTGGCAAGCGTGAGGATGCAAAGGATATGATTATAGAGGCTGTGCCTTACCTGCGTTCCTACTGCAACGCCGTGCTGATTCCGCCCACCGATCATCTGCTGGAACTGTTTATAACCATTTGTCCCTGGCTGCACCGGTACATTATTCCCAACATTGTAGACATACAGTCTTTTCACTTCATTCCCGGCGAAAAACCGCATGACCCTGTCATTGCCTGGGTAGGGCGGCTGGAGAGCAACAAGAACTGGCGCGAATATCTGCAGATTGCCAAAGAGATCCGCACATACAAGCCTGATCTGCATCTCTGGATGTTTCATGATCCGGGGCTTGCGACCGAAGAGCAGACACAGCTTTTTAATGAAGAGCTGCACCGGCTCGGCCTGAACGACCGGCTGGTTGTTTTCAGCAATATCCCGAACCATGTTATGCCTGTGTACTTCTCTTCCATTGCCGCCTCCGGGGGATTCCTGCTGTCTACATCAATAACGGAAGGATTCGGGTATGCCGTAGCCGAAGCGATCTGCTGCACCTGTCCCGTCCTTAGCACCGACTCTGACGGTGTCCGCTCCTTTATCGTCCATAACCAATCCGGCAAGTTCTATCCGCTGGGCAATATCGGAGCTGCTGTACAGGAAGGCCTGGAGCTGATGAACAATCTGGAGCTGAGGGACAGCATCCGCATTCAAGGCAGAAACCACATGGTCGCCCGCTTCGGCTCGGAGCGCTATGCCCAGTCTTTCCGTGAAATGCTGAATTCCTTCTCCATCTTCTAGCCGCTGTCTTCAGCCAAAAAAACCTTCAGTCCTGCCGGTGACCGCCACCGGGGCTGAAGGTTCTTTTGGCGGGCGGTTGTTAGGCTCCGCCCTGCTTGGATACAATTTCAAACAGCTCCGCCTGAAAAAGCTGCGTGCTTTTCTCCCAGGTGAACCGCCAGGAATCGCTCTCCCCCTTGCGGGCAAGCCGCTCACGCAGCTCCTTATCCCGGATCAGGGTAACGATATCCTGTGCCAGCCTGTTCTCGAACCGGTAGGACATCAGGCAGTTTTGCCCGTGCATGCCATATTCCAGATTGCCGCCCGAATAGACGGTAGCCAGTGCCGCCCCGCAGCGCATCGCTTCAAGTCCGGGAAGAGAGCCCGTATCAAAGGTGCTTGAGCTGACAAAAATGTCGCTCTCATTATAATGGTAGCACAGCTCAATATCATTGGACGGCGTACGCGTATGGAAACGGCTATCCGCCATAATGGCCTTCAGGGCAGCCGAATCGGCATATTCACCCGGCGGGGTAATCAGATAAATCTGGACCTCGGGATGATGCTCTTTTACCGTGGCGAGCTCCTGCAGCAGGTATTCCTGCTCCCGGTGACCGGAGAACCCCCCTTCCGGCTTGCGCAGAATCGCGGACACTACCAGACTTCTTCCCGGCACCTCACGCATATGCATATTGTGAAAATCCCCGTTCACGCCAACCGGAACAATCCTTCCCTTGATGCCATGGTTGATCCTCACAATCTCCTGCTGCCAGCGCGACAGCACCATCAGATTACGGGTAACGCTGTAGGAGGCAAAGGACTGATTGTTGTCGGGCAAAAAGGTCGGCTCATAGCAAAGGGCCAGCCTGACATGGATGCCCTTCCCCTGCTCACTCGCCCGCTGGGCTGCCTGTACAGTTGTATAGTAATTAGAAACAATGACATCCCCATAAGGAAAATCATGCTCCGTCAGAGTAGCTTCAGGCACATGGACCACCTTACAGCCCATTTCGTATTCTACGGTGCCTCCGGCAGGCATCAGAACAACCACATCGTGACCGATATGGCTGAGGCGGTTGGCCAGTTCGGCCAGCATCCGCTGTGCACCTCCCCTGGACAGGGTCAGAACCGGAAATATGAGCCTCATGACCCTCCCTCCTTTCGCAGCAGCTGGGCTAAAATTCCGTTATGCTTGGCCTGTACCATCTGAATCTCCCGGGTCTGCGCTTCGTTGTGAATGACCGAGCCCATCCCCTGATGCACACGGTAATCCAGCAGCGGCTCCTCCACATAGGACCAGCCGAAATGAGGCAGAATCCGCAGCCACAGCTCGTAATCCTGGGTATATAGAAAGCTCTCGTCAAAAACACCGACCGTGCGGAAAATCCCCATATCAAGCAGAACCGTACTGCCGTTGACCGGGCAGCCTGTCATCATCGTGGCAATCAGCTCGCGTCTGCCGGCAAACGGAACACTAATCACCTCAGATGCCCGTTCTCCCCGTTCATTGATGTAATAGTAGGCGGAATGGTTAAAAAGAGTGCCCGTACGGTGCAGCTCCTGCATCTGCCGCTCGATTTTGTGCGGGTAGAAGCGGTCATCCGCGCTGAGCCAGGCAAAATAATTGCCGCTGGCCGCCTTGATGCCCATGTTGAGCGCTGAGCCGGTACCGCCGTTCTGCTTGCGTATATACAGGATTTTATCCTTGTACGGGGTTAGCTTCTCGGTATACAGGGTTGAGCCGTCGTCAACCACAATAAGCTCGATATTGGGATAGCTCTGGGCCAGCACGCTTTCCACCGCCTGGTCCACGTACGGGCAATTATAGAATGGAATGACTACTGAAACCTTGAGGCTCTGATTCATGGGCTCACCTCCTTTCCGAAGTATGGGTTAGACCGTTTTACAGGCGAGCAGGGCATCGAGTGGAGCGTGGTCCGCACCGAATGCTTCGCGGAAGGCCGGATTCTCGGCATGGTGAAAGCCCTTCAGAACCGTTACCGAATAACCGAGCTTCAGGAAATCCTCCGGCTCCCAGCCGCTCCAGTGTCTCTGGAAATACTCCCCCTGCAGGTGAAAATGGTCCGTCCCCTCCTGCGGAAAAAATCCGCGCGGCGTAAATACCACTACGCGGCTGGATGCGATCAGCTCTGCTTTTCTCAGCAGCTCCTTGCCCTCATCCATTGAAAAATGCTCCAGTGAATCAATCAGCGTAACAGCCGAGAACGTGCCCGGCAGAAACAGCTTATCGATATGGCTGGCATTGGCATGAATCGGGATGATGTTGGGTGAAGTATATTTACGGTGCAGCAGGTAGGGTCTGTGTATATCCAGCCCCATCACAACAGCAGCCTCGTAACGTTCCAGCAGCGCACCGGTCCCGCAGCCGACATCCAGAATACTGTCGGAAAATTTCAGCTGCTCCAGCAGGACCGGCAGAAAGTCACTCACTTGAATTTCCCGGTACATAGGCTTCTCCCCCAAAAATGATCTTGCGGCCGCTGCGCGGCTCAGCCGCCCATGGAGGCAATCAGCCCGCGCAGCATGCCGTTATAGCGGGCATTGGTCGCTGCAGCCTCTGCCATGATGACATCATAATGCTTCAGGGTCCCCATTCCGCTGTGCCGCCGGTAGGCGGTTAAGGACTGATTCAGCATGACCGGCGGATAGCCGCTCAGGATGGCTCTGTACCACAGGTCATAGTCATGTGTATAGGGCAGGGATTCATTGAACAAGCCGATCGCTCCGAACACATCACGCCTGAACATTACGGTGCAGCCGTTAATGGGATTGCCGTGCAGGAAGCAGCGCAGATATTCAAGCTGGTTCGGGAAGACCGGAGAAGCGTTCATCTCCGTTAGCTGGGACTCCCCGTTGATGTAGTGGAAGTTGGTATAGCTGATCAGCAGGCCGTTCTGCTCCATGAACAGCACCTGGTTGTTTATTTTGTCATGGTAAAACATATCATCTGAGCTCAGCCAGGCCACATAATCGCCGGTAGCATGCAGAATCGCGTGGTTCAGCGCAGAGGCGGTTCCCCCGTTGGCTTTACCCAGATAGTGAATTTTGTGCAGATATGGGGCAATCCGGTCCGTGTGAACATAGGAGCCGTCATCGACTACGATAATCTCATAGGGCTGCCAGGATTGGGATAAGGCGCTTTGCAGCGCCTGCTCAATGTAAGGGCAATTATAGAACGGGATAATGACCGAAACCTTCGGACGATTCATGATAACCTTCCTTCCCTGCCGGAGCGGCAATAATCCACAATCTCTTGCAGTGAGCGCTCAAGGCTGATTTCCGGCTTCCAGCCGAGTGCGGCAGCATTCTCCACTGCTTCGTCTGCAGCATCCGGTTGCGCAGCCCCGGACGGTTCCGGCGCTTGCCCGGGGGCATCCGGTCCCCAGTCCATCGGCACCGGAGCCTTCGCATGCACCAGCAGCTTCGCGGAAATATCGCCCAGCGTCCGCTGTGTTCCAGAATCAATCCGGTAGACGGTACCTTCCGTCCCGCTGAGGAGAATGTAATCGTAAGCCCGCACGGCATCGCGCACATCCAGGAAGTCGCGCAGCGCATGCCGTGATGACAGCCGGAAGGCCGGCGGCGCCTCAGCTCCGCTGGCCGCCGCAGCCTCGCTGCGCACAGTATGCTGTGCCAGCAGGGTGCAGAAGCCGGTGGAGGGGCCGGGGCCGATCAGGTTACAGGGCTCTGCCAGCAGCACCGGCTGCTTGAACAGGGTCCCCCAGGCAAGGGACACCAGCTCCTCCAGCGTTTTGCTGAGGCTGTAGGGATGAGGCGGACCGGCGGCGGTTCCCGGACGGTACTTCAGCCGGGAGCCCGCAACCAGAATCCGCCCTGCCGGCCGCGCACGGAGTGCCTCCAGCAGATACAGCGTCGCCATCACGTTGGTCTCCATGTAGAGCAGCGGGTCCCGCCATGATTCCGGGACGGAGTTGCGGCCTGCCAGATGAAGGACCTCATCCGGCCCGGCCTCCGCAACCATGGCCGCTACAGCCCTGCGGTCGCTCAGATCGCAGACCTGCTGCTTCACTCCTTCAGGCCAGAACCCGGCTGCTGCCGGACGGCGCACCACAGCGGTAACCTCTGCTCCGGCGGCATGAAAGTAACGGACGGCATGCGCTCCGGTAAAGCCTGCAGCTCCGGTTATCAGCAGCCTCCGCGCCTTCATGTGTACATCGCTGACTGGTTCATCCAGTCAGCAAGTTCCTTGAGCATTACAGAATATGCAGGAAGTTCAAAATGAACATCGGCTCTTGTACTCACCAGAGTCCGGTCCTGGACATGCGCGGATTCTGGAATAATCTCGACATCCTCTTTACCGAAGGCCTGCTGCATATGACGCAGCAGCTCGTATTTGCTGAGCGGCTGCGGGTGGGCCAGATGAATCAGGCCGGACACCGGTGAAGCCAGCATCTGTTCTACCGCCTTGGCCAGCTCCAGTGTCGTGACCCCGTTCCACATCACCCGCTCGTAGCCGGAGACCGGCCCCTTCTGGGCCAGGAACCATTCCATCAGCCCGATGCCGCCGCTGCGGATTTCCGGACCGATAATGGAGGTGCGGATGGTCAGATGGCCGGGGGCACGGACTTCGCCGAGGCTTTTGGTGATGGCGTAGACCGAGGTGCCGTCAGCTGCATCCTCCTCCGTATAACCGCCGCGCGTTCCCTCGAACACGCAGTCGGTGCTGATATGAATCAGCCGGGCTCCGGCGTTATCTGCAGCCCGGCGCAGCCGGTGCGGCAGAAATCCGTTCACATGATAGGCCGTAACCCGGTCACGCTCGGCAAAATGATTAAGGACACCCATTGCATTGATAATGCAATGGGGTGATACAATGTCAACCAGCTTCTCAACGCCGGCAATATCGTCGGCATCGACATACAGCCCGCCAAGATCACTCTTATCCCGGGTTGTATGGAAGACATGATGTGTGCCCTGGCGGCGAAAATACGCCGCCAGCATATGACCCGCCATACCGTTTCCGCCGAGGATAAGCAGCTTCATTGCAGAAAACCTCCCCGGATCAGGATGTCCTTGATCTCCTCCTGATCCATCAGGTTATTCTCCGAGCTGAAGCTGTTGAACGAGACATGCGGATAGCTCTTGTAATGGGCCTTCAGCTCCGGCATATCCAGCGTCGGGAGAATGACCAGGTACTGCTCATCGTAGACAACGGTGGTCAGGCTTTCGAAATCACTCATCAGAATTTCGTGGATTTTCTCCCCGGGCCGGATGCCTGCTTCTATGATGCTGACATCGGTTCTCCCGGAGGCCTCGATCAGCACCTCAGCCAGATCAACAATCTTGCAGGTCGGCATGGTCATGACGAAAATTTCGCCGCCGAGGCTGACCTCAGAAGCCTTGAACAGCAGGGTAATCGCATCGCGCAGGGTGAAGAAGAAGCGGGTCATATTCATATCGGTAATGCGGACCTGACCTTTATCCTTAATCTGCTTCATGAATAGATGGACGACACTGCCGTTCGTTCCCAGTACATTGCCGCCGCGCACCGTTACGAACCGGGTGCGTGAGCCGAGCAGGTTGGCGTAGACGAACAGCTTTTCGCCGATAGCCTTGGTCATGCCGTAGAAGTTGGACGGATTGGCTGCTTTGTCGGTGGAGATGTAGATCGCTTTTTCCACATTGTTGGCGATGGCTGCCTCAATGACGTTCTGGGTACCGACCACATTGGTCTTCAGCGCTTCATACGGCTGATCCTCGCAGACCGGAACATGCTTCAGCGCAGCCAGATGGAACACATAATCCACACCGCGGCAGGCGGCGACCAGCGCTTCCTTGTCACGGATGTCCCCGATTACAAAGCTTAGGCGGTTATCCTCAAATTCGCGGCTCATTGCCACCTGTGCAGACTCACTGCGGGAGAAGACGATAATCTCCTTGGGATTTTGCGGCAGCAGCTGCCGGATAAGCTCATGCCCCCAGGAACCGGTGCCGCCGGTGACCATAATCCGTTTATTATTAAACATGCAGGTTCCCTCCAAGCAAAAATTTAACTACCTTAGCCGAGACATCCGGGGTCAAATAGCCCTCCGGTGCCTCCCATTCCTGATTCAGCGACGTCATCAGCCGGACACTGCGCAGAATGCTGTTCTGCTCCACTCCCGACACTACATTGCTTCCGCAATCCACCGTCTCCGGACGTTCTGTCGTCCGGCGGATCGTTACGGTCGGCACTCCCATCAGGCAGCATTCCTCCTGGACGGTCCCGCTGTCGGTGATCGCACAGAGGGCATGCTGCTCCAGATGGACGAAATCGAAAAATCCGAAGGGCTCATGGAATTCCACCAGCGGGTTCATCTCAAGCTGGAACTGCTCCGTCAGCTTGGAACGGGTGCGGGGATGAATGCTGCAGATCAGGCGGAGGCCAAACTGCTCAGCCACCAGGTTCAATCCTGACATGATCTGCACCAGCGA
Source organism: Paenibacillus sp. FSL R7-0273 (assembly GCF_000758625.1). Taxonomy (NCBI): domain Bacteria; kingdom Bacillati; phylum Bacillota; class Bacilli; order Caryophanales; family Paenibacillaceae; genus Paenibacillus; species Paenibacillus sp. FSL R7-0273. Next base: position 5,991,164 of record NZ_CP009283.1, read on the forward strand.
CTGCGGATCATCCACATTCTCGGCCCGGTGGGCTGTAACAAGGAAGTACTGCCCGGAGGTCAGTTCCAGGCGGGATAAAATATCACTGCTGCTGATCTGTGCCTGGTAGTGCGTAATCACCTCATGAATCGGGTTGCCGGTGAGCACGATACGCTGGCTCGGGAAGCCCTCGCTGACCAGATGGCGTTTGCTCTGCTGCGTATATGGCATATTAATGGTGGAAACCGCGTCGATGACACGGCGGTTTTTCTCTTCGGGCACTTTCAGGTCATAGCAGCGGTTGCCCGCCTCCATATGGACAACCGGAATGCCCATCCGCTCGGCGAGAATGGCGCACAGCGCACTGTTCGTATCACCAAGCAGCAGCACCCGGTCCGGCTGCTCCTTCAGCAGGATGCCTTCCAGGCTGCCGAACATGGCAGCCATCTGGCCGCCCAGCCCGGCCTGCTTATCCTGCAGCACATAGTCCGGTGCCCGCAGTCCAAGCTCTGCAAAGAACACTCCGCTGAGGCTGGCCGTGAAATTCTGGCCGGTATGCACCAGCACATGCCGGTCCGCATGCTTATCCAGCAGCGCTATGATCACGCTTAGGCGGATTATTTCGGGCCGTGTGCCCAAAATCGTCATGATCTTCATGGGTTCACTCCCTTTGATGTTGACCCTGCCTGTGGGTATAGGGCAGGGTGGTTTTAGGGTCTGAGCAGGGTCCGCTCGCTAAAGGCCCGCCAGTGGCGGCGCGCCCCGCGAAAGGCAAGGCCTGCTAGGTGCGGTGCGCCTCGCAAAAGGCAAAACCTGCGGGGGCGCTGCTACCCGCGAAAAGCCGGCACGCGAGTGGCGGCGCGCCTCGCGAAAGGCAAAGCCCGCAGGTGGCGCTGCGCCACCCGCACAAAACCTAGCGGCTGCGCCTGCGCCGCCCGGCCTTCCCGCCGCGGTGCCTGCGCCCGCGGCTGCTCTTCCGGTGCGCGCTGCCGCCCGCGCGCCGCTTGCGGCCCGGGCGCTTGCCGCGGCGCGCCCGGGTCCTGGCGCGGCTCAGCCTGCCGCGCCGGAGCTTTGCGCGCCGCAACCGTGCTGCGCGGCGCGCCTTGGCCTTCGGCGGGGCTGTGCGCGCCGCCGGTTCGCCTCCGCCCGGTGCCGGCGGCACGGGCGTGGCTTGAGAGGCGCCGCCGGGCTCGGGCGGCGCCAGGCAGTAGCGGAGCTGCCAGCGCTCCGCGAGGCCGAGCAGGCGCGCGCGGTAAGCCGCCGGCCCGTAGACGGCGTCGATGCGCTCGCGCGCCTGGCTGCCGGTGGCGGCGGCAAGGCCCGGCTCCGCCAGCAGGCCGTTCACGCGTGCGGCGAGCGCACCGATGTCCGCTGCCGGGGCGAGCAGGCCGCTGCAGCCTGCGGCCTGCAGCACCTCACACAGGCCGCCGGAGTCATAGGCGACAACCGGCTTGCCAAAAGCCATGCCTTCGAGCGCAGTCATGCCGAAGCCCTCCCGGATCAGGCTGGGAACCACCAGCAGATCCATTGCACAATAGGCAGAGGGCAGAGAATCCTCGTAGCCGTAGAATTTGAAGCGGGAGGTCAGCCCCTCCAGCTTTACCTTACGGACACAGCGCTCGTAGTAGCTTTTGTCCCCGGGAGTACCGATGACCACGTACTTCGCTTCCGGATGCTGCTCACTGACCAGAACGGCCATTTTCACAAAATGCTCCAGACCTTTTTCTTTATTAATGAAGGAAGAAATATAGCCGATCAGCAGCTCGCCAGGGGCAATCCGCAGCTCCCGCCGCCGTTCGCTGCGCAGGGTGCTCCAGGCCGCCATCAGCAGCTCCTGGTCATTCCAGGAGGGCGGAAGCTGCGTTATCTTGCTGTCGCGGATCTCCTGCGGGAAGCACGACGCCGCCGTATGGGAGATCGCGAGGATCTCATCGCTGTTCCTGTGGATCAGCTCCACACTGATTCCGGTGTATTCGTTATCCGTAATCGTCTCCGAAATCTTCCACACTACCGGAATGCCAAGCGACTTGGCTGCCAGCGCCGGCAGGACATGCACGCAGGTGCTCGAAATAATGAACGCCGGCCGGAGCGCGGCAAGCCAGTCTTTCAGCTCCAGGTATTCCCGGCCCTCCTGGAATTTGCGGATATCCGCCTCAAGTCCGGCATAAGGGGTATACATCCCGTAGACCAGCGGAATCGGGATGATCTGCACATTCAGGCCGGACCTGCGGGCCTGCTGGGTCAGCTTGCCGTCTTGGGGTGCTACAAGGATGCAATTGAAGTAACCGGACAGCTCGCGGGCGAAGAACAGCAGCAGCTTCTCTGCACCGGTAATGCTGCGTGTATTGGACACGTGGGAAAAAAGGACGATTGTAGCTTTGTCGGCCATGGTGTTTCGGCGCTCCCTGGCGAGGGGCCTCGAGCAGCCATTCACCTCCTTCAAAGTTTTACGAAGCATTGGCTGCAGAGCTTTTCTTCGCGTAAAACTTGCTTCGGAAGCATCCGCTTAGTTTTACGAAGCGGCAGCTACAGAGCACTTCTTCACAGTAAAACTCGCTTCGGAAGCATCCGCTCAGTTTTTAACTTGCTGCCCGCTGCAGGGCGGGTGCCAAGGTCCAGTACTCAGTATATTGAGGGGGAACAGATGCCGGCACGACACCTGTCCCCCGGTAAACGCACATTTTTACAGGCGGCTATCCGTAGATGACAGTCAGCAGCTGATGCAGGCGTCTGGTGTAGGTGTGATCCTTCAGCGTCCGCTCAAAAGCGCGCAGAGCCATATCCCGGCGCTCCTCCTCATGAGTCAGGTAATAACGGATTTTATCCATCATCTCCTGCGGGCTTGAGAAGGTGTCGATCTCCTCGCCCACCTTGTAGAAGGTGCCCATATCATCTCTGGCATCGCTCAGCTGCAGGGTACCTGCGGCGGCAATTTCGAAGGTGCGCGGGTTCGGTGAGGCGGCCGGAATCAGCAGCGCATTGTTGTTGTCTTTTTCATCCACATGGGCACGGTGCAGGTTAATAACTATCTTGGAGCCGCTGTAGGTAACCGACGTTTCCTGCGGAGACATCCACTTGCCGATCTCAATCCGGTCCCCGTAGAGCGGGGCTTCCGGCAGGCGGTCCCACCAGATGCCGTTAATAACGGTGTTGTAGCTCATCAGCTCAGGCATAATGTCCCGGAAAAAATTGATCCGGTTCCAGTAAGCCGACCCGATAAAGCTGACATCGCGCTGGATCGGCGAACGGCCGAGCGTCGGACGGTAATGCTCCCGGTGCGCGGCAAACGGCAGGTAATGCACCTCAGGGCAGCCCAGTCCGCGGTATACCTCCACGCAATTGCGCTCCAGGGTGAATACGTAGTCGTAATGGGCAACGATTTTCATCGTAAAATCGGTGTAATACGGGTCATCTGTCAGCCAGATTGCCGTCTTGATGCCTCTGCCCCGCAGCATAGAAATCTGCTCCAGCGGCAGCTCCATCCCGTCCAGCACCAGCACGAGATCCGGCCGCTGCGCTGCCGCAAGCTCTGCCAGGTTCTGCCGCACATCCGATACCGTAACCTGGGTAGCCAGTCTCTGAAGAGCGAAAAGCACGGCATCATCCAGCGGGGAATACGGGTAGCCCTTGCCGGAGGCCACATACAAAATATGAAGATTCCGTACCGGAATCGGCTCCTCCGGGCGGCCGTCCAGAATGGCGAGCCGTCCCCGCAGGTAGCCTTCGTCATAGCCGGTCTTGAAGCCGGTTAAGCGTCCGCGCAGCTTCTCTTCCTCCGCCGGTGTCCGAGGCAGTGGCGGCGCGGGCATGATAAATTGGTGGTTATTCATGAGTAATCGCTCCTTCATCCCTTTGAATTTCACATTTGTGAAGTAAGAACATTGAGCAGCTGAGGCAATCTTGCCGTAAAGGTGTGGTGGCGCAGAGTCGTCTGCAGTCCCCGCAGCGCGAATTTCCGCCGCTCGTGCTCATGCTTCAGGTAATAATCGATTTTGCGCTTCAGCTCTTCGGCCGAGGCAAAGGTCTCCAGATCGTGGCCCGGACGGTAGTAGCTGCCCAGATCCTCGCGGATATCCGTCAGCTGCATCGTTCCGCAGGCGCTGATCTCATAGGTACGGGGATTAATGGAGCGAGACGGCAGCTGAAAGGTGTTGCGGTTATCCAGTCCGCCTTCCCACGGCCGGTGAATGTTGATGACCAGCTTCGCCCCGCTGTAGTAATTGGCGGTTTCCTCCGGAGGAATAAAGCCGCTTCTGATAAAAGGCGACAACTCCTCGAACTGGCTAAGCCGTTCCCAGAAGCCTCCGGCGATCAGCACCTTTTTCCCTTTCAGGTAAGGCGCCAGCTCATCAAACAGCGCGGTGCGGTTGCGGAACGCATTGCCGATGAACACAATATCGAACTGATGCTGCGGCCCGGTCCGGCGCGGATAGAACATCTGCGGATTAACGCAGAGCGGAAGATAATGGACAGAGCCTGCTCCGAGTGAGCGGTAGAACTCAACACAGCCCAGCTCGTGGGTGAACACATGGTCATAGTGCAGACAGATGACTGAGGTATCCTCGGTAAAATAGGGGTCATCCGCAAACCAGATTGCTGTAGCGATGCCCATTTTTCTAATCTCATCGATTTGCTCCAGGTGGTTCTCGGGAAATACATGCAGCCCGTTCATGACCAGCACAGCCCCCGGCTTCTCGCGTGCCGCAACCTCCAGCATCGTATCCGGACTTGCGAGAACGAGTTCGCTGACAAGCAGCCGGAGCGCTTCTGTGATGCCTGTATCTATCGCTTCGAACCCCTGGGGGACATACATCAGCTTAAAAGGCCGGCATGCCTCCACCTCCGGAGAATTCAGGCGCTTCACAGCTTCACATAAGCCGAGACGATATCCCTCCTGATAGCCGTCCCGGTAATCCCGCGGACGCGTTCTTCTCTTTTTTGCTTTCACGGCTTTCACCCTGCCCCGTCATATTCTCAAGACAGTAGTACTATATGCGGAGTCAGCATCCGCCTCATGGACAGATGCCATGCCCGGCAATAAATTGGCAGATGCCCGCTGTCATTCACCCGGGTGGCCCGAACCTTTACCGATTCCTTCCACTCCCGCCGGGCGTTGCCGCCAACACAAAAAGAGCGCCCCAGGCAGCCATACAGCCGCCGGAGCACTCTTACAGGAACTATGGAAACAGAAACTTAGCTATGTGGATTTTATATCTGAATCTGGTTGAGCGAAATAAGTTGATTTAAGCCACCTAATTCCTCACCAAGCAACGTATTTGAGTAACTAAGTTGATAAAGGTAACTTAATTTCTCCCATTTCGCTTTAAAAGGCGTATACCGCCCCTTTAAGTGACGTTTTTCCAACTAATGATCAAAAATCATGATAAAACATGGAATTAAGTGACAAAAAACAACCTAGTTTTCTTCCGGCAGCCCACATCCTTTCGATTCAAAGACACTTTTGCCTCTCTTTTCGCCCACTAGCCCACTTCCGCCCGAACCAAAGGCATTATTGCCTCTCATTTCGCCCATCAGCCCACTTTCCGCCGAATCAAAGGCAATTTTGCCTCTCATTTCGCCCATTAGCCCAATTTTCCCTGATTCAAAGGCACTTTTGCCTCTCTTTTCGCCCATCCGCCCACTCCCCGCCGAATCAAAGGCATTTTTGCCTCTCATTTCGCCCATCTGCCCACTTTCCCCCGATTCAAAGGCACTTTTGCCTCTCATTTCGCCCATCTGCCCACTTCCGACCGAACCAAAGGCACTTTTGCCCCTCATCCCACCCGCTCCCCTCTATTCTCCTCCCGACATAGCAGACAAGCGAAATAATCCTCCCCCATCCACAAAAAAAAGACATCCAGACGGCCAGGCCGTCCAAATGTCCAAAATATACAATGCTGTTCTTTTATACTAATAGGGCATGTCATCCTTATCGGTAAGGCAACCGGTATATTCATTCAACAGTGCATCCAGCTTCACGGACTGGCGGAGGACTCTTATATCCTGCACCCCATATTCAAGCGCCAGCCTGTTCAGTTCCTGCCTTGCCTGCTCAATTCTGTCTCTGTGTTCATCATTCCCCATAGCGGCCCCCTTACTCAGATGAGGCTGTAAGCCATTTGTTAATCTTTTACTCCAGTTCCAAACACATTGTATTCGATTATGAACCTAGGGTCAATTCCCCAAAGTCCCATTCTTGCGCCCCAAAAATCCTGCAGCAATACGCACAATTCCGCCCAATATGACTATGGCCATCATATCAAAGCTTACATTGAACATGAATAAATGCTTGCCTATGTCCGCACGCCCGTCCCCGAGAATCGGCACCAGAAAGGAGAACAGCCCGATCAGGCCCAGCAGCATGAGCAGCTCTCCGGCAACGCGTTCACGGCGTTCTTTTGCACGGAAATAATGAAACAGCACCCCTGCATAATAGACCAGATAGAACAGAACAAGGAACCAGAGGGAGTCCGGCAGCTTCCGGTTTTTAAACTCGCTCCACCCGCTGTATGTATAGGCCACTGCCCCTGCCGGATTGCCCAGGCTTTTTTCATAGCTTCCGAGATAATAGGGACGGATGGACATGCTGTTCTGCGCCGCATACTCCATATTATCTATCAGCCGGGACGGATGCTTCAAATAGAAGAAGAGCACATCCTTATGCGAGATCCGGTCATAAAAATCCGGCGTCAGCGAAGGATCATCCTGCTTGATCGCCGTGTCCCCCTGAAAATAATTCGTTCCCGCCAGCACCTCCAGCCGCTCCGGCAGCCCGAGATCGCGCAGATCCCCGCGCACATCCGGAGACTCGTTCAGAATCCCGAAGAAGACGGTCTGGTACAGGTTAATATGCTTCAGCTCCTTGGGAGCCGTTACGTAGAGGACGACCGATACGAGCGCCACTGCTACAGCGAACCGCCGGGCCAGCTTCCGGAAGCCCCCCTCCCCTTTCAGAGAGCCCATCCGCCAAAAAATCAGCATAAACGCAAGGCCCACGGGCGCGTTCTGGATTTTGGAGCAGACGAGAAACAGCACGGCAATAAAGAACAGGGTCAGCCCCCTGGTGGTCGGATTGTCCTGCATCGCCAGCCTTAGGCCCAGCACAAAGGTCAGCAGCATGAACACCATCGAGACCGGCTCGCCGAACAGCGAGTTAAAATAGGCCAGATAGCCGATATCATAAAAAACAAACAGCAGACCCGCCCCGAGCACCAGCCCCATAACAGCAGAATGCTTAGCCCCGAGCTTTACGGTCAGCCAGGTCGCAGCAAGCAGCAGCACGGCATACACCGCCCCCAGGACGCGGATATCGAAATAACTGCCGTGCACCAGTCCGGCCAGCAGCCGAGGCACAAGCACCAGCAGAATCTGGGAGGAAGGATAGAAGCCCCTGAACAGATTGTCATAAGCAAACTGGGAATGGCTGAAGCTGAAAAAGCGGTCGGCGTAGCTCTCCGCAGCATCATAATAATTAAGGCCGACCGTATTCATCATGCGCAAAAAATCGCCATTATCGGCCACCCCGACAAACGGCTGCAAAAACAGCAGATACAGAATCAGTCCGCCTCCGGCCAGAGTGACCAGAACTTGCGGTTTGAGTAATCTTTTCATAACGCCTCCTAACGCTGCGGCAGCAGCTTCACATATTCATCAGACAGCTTCATCAGCTGCAGGATATAGTTATAATCACTCTCATACTTGCTGTAGTCTGCTACAGGCTCAAATGTTTGAAGCGACACAGCTTCGCCGTCAGCAAAGCTTTTGCCCGGAACAAACATAATCTCATCGTTAAAAAAAGAGCCGGAAGGCATATAATACCGCATCCCGATCACATTGCGGTCAATATTGAGCAGGTCATGCCCGAAGGCTGTGAAGCCTTCCGCTTTCAGATCAAGGCCGAGCAGATTGGCTACGGTCGGGAGAATATCAAGCTGCCCTCCGACACGCGTTACCGTCCTGCCCTCAGTCATTCCCGGCACATGCACAATCAGCGGAATATTGAACCGGCTAATCCGCGGGTGATACGAAATACCCAGCGCTTCCCCGACCTGCTCCGGCTGGACATCCTGCGGCTGGAGGCCAAAATGGTCACCGTACAGCACAAGCACCGTGTCCTCCCACAACCCCTGCTGCTTAAGCCCTTCAATCAGTGTGCCTACCGCATAGTCGGTGTAATTGATTGCTGTCAGATAATCTCCCAGCATGGTGCCTTCCAGCGTATCCGGCATAGTAATCTTCTTGAAGCTGTCAGGAATCTTGAACGGATGATGGCTCGAGGCGGTCACAAGCTGGGCATAAAGCGGTGTTCCCTTCTTCTGCAGCTGTGCCAGCTCTTTTACAGCGGTAATATACAGCTGCTCATCCGAGGCGCCGAATGAATTGAAATGGTCATTGACGAAATCACCCTTGTCATAGTACCCGTTAAAGCCCAGTGCCGGATACAGCTCATTGCGGTTCCAGAAGCCAACCTTGTTCACATGGAAGGTATAAGCTTCATACCCCTTAGTCTGCAGCAGACGCGGCAGACTGGGCAGCTCACGGTCACCGAAGCCGGTGGACATCGCCAGCGTACCGATCGGGTAGATTGAGGTGTTGCTCATAAACTCGGCGTCCGAAGTATTGCCCGGGCCGATCTGCTGGAACACCCGCGGAAAATAAAAGCCCTCACCTGCCAGTTTATTCAGTACCGGCGTCAGCTCCTGACCGTCCAGTGTCTGATGCAGCGGAAAGCTCTGGAACGCCTCCAGCTGGATGACGATGACATTTTTGCCCTTTTGTGAGCCAAAATAGTCCGGTACTGTACCAGCAGGCTTGCTGCTATAGGGATAGGATGCTTCCAGCGTGCTCACTTTGGCAACCGTTTCATTAATATCGCCAGTGCCGATCAGCCCGTTATCCTCCTGCGCCTTGAGCAGCGCCACCACCTCATAGTTCAGGAACCCGGCGCTTTCCGCCTGTACCAGCTCGTTCGTGATGCTGCCTGCCGCATGCACTGAATAAGCGGACAGCGAGCCTCCGCCAATAATCGCTACCAAAAGAACAACGAGCTGGATTCTGGAAGCGGGACGTGTACCGCCGCTGTAGCTACGGCTCCGGTAAGCCGGTCCCTGCTGCCATCTGCGCACCCCTGCATAGACAGCCGCAATTGCAAGGTCAGCAAAGAACAGGTAATCCACCGGCTGAATCGTCGATTCCACACTTTCTTTAACCTGGAACACCTGGTTTAACTCATATAAGGCCAGATAGGTCGGAACCGATCCGAAATGGTTAAAATACACGCTTGCCGCAAACAGCAGCAGCGACAGGATAACATTAAAGCTCCAGTAAGCCCCTGTTTTCATCCGCAGCGGCAGCAGTATAGTCAGGACCCCCATAATCAGCAGCACCGGCGCAAGGTCCATGGCAATCCATTCCCAGGCGATCCGTTCAAAAAACAGCACCCGCAGCAGCAGCAGCTTCATCCAGACCAGTCCTGCGACTACGTAGAACTGCACCGGCAGAAGTCCGGTATTTTTTTTGTACATAATAATCCCTCTTACTTCCATACCAAATTTCTGTTAACTAAATTCCACTTTTTTGTAAAAGTTCAGATTTATCTAGTATAGCAATTGTTGTTTTGTTACGCAAAAAAAGACGCAGCCTGCTGCAGGCCTGCATCTTTTCTTGATTACATATCAATTTTCTTCATTAATATAGTGTGTTACTGTCTCTTTTTATAATGAAGCTGTAAATGGAACCTTCCAAATTGTAAGAGACCTCAAACGCCGGCGCACCGCTGCGGCTCTCGAACGTAACCACTCCAGGCCTTGATCCGTTCTTATCCATCCTGTAATCCTCCTCCAGCCGGATGCCGTACAGCTTATCCGCGATGGCGGCAGCTGCGCTCCGCAGCTTGGCGCTGTCCATTTTGAGCAGCTGCTCTTCCTCTTCCTCGGTATACTTGAGATCGGTGGTGTCAATGATGCTCAGTGAGTTATCATAAACATCCAGAAGCGCGCCGGTCGCATAATTGAAGGCAACTGCCGTGGTGATATTCTCTACAGGCCCGTAAATAAGCGTGATCTCCTCCGGCATTCCTTCTATTATAATACGGACAGCCCTGTTCAGCTGCTCTTCCCCGCCGCCGCTGATCAGCCTCAGCCCCTGCAATGCAGTCTGCTTCATTTCCTCGCTGACCTCATTCAGCTCCACATCAAAGTAAGCGGCTTTAAAGACCCCGTTCGCAAAATTAATGGCAGCATCTGCTGCTGTAATGACGTTTTGCACCTGAATGCTTTTATTAGCCGTACGCCCGTAGTCTACATAAAGTGTGGACCCTGTAACTTCAAAGTTCCCTTTATAGCCAAGCTCCAGCAATTTATCTCTGGCTTCATCGATTAAGGTATTGTCTGTTGCTTCTGGATCAAGTGCTGCATTTATAGTATAATGCTTTGTTTCTCCTGTCTTTGCGTTAATACCGACCAAAGCGTAAGCCTTACTGTACTCTCTATACTCCAGCTGTACATTTTCTGTATTCTGCACATGCTCCAGCTTTTTAAATGGAATGTCCCGGCCAAGCTGCTTCCGGATGAGCTGCTCTGCGATCTTTTTTAGTGCATCATCGCTTAGCTCTGTTTGCTCCTCTGCCGGAACCGTAACACCTGCAGTGTTAACTCCGTCCTGAGGCCCGTTATTCAGATAAAGGGCTCCGCCCCCGGCCAGCACGAGGAAAATGACGGCAGTCATTATCCCCAGCCTAAGCCTTTGGCGTGTGCGGGGACGGGACGGTTCAGCTTCCGCATGCAGTCTGCGCATGACCTGCTCGGCAGAGGAAGCCGTAAATTTCTCCTCCTGGAACGGCCCTTTGCGGGCCTGTTCATACCACTTCGGCTCACGTTCATCCATCATTGTAACCCCCTTAGTTTATCCTGGACTTTACGGCGTGCCCGGTGCAGGCGCGATTTGACGGTTCCCGGGGGCAGCTCAGTCAGCACAGCAATCTCATTAATGGACAGCCCGGCCTTCAGATCCAGCACAAGCACCTCACGCAGCTTATCCGGCAGCTTCATAATAAGGCTCCAGATGTCCCGTGCCTGCTGGTTGCCCATGTACTCCATCTCTGCCGAGCGTGCTGTGCCGAACAGCTGCTCAGCTTCCGGTTCTGCTCCCTGGCGCTCCCGCGCCGCCGGCGTAATGCTCTGCACCTCACCCCACAAGCCGGCTCGGAAAAACCGGGATTTACGGTAAGAGAACACCGTATTCCGCGCAATCGTCAACAGCCAGGCCTTCAGGCTGGAGGTTCCCTTGTAGGTGCCGATCCGGTAGTAGCACTTCACAAAGACCTCCTGCGTGAGATCCTCGGCCTGCTCTGTGTTTTTTGTTAAGTAATAGATATAATTCCAGATATCATTGCCGTACAGGCTCATGATCTGCCGCAGCTGTTCTTCGTCCATCGCTTCAGCAAGCTTCAGTTTATCCTCCAGCCCATCCCTCCGCTCAACCTTTTGCCCAGCCCTCTGCTCATAATTGAGCCCAACCCTCAGCTCACTCTTGAATTTATCCTTCAGCCCATTCAGCTCCAAGCGCTTCACCTCACTTAATACGACCCCGATAATAAAGGAAAGGTTCCCTTTATTTTCTATTATGATTAGTTTAGGGTTAGCTGGACAGTCTTGCCAATGCCCGTGCAATGCTCGTGCACATCTTTTGCTGCCTTTTGTCACCTTTTGCATATCTACTTACTACCTGATCCTACCCTCTGCTGCCTCGTGCTACTCTACTCCCTGCTGCCTCCTGCATACCTTATTCCTACTTAGCTGCACTCCATACACTTAAAAAGCCACTTTTTCCACCCGAAGCCCGTTTAAGTGTATTTCGTACAATTAAAACAGTCGAAAAACGCTCCTATAGCCGATTCGGACAGATATAGTTGCACAAAATACAGTTATATGGAGAATAAACAAATTTCTGCCAGTTTTAATTGCATAAAGTGCAGTTATTGGGTCTGGCGGGGGAATGATGCGAGAGCAGTTGGATTGCGCAGGAGTTGCAAGGGAGTTGCGTGAGAGCTGCGGTCAGCTCCAACAGCGGCGCACAAGTAACATTTATGGCAACAAAAAATGACCTCCGGTATATCCGGAGATCATCTCTTTTCACAACATTCTTGTTCCTTACTGTACTGCTACTCTAATCCACACTGTTAATGCTAAATGTCTTTGGAGGTAAATACCCGCAGCGAGATAAGATAGGAGCAGAATAAAACCAGTACGTAACCGAGGCCGGTAATCACCGGCAGCAGCAGACTGTCTGTTTTGCCGGAGCTTACCCACTCTGCCAGTCCCGGGAACTGGTCCATCAGCTGCTTCAACGCGAAAAAGTTAATCATAATCAGCATAATAAAGACCAGATTGATCACCTGGGTTCCTTTGCGGCCCAGCCAGTAATGAAGGGGAAGAAAGAATGCGGCAAGCAGCGGAAAGGTGGCGATACTCAGCATAAGCTCTCTCCAGGCCAACGGCTCAGCGGTCCGTCCGACCAGAAAACCGACCAGATACAGCAGCACGGTGAAGGCGAAGCTAATGATGGAGTAGGGCAGAATCGCCAGATATTTGGCCAGCACAATTTGCTGTCTCGGAACAGGCAGACTGACCAGGAATTTCTGGTTATTCTGCTGTACATCCATTGTGCAGGAATTGATGAGGAGCAGCATGGCCGGGAGCAGGGCGAACACAGTGTAGTTATCAAAGTTCGTAAAGCCCATGATCATATAGTATGGAATCAGCAGCAGAATGAACTTTTGCACAATAATGAAGTCCTTGCGGATGAGATGGAATGAATTATACACGCAGATCGCTCCCTTTTACCGAGAAATACATAATTTCCTCCAGCGTGGGCGTCTCGCAGATAGCCGTATCCTTAAAGTAACGCTCACCCTCCGAGCGGTTGCCCATCAGCCCCTCAAAGCCGTGCGCGCTCTCGCGGATTCCCAGGAACAGACGGCGGGTGTCGCGGTCGAGCAGCTCCTTGCCGCCTTTGACTAGCAGATATTTCTCCGCCAGCGCCTCCTTCATCTCATTGAACACAACCCGCCCGTCATTCACAAACACAATATAGTCAGCAATCCGGTCGAGATCGGTCGTGTTATGGGTGGAGAACAGAATAGATTTTTTCTCGTCCTGGATGTGTTCCGTTAACAGATCCAGCAGCTCCCGGCGGAATACCGGATCAAGCCCGGACGTAGGTTCGTCCATAATGAGCAGATCCGCACCGTGGGATAGAGCGATGGCGAGTGATAATTTGATTTTCATCCCCTTGGACAGATCCTTGATTTTCTTGCCCGGGGACAGCTTAAACAGCTCCTGGTATTTCACATATGTATCTTCATTCCAGCGGCTGTAGAAGGGGGCGATCACCTTTTTCATCTGCTTGACCGTAAGCTGCTCGTAGTATATATTCTCGTCCGACACATAGCCGATCCGTTCCTTAACCGCCGGCACCTGCTCTTTATTCTGCCCGCCGAACAATCGAACGTCCCCGCGGTCCGGGTGGACCATGCCCATGATCATCTGGATCAGAGTGGTTTTGCCTGCACCGTTGGGGCCGATCAATCCGGTAATATAGCCTTCCTTGATGCCCAGCGTAATGTCCTGCAGCGCAAAAGCTCCGTAGCTCTTATGTACATGCTCCAGCCTGATACAATCGCTCATTCCTGCTCCTCCTCGTATATAAGTTTCAGCATCTCTGCCAGTTCTGCATAAGACAGCCCCAGCTGCCTGCTCTCCTCAATGACTTCCTTCAGCTTCAGCTCCAAGATCCGCAGCCGCTGCTCCTTAATGAATTCCTGATCCGCCCCGGATACAAAAGAGCCCTTCCCGACGATCGAGTTGATTAGACCCTCCCGCTCCAGCTCTTCGTAGGCCCGTTTGGTCGTAATCACGCTGATCTGCAGCTCCTTGGCCAGCTGGCGGATGGACGGCAGAGGTGTCCCGGCTCCAAGCTCTCCCTGCAGAATCAGCTGCCGGACCTGCGTCACAATCTGGGCATAGATCGGCTCTCCTGATGTACTTGATATCAAAATGTTCATGCTGCGGCACCATCATCCTTCGGTGTAATGTGTTTAATGTATATATTTAATATATACACTATATAAGGAAGGGTGTCAAACCTAACATTGCTCATACTTTTAGAAAAAAGAAAAGCCACATGGAGTGGATACTCGCAGGTGGCTGAAAATATGAAATAGATTATGATAAGACAACGGTATTTATTAAACGGAGACATCCATCCATTTCATTTGATCTTTCAATAGAAAGCGCTTTAAATCGCTTTGATTGGTTGACGACAAGGATTCGATAAAACGGTTCCAGTCGCTGGCATAGTTCTGATTCACCCAAGAGCTAGTGTATGCGTTATAGCGAGCTAATTGACCACTTTGCATATCATTCATTTTGTTTTTATATAAAGCGACAAACGTGTTCAAATCGGATCGAAACGCTGCATTGACATCCTCGGCCTGAATGTTGTCCACCATTTGCTTAATCAGGCTCAAAACAGCCTTTTCGTCATAATCCGCTGCATACGCTTCTTTATTCCGCACAAATGGATCTTTCCGCTGTTGTTCAATATAAGCAGCAGCCCGATCGATCTCTCCCTGAATAAATCCGCCGAATGCTTGATCAAGTTTGGATTTTATACGATCGCTTACTTGAAAATGACCGGAGATCATTTCATACTTCATGGCGGCAAGCCCCAGCTTGAAGCCCAGTTCTTCTTCAGAGCGGTTAGAGGTTTGAGAACGATCCTGCAATTGAGTTAGAGCTTTGACCATCGTGCCGGCCGCTTGCAAATCGTCGATACTATATCCATGCTCACTCTTAATTGACATTTCCGATTGCTGCGAATTTAGTGCATATCTAAGCTGCTCTCCCATGAAATCGCCTGCTGTCAATAGCCATTCGTCCTGTGTCCCTTCAACGCTGGCGTAGTCGGGATTCTCCTGGATAAATTGTGTATAGGTTGTTTTTCGCTGTTCGTAAATATCCAGGAAGCTGTTTCGTATAGCTTCTTGCTCGCCTGGCACACCGCCTGCTTCCAAAAATCCACCGACCGATTTGGCAAAATGATCGGCAGATTCGCCTATCCGTTGAGCAAACACATCCTCCAGCTTTGCCAATTCGGCTGCTTGCTCTTCTCCGGTAAATTGGCGTGCAATCCGACTTTGTTATTGGGCATATTCCGAAGCAAAATAATCGATTTGTTGACCAACCTCGTCCAACGTTGTTGCTCCGATCACCATCCCATGCGAATACAAGTTAAAGTCTACATGCTTCCAGGAAATGGCCTGATCCCCGCCTGTTGCTCTTTTATTGGCCAGCGCTGCTTGTGGATCGGATATGCTATCCGTCCAGATTGAGCCATCTTCATTCCTTCCGATGCGAATCGAAGATGTTGCGGCCCGGTAAATCGCTTGTTCCCGCAGGCTAGCCGCATTCGCCCGATAATCTTCGATCCCGATCGCGTTCATTTGATTTGTTAGAATAATGGCTGGCTTCCAGGGCTGCAGTAAAGAATTCGTGGAAAATGAACCAGCGGTCTGGGACGCGGCGAATGAAAGACGTTCAGGTTTTTGTTCAATGATATAAGCGTCGTTACGTAATGCGAAGCCATAAGCAAACATGTTTAGCTGCATAATGCCACCTCATTTTATGTATCCGTTGAACGAGTTCAAAGGCTCTCATTATTAGTGTCGGCACAACCTCTTGAAAAATTTAAAAAAAATGAGATCTATTCACACAGATTGTTTCCCCGCAATTGTAATTTGAGGGAAAATCCGTGGTGTAGCGTGAATACACCTCCGATTCAAGCGAACTGGTCAAAATTCTTTTTATAATATTGAATCGTTTATTTCTTAACTACCAATGCTTGTTTCCTGGCGTGTGCATTAATTGAATCCACTAATTTATCCTTATAAATTGAGATACAGCTAGGAATTTCTCTGTGGTCATCTGGAAAAATATTCTCAGGGAATATAAAAAAATTATCTTTGTCCATTTTTTTTATGATGTAATAGTTCCCTTCAAACTCCCCATTCCTTATATGGTAAGAGGTCACAAAGTCATAAATAGAATCGTATAACTCTTGTGATGATATTTCATCATCTAAGAATCTCTCAATTAGATTTGACATACTTCAATTTCCTCCTATTAAACTGGATATGCTGATAACAATCCACCATCTTCAGATAGAATAATTTTCACTTTTGATTCTCCTCTTGTTCCTACAAAAACCAGGACTTCGTGCCTCTGCTAATCTTCGGGATTAAAATCAGTGGAGATCACATTAAGTCTTTCTTGCGTATGCTTGAGTTGGAGAAATAGTTATCGAGGGATTATAACATTTTAATTACAAAACCGCAGATTGCTCAATTGCTTCTATTAGCGCACGGTATAGCTTGCCTGGCACTATTTTCTCTCCCAGATCTATTCGCTTGTCCTTAATTGAAACAAAACCCATCTTCTCTCTCTTAGTTGGTGTTATAGAATAGCCCTCGTTAATTCTCCAACTGAAATCTATGCATTTTCTTCCTTTCACTGCTTTTGCATAACCCTTAACACCTATATATTTTTCAAGAGGCGTTAGCCCAACTTCCTCTGGAGTTAGTGTATTCCACTCACACATCATTTGCAGTAATACGTCTTCAGCAGCCTTTTCTTCATATGGAAAATTTAATTGTTCTATAATATCGATTTCTTTTATAATTCCTCCCCATTTATCTTTTATCTATCAGACCATTTGCAATAACAATCAAGTTATTCTTCTTATCCACATAAATACCTACTCGTTTATATTCCATTTTTCATACCCTCACTCAATCAGATACAAATCCTAAGCGTAAGCTATATCGATAGAACCCTCCTCCTGGCGGCTCCTCTGTAAGTAAGCATCTGTAATAATTCATGTAGTCTTTTTATAAATTTTAAAAGCTCCTTTTTGATCCATATCGTTCTCAATACGCAGTCTCGTACATTATTTAGTGAAAATTCTTTTTATCACACTTTTGTTTTTAATTCTTTTTATATATCTATAAAATTCATCCTTAGGCAAACATTTAACATTGGAAACCCCAAATCTAGCGATAAAATCATTGTATTTCTCAAGATATATTTCCTGAATAGCATTATAAAAGTCTATCTGATTTTGAAAAGAGACATCTTCCCCATTACTATTAATTAGGTTCAAGCAAAAAATCTGATTATGAATGACTTGCGATAACTTATAGACTTCAAGCACACAATCTTCGAACCATGAAAAGCAACCTTCAATTGATATTTCAGCAATCTCATCATTTTTTAAATGAAGCGTCATAATCAGAAAATCATTCAGTTCAAATTCATTCGTTCCTCTAGATCTGCACTTTATATTTAGGTCAGTAAGCTTGCTTAAAAAATGAGGTAATGAGCTATTAGTGCCTTCAGCTTTTGAAACAAATAACTTAATGTAAAAGCTCTCTGCTCCCATTCATTCCACCGCCTTAACAGCATGCAAATTTATGAAAATTCAATTTTCACATTCCTCAACTATTCGGGTTGTACCAACGGTATTTATTAAAGAAAGCAAGAGATGTTGAGATCAGTCTTTCTAAGTTTCAAAGCTATTAAGGCTCTCTATATGGTTTTTGGGAGTACTTCAGTATCCAGCCATCTTCCGTATAAAGCTCACCGGCCAGCCCATCACTTAATTCCTTAATCTCGACTTCTCCTGTATCCTCTTCACTCCCGCTTCCCTTAAATAGCAGCTTGATCTTTTCTTCCTGCTCAAACAAATCCAGAACATTATGTAGTGTAGAATCAACAATTTGATTAACCAGACCCGTTACCATCTCTAAAGCCGGGCCGTCTAACCGCAATTGAGCCTCCTCATAAACGTTCACAGCACGCTTACTTTTTAATTGTCCAGTCAATATCTTTTCCCACTGCTCAATAGTCCTGTCTCGAACCTGATTTATAACCAGCTCTCCAAAATCATCTAATTTTTCTTTTCCGCCCATATCCTTCAATCCTTTTAATTTCTGTTTCGGCCCTTTCATTTAAAGCTCGGCACGAATCCCCCCTACAATATCTTCACATAAAAACAGCCCACAACCGTGGGCTTATACTCATTCTTATAAATCAATCATATGTCAAAATTCCAGCGTACGAAACGGTGGTATTTTGTCGAATGTGACGATCATATGCCGGTCAGCTAACCTGCGTATGCACCAGCAATCTTTTAATCGAACGGTTAGCCTCATGCAGCACGGTGTCCTTATCGACCGTCTTCAGCAGTCCTTTATCCATCAGGATCTCCCCGTCGACAATGGTCGTCTCGACATCGGCGCGGGTGGCGGAGTAGACAATCCGGGAGATCGGATCGACGTCATAGGACGGGAAGGTGTGGAAGTTGTAGAGGTTGAGGATCGCCAGGTCGGCTTTTTTGCCTACCTCGATGCTGCCGATCTGGTCTTCCATGCCGACTGCCTTGGCGCCGCCGATGGTAGCCATGCGGAAGACGCTGCGCGCATCCATCGTGGTCGGGCCGTGGTGGGGCTTCTGGATGACTGCGGCCAGCCGCATTTCGTTGAACATGTCAAGGTTGTTGTTGCACGGCGCTCCGTCGGCACCCAGACTAAGGTGGATGTGATCGTGCAGCATCCCCGGCGTATCAGCAATACCTGAAGCCAGCTTCAGGTTAGAGCCTGGACAGTGGCTGACATGCACCCCGCGGTCACGCAAAATCCGTTTCTCCTCGGCATCCAGCCAGACGCAGTGGGCCAGAATCAGGCGTTCGTTCGCCAGCCCCAGATGGTCGAGGTACACGACATTGCGCATGCCGGTCATCGCCTGGACGATTTCGATTTCTCCCTGATTCTCCGACGCGTGGGTGTGCACTTTGACATTATAGCGGGCCGACAGGTCACGGACTTCCTTAAGCAGCGGCTCTGTACAGGAGATCACGAATCTCGGTGAAAAAGCGTACTGGATCCGCCCGTTGCCGTAGCCGTTCCATTTTTCCAGCAGATCCACACTTTCCTGCAGCGAGGCTGCCGTGTCCTCCTGCAGCGCTTCCGGGACATCGCCGCCCTTCTGATCCATCATCACCTTGCCGGAGAGGGCGCGGATGCCGCTTTTGGCAATTGCCTGGAACGCAAAATCCGTATGGTTAACCGTCTCCATATCGACAATCGTCGTCGTGCCGCTGGAGATCAGCTCCCCGATCCCGAGCATGGCGGAGTAATACAGCGATTCCTCATCATGGGCGGCCTCCAGCGGCCAGATCCGTTTGCGCAGCCAGTCCATGAGCTCCAGGTCATCGCCTTTGCCGCGGAACAGCGTCTGGCAGAGATGAATATGGGTCTGCACAAAGCCGGGGATTACCGTTCGGTTCGTTGCATCAATAACCCGCTCTTCCCCCTGCGGCGTAAGCCCGCTGCCGATTTCCGTAATCAGATTGTCTATAATCCGGATATCGCCGTGGAAGATTTCCTCCTGCTTGTTCATTGTAATAATCTCCGCATTTTTGATCAGTATGTTGGCCATGTCCCGTTTCCCCCTCGTTTAATTCATAGATTGCCCGCTCATTCGTACAGCCAGATAACACAAAAAGGCCACAAAAACATGCCGCAGCACATTTTCGTAGCCAGAAATTTACGGTTCCCGGTAGAGACCCTTAAACCAATTATTAAGGATATACGAAAAAAAGGATTATTCAATTGCCTCTGAATAACCCCATAATAAACGAAGGACAAACTTAACGTCAACTAAATTAACATTTAAATCAATAAACACGGTTTAAATCACATTAAATCTAATGAATTCAATAAATACATGTTACTTTATATAACATTTTAAAACCTTATCAGAATTCCAACTTCGTCCAACCGATTACTCCTGAGCTCCATCCAGTACCTTCTCAAATACCGGGAAGCTCGCCGTACGCTGCGGGAAAAAGATTTCGCCTCTGCGTTCATATCCGAGCTTCGGATACAGGGCCAGGGCGGGGGTGTTTTTGGAATAGGTGTCCAGCCGGATGCTGCTGTAGCCTGCCTCCAGGGCATATTGCTCGGCGTAGGCAGTCAGCTTCCGTGCAATGCCCTTGCCCTGGGCTTCGGGATGAACAGCCAGCCGGTGCATAATCAGCGCCTTCCCCTGCTCCTGTCTCCACTTGATCCCCCGGTACAGCTCATTCGGATGCTCGTCCAGCACAAGAATGCCGGCCACAGCGCCATTGTCTATATATGTGTATAAGGTTCCTTGTTCAATATCCTGTCCAATGATTTCACGGTTAGGATAGCTGTCATCCCACTGATCACTGCCGCCTGCTTGCATAACTTGTACACATCTGGCGATTAGCATCATAATCTCTTCCATATCCTCTGTCCGCGCTTTACGGATTTCATTGCTGCTCATGGTATCCCTGCTTTCCGTGCCTGAAAATTTGAATCTCTTAATGATTCACTAGTGAAGTTTATCACATCAGAGAACAAATTCAATACCCCGGCAGCAGAACCGCAGCACAGCAGCAGGACCTGCCCGTACGATAAAGGCAAGCCCGTGTAGGATAATCCGGACAATACCCATCAGTCAGAAAAATGCCTAGCCGCTAAAAGGAGCCTTCCAGTACGAACGCGGGCTGCGTTAACAGCGCGCTCCTCTGAAGACTCCTTTATTTCCTGCCGCTGAAGCCTCTTCCTTCCGTTAATCAGCCGAGCTCCAGCTTATGCCCGTCCTCGAAGCCCTTGGCGAAACCGGCGTCGAACCCCACGTTGTATGCTTCGGTGTAGCCCTGCTGATAGGCGTCTCCCGGCGGGGTTTCCGGAGGAACGCCAAGATCCGGGGGGAGCGGAACGACCAGCGGGGCAGCAGGTGTTACCTGCACCGGAGGCTGGACAACCACTTGAACTCTCCGGGCCGCTATCCGGCGGCGGAGTCTTCTTTTTTTGCGCAGCAGCAGGCCTCTCTTGGTCTTGCCTGAGCGCAGCTTGCGGAGTTTACGGCCGGCTCCCCTGCGGATCTTCGCCTTGCGTGTTACCAGCAGAGTGCGTCTCTTGGCAGCCCTGCCTGAACGCTTGATTGCTTTCTTTCTCTTCATGCTTCTACTCCTCCTGTACTCCATGTGCTCTTCGCGGCGCCCTTTGCGCATGCTTGTTAAGCCATGGTGCCGCAGGCTTCCCCTGCTTGGGCTGATGCAGTGAAATACCGGACATCATCCGGCACATGGCACTTTGATATTGGCTTAGGATTCTGATATTGTCACTCAGCTTGCGGGCCGTCAGCTCCGATTGCCCCGTAATTTCGGCGATACTCTCCAGAATCGCAGCCAGTGCGGCCTGGCTGCGGGCAATGGAGCGGATCATCTCCAGCTTGACGGCGTGTTCGGAGAGAAGCCCGCCGCTCATTTGCTGTCGTCCCCGAAGTCGAAGCCGTCACCGGACATGCCGCCGAAGCCCCCGCCGCCTTCATCCTCGCCGCTGCCCAGCACCGCCTTCAGGTTGCTGTACAGCCCGTTCTCCAGCTTGGTCAGCCCCTCGACCATCTCCACAATCACCTCATGAATGGAGAGAGTTTCCTTCAGCTGCTCCTCATGGTTGTCAAAAGATCTGGAGTGGATATGATGATGCGTCCACTGCTTAACCTTTTCCGCCTCCACCGCTTTGGCCTCGAGAATCATCGCGATGTTCCACTGGATGGTAGCGGACGACTCCAGCATCTGCAGATAAGCCTTTTCCCTGCTCATGTTCCGCCTCCTGCTCTTTAAGCGCTACTCTTCTTCCTGGCCGCCCAGCTCCTTGATTACCCGGCCTACCCCTTCGGCCATCGCCTCTTCCAGATCAGCAAGTGCGTTCAAATAAGCGATGATATTTTTGTTGACCTGGCCGTGGCTTTCGACCAGTCCGCTGAAACCGCCGAAATCAGGCTCCGCATCCGGCAGATCATGGACTATTTGCGACATACGGACGGCAACGTGGCGTTCGGCGTCAAGAATCCGCGCCATCTGTTCGTGCGTATGGGCCATGTGCTGCAGCACTTTGGTTATTTTATTCTGCACCTTCATGTCTCCTTTGCTCAAACGCCCTGCTACAGCATATGCGGCAGAAGCCCTGTCGGTGCGGAGGAACACGGAATGCTGCGGACCGGAGATATGAACTTTTGGAGGATATTGACAGACGGAGGGTCCGGGAATATGCTGAATGCTGGAATGAATGAGTTATTTTCACATTAAGATTTTAGAGCGGTATGTATAAAAGGATTGGGGGAGCGCTATGAAAATTGCAAGTAACCGCCTGGATTTACAGGCTATGACCGCCGCAGAGCTGTCCGTCAGCACCCTAAGCTGCACCGCCGCCTTCATTGAGCAGGCTCTTGGCTTCAAGCTGGCCCCGGCCGTTCTGGACGATGAAATGCTGTATGCGCTGAAGGTGCGTCACTCCAAGGTGCTGCAGAACCCGGAGCATTACCTGTGGTATACGTGCTGGGCTGTCATTCACCGGGAGGAGCAGCAGATTATCGGCTTCCTGATCCTGAAGGGCCTGCCGAACGAACTGGGCGAGGTTATTATCGGCTATATCATTGCAGAGGGGTACTGGGGCAATGGATATGGAACAGAGGCGGTGCGGTGCATGAACGAATGGATTTTCAGCCATCCCGGGGCACAGTGGGTCATCGCGGATACAGAGCCGGACAACACCGCCTCCCACAGGCTGCTCCAGCATCTGGGCGCTGAACCGTACCGCGAGACCGATGAGCTGATCTGGTGGAGGATCGGCCGGCCGGAGACAGCAGGCGTCCATGAGCATTCTGCTGCAGGCGGCTGATGCCTGTATACAAGGCTTGGCGGTACTGTCCGTGCAACCTTTCCTGAACACGCACAAAAAAACACGCCGCCTACGGCAGCGTGTTCTTCAGCTTTTCCCCGGCCTCCTGCAGAGACTGGAACGTCCCCGCATCGCTCCACCATTCCTTGAGCACGTCGTAGCTGAGCTTACCCTCCCCGGCATAAATATTGTTCACGTCGGTAATCTCCAGCTCGCCTCGCCCTGAAGGAGCAACCCGCTTAATAATGTCGAACACAGCCTCATCGTACATATAAATGCCGGTTACGCAAAAGTTCGTCTTCGGCTGCTCCGGCTTTTCTTCAATATAAGCAATCAGAGACGCATCTGTATCGTCAAATACAGGAACCCCGTACCTGCGGGCATCCTCCACCGGCTTCAGCAGCACCTTGGCCGTCCCTTTCGGCTGCTCTGCATACGACTCCATATAAGGCGTCAGATCCTCCATAAAAAGATTGTCGCCCAGCAGCACAACAAACCGTTCGCCCGGGAGGATGAACCCCTCCGCCAGCTCCAGCGCTTCTGCGATGCCTCCTGCAGCTTCCTGGATTTTGTAAGTCAGGTTCACGCCGAACTCAGCACCGCTGCCTAAAAAATCCGTATACTGCCCCGCCGACTGCTTGCTGATGATCAGGAGAATATCGGTTATCCCGCCCCGGCGCAGCCGGTCAATACCGTAACACACCATAGGATATTTGCCGACCGGAAGCAAATGTTTGTTCATCAGCCGGGTCAGCGGATGTAGCCTTGTTCCTTTTCCGCCCGCCAGTATGACTCCTTTCACTTACTTTCCTCCTTTTTATCTGTGTCTTTAGCCTTTGGGCTGGCAGGTCAGATGAATTGTGCCGGATCCAAATGCCACTTCTCTATAAAAAGCTTGCGGTTGCGCTCCACTAGTTCTTGAAGCTCCGCAGAATACACCTGCTTGAAGCTCGCGCTTCCTTCATGATGCACCAGGCAGTCCCCGCCAATAAGCAGCCGGAACCCCTTCAGCCTGGCGCGGTAGCAGTAATCATCGTCCTCGTAATGGCCCGGTGAATACCGCTCATCCAGCAGGCCGACACGGTCGAGCACGGTTCTTTTGAATAAAAAGCACAAGCCCACAAGCCGCACTGTCTCCTGCCATTTCAGGGGATCTGGAACGTTGGCTGCCTGCGCCTCACTGTGAAAGCCTGGCATATCGGTGTAGGATGTCCTGACCTGCTGCCGGCCGCTCGCGTAATTCGTCACCGGGCCGACGATGCCGATATCCGCTGCGCTGTACAGGGCTGCCCTCAGGTTGGCCAGCCAGTTGTGCGAGACAATGACATCATTGTTCAGCAGCAGCAGCTCATCCCCCGAAGCCAGCTGCAGCCCCAGGTTGCAGGCGGCCGGAAAACCGCGGTTCTCCGGGAGTGAAATGAAGGTTAGTTTGTTTTTGCGGCAAAAAGCTGCCGTATCGTCAGTCGAGGCGTTATCAACCACGATGATTTCGTAAGGTGAAGCCGTGTGCTGCCTGATCGATTCGACACAGGCCTCCAGCAGCTTCAATCCGTTGTAGGTCGGAATAATAATACTGGTCTTGATCATAAGGCATTCCTCCAGGCTGCCAGCCTGCTGCGCTGCTCCTGCAGGCTTGGGGCTGCGGAATGGGTTCCGCCCTGTCCATGAATGAGTTGAACGGCTTCAGCATGGCCTTGCACCTGACCGGCCTGCTGACTTAGCACCGCATTCAGCGCCTCCGCATGATCACCCGCAATCAGCTGCTCCATCTTGTTGCCGGCGCCAGTATTGTCCTGGCGCAGCCGGTTTTGCCGGAATACATCGACTGTACCTGCTTTTTCCACCCGCAGCTGCTTCAGCAGCGCAAGCGCCTGCGCCTTGGGCGGCACCATCAGCTCCCGGTACCCGATCATTTCCAGTGCCCTCCGCGACAGGGCATGAGGCACGGCAGTCATCGAGCCGGCTCCGAGATCACTCCGGCCCAGCACCATATTGAGATACAGCTTGCAGCGGGTGACATGGTCACTCAGCTTAAAGGGCGGCAGCAGCTGATCCAGATCATTCAGCGCCACATCAACTCCCCCGTCTACAGCTGCCGCAAAAACAGCCAGCTGCTGCGCTGGAATAACCATGTCGCCATCCAGAAACAGCAGGATATCCCCCCTGCTGAGCTTGGCGCCAATCGCCCGGCCTACATCATGGCCGGCCGATTCTGCAACATGCACGACCGTCGCCTGCCTGCAGGTGCGGGTACGCTGAAAGCTGTTGTCCGTGCAGCCGTTGAGCACGACGATGATCTCATCGGGCGCAAGCCGCTGCACCTGCTTGAGCAGCAGCGGCAGGGTCTTCGCCTCGTTCCTTGCCGAGACAATAACCGACAGCGTTCCACGCCGCTGCTTACGGAGGGGCTGCAGCGCCTGCTTCGCGCGGACCGGCGCTGCACCTGCCGGCTGCCGCCGGGCAGCTGGCTTGCGGGCGGCAGCACCGCGCTTTTTGCCGGAGGCTGTGCGGCCGCCGGCTCTGCGCGCTGTGCCGGCCGCACGCCGCTTGCGTGCGCCCAGCGCAGACACAGTTACAGGGCGGGCGTCGGAGCTGGGTGGCGTGGCAGTTGACAGGCGGGCAGCGGGCTCGATTGGGGCGGTAGTTGCTGAGTGGACGGCGGACTCATCTGCGGCGGCGGTTGCTGGGTGGATGGCGGACTCTTGGGCGGCGGCGGTTGCTGGGTGGATGGCGGACTTGCGCACCGCGGCGGGTTGCCGTTTTTTCTGCTGCGGTTGATGTAGTCTGCGCTTTATGCTTACCGTCTTCATCGCACCATCTCCCTTCTGCGGCCTGCGTCTTCATAGCCCGCCCGCTCTCCCCTGCGCTCAAGCAGCATAGCGACCGCCTCCAGGTGATCGCTTAGAATAACCTCCTGCAACGGATCCCTGCCGCCTTCCTTGCGGCGGACCGCATTCATCTTGCCGACCGGCACCTTATGCACTGCTTTCACCCTCAGTCCTTCGAGCACTGCCCGGGCATAGGCCAGCGGCGGTCTGGACAGGAGCGTGCTGCCCAGCACGGAAAGTGCCTTGCGGCTGATTGCATGGGGAACTGCTGTCAGCGAATACCCGTTCAGGTCAGGCCTTCCAAGCAGCAGGTTGAGCGTATACTTGGAGAGCACTACCGGATGCGGAATCCGGTGGCGGACCGGGCCAGAGTAATCATTCAGCGCCACATCCGCCCCGCTGCTGACTGCTTCCACAAACGGCCGCAGCTCTGCTGCAGGGATGGCCAGATCCCCGTCAGTAAACAGCAGGATTTCACCGCCAGCCGCCTCCGCCCCGACACTCCGCCCGACATCATGCCCGAGCGGCTGTGGGAACACAATCACCTTTGCGCCCATTCGCTGGGCAATATCTGCTGTATTGTCGGCTGAACCGTTGACTATCACAATAACCTCACAGCGCGGATGCACGCCCCTGGCTCCGGCAATAGCCGCAGCAATCGTTCCGGCCTCATTCATGGCCGGAATGATTACCGACACATAAGGCTCCGGGTGATTCGCTGCAGGTATTGCCTGTGCAGGCCGCTGCTGCGGCCGGAGTTTCCTCCGCGCTGCTTGAGAAGCCCGCCGCCCCGAGCGGCGGGCAGATGTTCGTCTATGCTGTTTCAAGCTCATCCACCTTCCTTCGGAGGGCACACTCCCGGGCTGAGGGTTACACCACAGTCTATGTAATCTGCCGCCCTCTGTAACGGCAAATGTCTCTCTTTGTACAGAAAATTGGACAGATGCCGCCCTGCCGGCTATTATCCTCAAAGTGTGCAACCAGCGCTGGTATAGTCCATTGCTGCACCTTTCTGGGGTATCTGGGACCGGAGGCTACTTTGGGTTGGGTTGGGTTGGGTTGGTTGGTTGGTTGGTTGGTTGGTTGGTTGGTTGGTTGGTTGGTTGGTTGGTTGGTTGGTTGGTTGGTTGGTTGGTTGGTTGGTTGGTTGGTTTGGCTCGGCGAGCCATTCTGAGCAGAATAAAAGGTACTTTTGCCTTTGACTCTGCCCGGTGAGCTACTTTGGGCAAAATCAGAGGCATTTTTGCCCTCCGTTCGGCCCGGCAAGCCACTTTGGGCAAAATCAGAGGCATTTTTGCCCTCCATTCGGCCCGGCGAGCCTTTCCGGGCAAAATCAAAGGCACTTTTGCCCTTCATTTGGCCCGGCAAGCCACTTTGGGTAAAATCAAAGGCGCTTTTGCCATTCATTTGGCCCGGCAAGCCACTTCGGGCAAAATCAAAGGCCTTTTTGCCCTTCATTCAGCCCGGCGAGCCACTTTGGGCAAAATCAAAGGCCTTTTTGCCCTTCATTCGGCCCGCCGAGCCACTTTGGGCAAAATCAAAGGCACTTTTGCCCTTCATTTGGCCCGGAAAGCCACTTCGGGCAAAATCAAAGGCCTTTTTGCCCTTCATTCGGCCCAGCGAGCCACTTTAGGCAAAATCAGAGGCCTTTTTGCCCTTCATTCGGCCCGCCGAGCCACTTTGGGCAAAATCAAAGGCACTTTTGCCCTTCATTTGGCCCGACAAGCCACTTTGAGTAAAATTAAAGGCACTTTTGCCTTTCATTCGGCCCGGCAAGCCATTTTGGGCAAAATCAAAGGAATTTTTGCCCTTCATTCGGCCGGTGAGCCAATCCGGCAAGATTAAAGCCATTTTCAAACCATAACGCCGCAGCTGCTTCATCTACCAAGTTACCTCACCATATATCTCACCATATATCTCACCATTTATCTCACCATTCACTGAAGTTAATTTCCGTATACTCCCACTACAAATTTCCCTTCCTTATCAGCTACAGCGCTGCCAACGCTACATTGAGCAAGTTACCAGACTGCCTGCCAAACTTGTCTCACACACTCCCCTCACCCTACCACCACATCGTTTCGCCAATAATCTCACCGCAAACTTTCACTATAATCAGCCTCAGTCAGCGCCTATTCCTCCAAACGTGCCCCCAACAGAAAAAGCGCAGCCCCGGGGCTGCGCCGTTTCCTATTGCTCTCCAAGCCTTACCACATATTCAAGCCTCACAACAGCCGCCAGCCAATCCGTTAATCAAAAGCCCGGTGCTCAACTGCCGGTTTCACCAGCGGCGAACCAAGCGCAATCCATGATAACACGCCGTAGAAATGCGGGGTTTCCTGCAGGCGGTTAATAGCGACCACCGCTTCACCGCTGCCCCGGCTCTTCAGCGAAGCATGGAAGAACGGCTGGTTGGTCATTGCCACGAGCACGTAGCCGGTGTGGCCAAATGCTTCATCGAAGGTTACTGTGACCTCGACGCTCTCCGCATTGCCGTTGAACATAAAGGCCGTCATGCCAAACTGCTGCAGAACCTGCCGGTTCCCGGAGCTTTGTACCGGGCTGAAGGCCAGGTGCTCCGCCGAGACTGCTCCTTGGGCCAGATGATCCCCGGTAACAGCACCGGCTGCGATATGGTAGCTCTGCACACTCTCTTCCTCGAGGTGTTTGGATTGCACTGCGAAGGCAGCCAGTTTGGCAGCATCCACCGCTTCATCCGCAATGGCAGATGTATTGACAGCGTGCTCTGCCAGCTGCTCCTCTCCGACGCTGCCTGCAGCCAGCTTGATTCCGGTGATGCTGCCGTCAGGCAGCAGGTCAGCCGTGCGGACCTCTTCGGCCAGATGCGTCAGCTTAATCGTCTCCGGAAGCAGGTGCCGTTCTTCCAGGATGCCGTCAGCCAGATGCTCACCGTAGATGCTTTCCTGCTGCAGATGATGTGAATGCACAGCCCCTGCAGCGAGCTTATCTGCACCAATGCTGCCTTCAGACAACATCTCGGCATTCAATGTTCCTTCGGCCAGATGGGCCGAGGTGATGCTGCCGCTGCGGATATGCCGGCTCTCTACCGACTCTGCAGCCAGATGGCCGCCATACACACTGTTCGGTGCCAGCTGGTAGGAGCCGATTGAGCCTTCGGCCAGCTTCGCAGCGCCGATACTGCCGTCAGGCAGCAGCTCGGAAATCTGCACATCCCCGGACAGATGCTTAGGCGTAATGCTTCCGTTCTTGATATGCCGGCTGTCTACTGACTCTGAAGCCAGGTGGCCTCCATAGATACTGCCCGGAGCCAGCTGGAAGGAGCCGATCGAGCCCTCGGCCAGCTTCGCAGCACTGATACTGCCATCAGGCAGCAGATCAGGGGTCAGCGTCCCTTCGGCCAGATGCTTCAGGGTAATGCTGCCGCTGCGGATATGGCGGCTGTCTACCGCCTCAGGAGCCAAATGGCCTCCATAAACACTGCCGGCAGCCAGCTTCCTGGAACTGATGCTGCCGTCCGCCAGCTTATCGGTACCAATGCTTCCGTCAGAAAGCAGCTTCGCACCCCGAACCTCATCTGCCAGATGCGCCAGCGTGATCTCGCCTTCAGCGATGTGGCGGCCTGCCACTGCATGCTCTGCCAGATGGGCGCCGTTAATGCTGCCGTTAGACAAGTGCCGCGATTCCACGGCCTTCTCTGCCAGCTTATCGGCCCCGATACTGCCGTCAGGCAGCAGATCGGCACCGCGAACCTCATCTGCCAGATGCGCCAGCGTGATCTCACCTTCAGCGATGTGGCGGCCTGCCACTGCATGCTCCGCCAGATGGGCGCTGTTAATGCTGCCGCTAGACAAGTGCCGCGATTCCACTGCATTCACTGACAGCTTATCAGCACCGATGCTTCCGTCAGAAAGCAGCTTCGCGCCGCGAACCTCATCCGCCAGATGCCCCAGCGTAATCTCGCCTTCAGCGATGTGGCGGCCTGCCACTGCATGCTCTGCCAGATGCGCACCTCCAATACTGCCTGAGGATACATGCCGTGACTCCACAGCGTTCTCCGCCAGCTTTCCGCCGCTAATCCCGCCTTCAGGCAGCCACTGCGCACTGCGGATTTCCGCAGCCAGATGGTCCAGCGTAATTTCGCCTTCGCCGATATGACGGCCCGTGACTGCATCGTTCACCAGATGGCTGCCGTACACACTATCCGCTGATAAATGACGGAAGGTTACTGAATCATCGGCCAGCTTGGAGCCGCTAATGCTGCCGTCCGGCAGCAGCTCGGAGGTGAATGTCTCTTCAGCCAGATGCTTCAGGGTAATGCTGCCGCTCCTGATATGACGGCTGTCTACCGCATCTTTAATCAGATGGTCTCCATACACACTGCCGGGTGCGAGCTTCAGCGGACCGATCGTACCGTCTGCCAGCTTCTCCGCGCTGATGCTGCCGTCAGGCAGCCACTGGGCGCTGCGGATCTCCTCAGCCAAATGGTCGAGTGTAATCTCACCATCACCGATGTGGCGGCTCTCTACCGCATCATCCGTCAGATGGCTGCCGTACACACTGTCCGCCGACAAATGCTGCGATCCGATAGCTCCTTCGGCCAGCTTGGAGCCTTCGACACTTCCGTCAGGCAGCAGCTTCGAGGTGAATGCTTCCCCGGCCAGATGCTTCAGCATAATGCTGCCGCTCTTGATATGGCGGCTGTCTACCGCCTCCTGGACCAGATGGTCTTCGTCTATGCTGCCAGAAGCCAGGTGGGAAGCCTGAACGGCACCCCCGGCCAGCTTCTCGCTGCCGATGCTGCCGTCCGGCAGCCACTGCGCATCAAGCACCTCTTCGGCCAGATGTGCAAGTGTAACTTCGCCTCCGCTGATATGACGGCCTTCTACTGCATGATCTGCCAGGTGGATGCCATCCACACTATCCGGCGACAGGTGGCGGGAGGCTACCGCTTCATCAGCCAGCTTGGAGCTGTTGATGCTGCCTTCCTGCACTTGTATGGAGGAAATTGAACCGGGGAGGATATGCCCGTTGCCGACTGACATCGGCCGGATATGGGCTCCGCCGATGCTGCCCGGCGCCAGATGTCTGCCTTGTACAGCGGTATCGCTGAGCGAAGCCGGACCGACAGCCCCCGGAGCCAGATGCTCGGCTGTTACAGCAGAAGGTGCGAGCTTGGGTGAAGTCACACTGCTGTCCGCAAGCTTAATAGAAGTAACGGACAAATCGCTGAGCTTATCAGTCGAGATGCTTTCCGGAGATAGTTTTAATGAAGTAACCGCATGGTCTGCCAGATGATGCGGCTGCACCGCACCCGCGGCCAGATGAATTTCCTTAACCGTACCGGAGGCCAGCTTGTCGCCGGTTACCGATCCGGCCTGCAGTGCAGAGCTGTTCACACTGTTCTCTGCCAGATGTCTGCGCTCTACAGCCCCCGGAGCCAGGTGCTCCGTATCCACTGCGGCGCCCTGCAGCGCACGGCCGCTGACACTGGCATCCGCCAGATGCTTTTCCTCCACCGCGCAGAAGGCGATATGCTCGCCGCCCACCGCTTCGCGGGCCAGGGCGTTTGCGTTAACTGCACCATGGGCCAGCTTGCCGCTATTCACAGCACCGTCAGCCAGTTTGGCCGAGGTCACGCTGTGCGGAAGGAGATGCTCTGCACCAACAGAGTCGTGCGCCAGCACCTTACCGCCCACAGAGCCGGGGGCCAGATGGCTGTTCAGTACCGCGCCTGCCTGCAGCTGCTCTGAGCCGACCGACTCTGCCGACAGATGAGACTGGTCAACCGCTTCACGCTGCAGATGGCCGGTGGAGATGGACTGCATCGCAATCTGCGGACCGCGGACGGCTGATTTGGCCAGATGGCGGGTTGTCACCGCTTCGTCTGCCAGCTTATGTGTCAGAATGCTCTGATCGGCGATTTTGGAGGAGGTGACTGCCTGCTCTACGATCTGGGCCGTTCCCACCGCTCCCTCGGCCAGCTTCACAAAAGAAATGCTCCTGTCCGCAAGATGGTTACCGCTGATCTCCCCGTCGCCGATATGCGACCCGTTAATGCTCTCAGGGCTGAGATGCTGGCTGCGTACCGCCTTCTCTCCAAGCTGCCGGGCACCTACTGCCCCATCGGCCAGATGCCCGCTGTCTACGACGGCGGAGCCCAGCTGCTCCTTGCCGATCAGCCTGCTGGCCAGCTGCTCGCGTCCGATTGCCCCCGGAGCCAGGTGCTTCGCGGATACGGTCCCTTCCTTCAGATGACGGCTGTCGATAGCACCTTCGGCGATTTTGTCGCCGCTAATTTCTCCGTCAGCAATTTTGTCGCCGGATACCGCATCATCTGCCAGCTTGGAGCGGTCAATAATACCGTTGGCCAGATGGCGGCTGACAATGCTGCTGCTGAGGATTTTTTCACCGCTTACCGCACCGTCCTCCAGCAGCTCCGAGGTGATCAGCAGCTCGCTCAGGTGGCGGCCGGAAATGGACCGGTCTGCAATCTGCTCGCCGCCGATGGTCCGGTCAGCCAGCTTGTCGGGGCCGATGCTGCCGTTCTTCAGCTTTTCGCCGCCGATGGAATGATCCAGCAGCTTGCCGCCGCTGATGCTGCCTTCCGCCAGATGCTCGCCTGAAATCGATTCGTGGGCGATTTTGGATGAGGTAACGGCTTTTTCCCCAATGTTAATGCTCTGTACCGCGTAATCCTGCAGCCATGGCGTGCCGATAATGCCAAATTTCAGCTTGGAGCCGTCAATTGTGCGGGGGGCGATTTTGGAGCCGGTAACAGCGGCCTCGGAGATGTCGTCAGTGTACACCTTCTGCAGGCGTTCCTTCTCTGTCAGCAGCGGTGCGGCCGGAAGGCTCACCTGTACTTCCGCTTCTTTTCTGGGCGGAGCCTCTGCCTCAGGCTGCTGCTGCACCTGCGCCTCCGGAGCCGGTGCGGCGGCAACAGCCTCCGCCGGAGCCGGGAGCTCCGCCGTGCCTACCCCGCTGACCTGCAGCGACTGATCCGGTGTGTCGGCCACCGTATCCGTCTCCCCTGTTGCTGTATCCCCCTGTGTCCTTGGACCGCTACGCAGCATGCTCAGTTCCGTTTTATTGGGATTATCCACGTAATAAAGACGCCGTTTGGATTGATGATTCCGGTTCTTTCTGGAGCCCTTCACAAGCAGTCTCCTCCTTCCATCGAATGTTTCTCCTAGGCATCATATGCAGTGGAATAGGCAGGTGACACCCTTTTGCAGCAGCAGGGGATTGTTTAATGCAGCCTTTTTAAAACCGGATAATCCGGCCCCAATCCCTCTTCCCTGTCAAAAAAGGGCATCTGCCGCCGCGCATTCGTCCACCCTGGACGCCCCGTACAAACATACAATGCTAGAGAAGCGGAACCGCCGTCACTACAGAAGCTAACAGGAGGAACGAACATGGGGCAAAAGCTCGTGGGAATACTGCTAAATGCCGCTATGCACCGGGGCGTTCCCCGGTTAAAAACGGGACAGGAATCGCTGGAGCTCTATGAGGAGGCCGCTGCCGCATACGGAATGGTCCCCTGCTTCCTGCAGCTGTCCGATATCAACCTTGAATCCGGCTACAGTATAGCCTATGTAAAGGGAAGCCAGGGCTACCAGCGGACGGTCGTCCCGACGCCGGCGGTCATTCATAACCGGGCGATCTATAGCCAGGGCAGTACAGGAATCAACCGTCTGCTGGGGCAGGGACTCCTGATTTTTAATACATGCAACCGCTATGGCAAGGATGAGATTCACAGGCTGCTTATGCAGAACGGGGTGCGGGAATTTTTGCCTGACTCTGCGATAGGCTTCTCCGGACTGAAGGCTATGATGAGCCGCTATCCCGACCTCATCCTGAAGCCGTGCCGCGGCAGCGTCGGAAAAGGAGTCATGCGCCTCTCGCGCAGCAGTGAACGGCGCTGGATCTGGAGCTATCTTCCTTCCGGCTCGCGCCGCTGGGCAAAAAGGGCAGTCCATCCGGAGGCTCTGCCCCGGGCGCTGCGGGCACGGTTGTCTGCCATGCCTTATCTGATACAGGAGCGCATTCCGCTGGCTGAGCTGAACGGGCGTCCCTTCGATCTGCGTGTCACGGTACAGCGCGGCTGGGGGGGAGACTGGCAGGTTACCGGCATGTTCGCCAAGCTGGCGGCGCCAGGCGGCTTCGTCTCCAATATCGCCAGGGGCGGCAAGGCCTTCAGCACCTCAGCAGTGCTGGAGCAGGTCTTCGGCGGCGAGGCGGCTGCCGGTATCCGCATGTCCGTCCAGACGCTCAGCCTTACGATTGCGCGCGAGCTGGAACGGAGCCTGCCGGGACTTGCCGATGTCGGTCTCGATATTGGTATCACCAGGGACCGCCGGCTCTATTTTATCGAATGCAACGGCCGCGACCAGCGCTACGGGTTTCAAAAAGCCGGGCTTGGCGGGATCTGGAAGGACAGCTACCGCAGGCCGATGGGCTATGCCCGATTTCTGCTGGATGACCCCTCCAGGTATATCCGTTATTGATTTGTCTCTTATTCTATGTCAATATAATGCAGAGCAGTAACGGTCCGCAGCGCTGGACCGTTGCTCTGCAAGACGGAAGGGAGATAATCATGGTTAAACAATTGCTGCGGCTGATGACCGAGCTGTCCTCATACCGGTGGCTTTCACGGTTAATGGGTGCTTTTTCCCATAGCAGACTCAGCCGTCTTTTGATCCCGACATTTATTCGGACCTATCAGATTCCTGCCGCTGAAGCGGAGAAGCCGTCCGGAGAATATCACACACTGAATGAATTTTTCAGCCGCAGGCTGAAGCCGGGGATGCGCCAGGTTGCTGAAGGGGACAACGCAATCGCAAGTCCCGTAGACGCACTGATTACCGCGATGGGCGAGATTCATTCCGGAACCCTAATGAATGTTAAAGGGCAGAATTATCTGCTGGAGGAGCTGCTTAACCACTCACCGCACCAGGAGCTGTACAAAAAAGGCTATTATTTTGTTCTTTATCTGAGCCCGACCGACTATCACCGTATTCACTCACCGCTTACCGGACGCAGGATTGAGAGCGATTATATCCGCGGACGGGCATATCCAGTCAACGAATTCGGCATGAGACATATGAAAAGCGTGCTGAGCCGCAACGAACGGCTCATTACTTATATTGCCGGAACGAACGGTGAAGCTGCCGTTGTAAAGGTTGGCGCGATGAATGTCAGCAGCATCCGCTATTCGGATGAGCAGGCTGACAAGTGGCTGATCGGCGATGATCTGGCCTATTTTGAATTCGGCTCCACCGTAGTGCTGCTTCTTGAGAACGGCACCTTTACCCCGCGCCCGGGGCTTCAGGAAGGAACAAAGGTCAGAATGGGCGAGCTGCTGGGCACACAGGGCAGACCGCAATAGAACAGCACACAAATAAGGGTACTCCGCCTGCTGTCAGGTTTGGGAGTACCCTTTTGTATGCGTATTATTATTCTGTCACCTTACTTTGATTAGCCACTTCCCGTGCCTTCTCCTGAACCTCCTCAGGAATCCCGAGGTAAAAGCGGCTGACCGGCTTCACATTATCGTCCAGCTTGTAGACAAGCGGCACTCCGGTCGGCACATTCAGCTCGAGCAGCGTCGGCTCATCCAGATCCTCCATAAATTTAATCAACGCCCGCAGGGTGTTGCCGTGGGCTGAGATCAGCACCCGCTCCTTCTTGCGGATCAGCGGTACAATCCGGTTATTCCAGAAATCACCCACGCGCAGAACCGTATCCGACAGGCTCTCGCCGCGCGGGATATCACCGGGACGGACCTCCTTGTAGCGGATGTCATTTCTCGCATACCGCGGATCGTCCGGTGTAAGCAGCGGCGGGCGGACCGAGAGGCTGCGCCGCCAGAGCTGCAGCTGCTCTTCCCCGTATTTAACGGCCGTTTCACTTTTGCTCAGCCCCTGCAGCGCCCCGTAATGCCGCTCGTTCAGCTTCCAGGATTTCTGCACCGGAATCCACAGCAGGTCCAGCTCCTCCAGCACATAGTTCAGCGTCTTGATCGAACGCTTCAGCACCGAGGCAAAAGCCAGATCAAATGAGTACCCCGCTTCCTTCAGCAGCTTGCCGGCGGCCTTAGCCTCCTGGACCCCTTTTTCCGTCAAATCCGGGTCACTCCAGCCCGTAAACAGATTCTGGCGGTTGTATTCGCTCTCTCCATGCCGGATCAATACGATTTCGTACATATCACACACTCCTTTATCCGATGGCTCATTTGCTGCTTATCGTACGCAATTTTGGCAATCTGCATTCGAGTTACCCGTTTGCGCGAAGCTCTTCTTTTATAAAAACACAGAAAGCAAAAATACAAAACACACAGAAATCAAAAAACCGGCTGCCTGCCGGCCCCGGTTCCCTGCTTATCCTGCTCTATACGTACACTTGTGCACTCATTCCATTAGAACCACTGGTCCATGCCCGTGCTGTTTGTCTGCTTCAAGCGTTTCCA
Source organism: Paenibacillus sp. FSL R7-0273 (assembly GCF_000758625.1). NCBI lineage: Bacteria > Bacillati > Bacillota > Bacilli > Caryophanales > Paenibacillaceae > Paenibacillus > Paenibacillus sp. FSL R7-0273. The sequence goes on from NZ_CP009283.1 coordinate 6,027,249, forward strand.
GCGGCTCCGGCAAAATCCGGCGCTTCCGCACTTGAGGGCATTATTGGATATTCTGCGTCCTCTCAACATACCTGTATTCTCCCCTTCCAAGCTGCATCTGAATCTTCTGTTAAACCAGGTTGCAACGTATTTACCCCCTGATGTAAAAGCTGAAACAAAGCAGCCGGAACAGGAAGAGCGGGCGGTCAGCGGATTTCGGACGGGCTTTTGCCGGTATGCTGCTTGAATTGGCGGCTGAAAAAGAAAATATCGCGGTAGCCCAGCGCATCTGCCACCTCAGTCACATTCATTCCGGCATACAGCAGGAGATGCTGCGCGCGCTCGATCCGGGCTCTGATGACATAGGACTGCACCGACGACCCGGTGATCTCCTTAAATTTAATAGAGAAGTAACGCGGGGACAGGCCCGCCCGGGCGGCCAGATCCTCTACCCGGTGCGAGGCCCCGGGATGCTGGCTTACATAGTTGGCAACCTCATGGATAATTTCACTTAAATGGTTGCTGACATGCCGCTCAACCGGCATCATCCGGTCCTCGCGCAGCAGATGAATCATCAGCTGTTTGAGAATCAGCCGCCCCTCTTCCTCTGCGGCAAAGGTCTTCACCAGGAACAGCCGGACATAGCGGGCCAGCAGATGCTCGAACTCCACCGTTTCGCTTAGCTCGCGGTAAGGCTCCGGTACCTCCGCCACCGGTTCGGTGACATCGAAATGAATATATGTAAGAACCAGCGGCTTTTGCGGATTATGTGTCGCATACGTAAAGTCGCCCGGCCGGAACAGGAAGCAGCTTCCCTTGCCCACCTGAAAAGGCGTACCGTTGCGCACAACCGTCCCTTCCCCGCTCCACACATAAAACAAATCATAATTTTGCAGCGGCTTCTCCCTTTTCTGCCATCTCCAGCCCGGTTCACACACAATCTTCGCCAAGGCCGGCAGAATTACAAAAGAAGACGGCGATGCATGAAGCATAATATTCCCCTCCTAAACGTTGTTCATTGTTACTTTAAATTGGTGTACAGTGGCTATTAGCCGGACGGGCGGCTTAATGCCACCGGTTCCCGCGAAGTTATATTTACTAAAATAAAAATTCAAAGTGCCTGTCCGGAGTATGGCGTAGTTGCCAGCATTGAGTGAATTCAAGGGCATTTGTGCTCTTCATTTCGCTCAATAGCCTGTATTTGGCGGATTCATGGGCATTTGTGCTCTTCATTTCGCTCAGTTGCCTACATTTGGCGAATTCAAGGGCCTTTTTGCTCTTCATTTCGCTCATTAACCCACATTCGGCGGATTCAAGGGCATTTGTGCTCTTCATTTCGCTCATTAACCCACATTCGGCGGATTCAAGGGCAGTTGTGCTCTTCATTTCGCTCAGTTGCCTGCATTTGGCGGATTCAAGGGCAGTTGTGCTCTTCATTTCGCTCATTAGCCTACATCTGGCGGATTCAAGGGCATTTGTGCTCTTCATTTTGCTCATAAGCCTACATTTGGCCGATTCAGAGGCATTTTTGCTCTTCATTTCGCTCAGTTGCCTGCATTCGGCAGATTCAGAGGCATTTGTGCTCTTCATTTCGCACATTAGCCTACATCTGGCGGATTCAAGGGACACAGGCGTCCGCTTTAGCCGAAAACTTACCTTAAGGGTTACTTACTTAATCAGGTACTTCCAATTCATCGCTGTGTTATTAAAGGGACTTTTCCCTTTGAGCAGAGCATTTCGGCACGCCGCTGGTACTATTAAGGGGATTTTTCCCTACACCTATTCAAGCAGCTCGCAACTTGCCGCTGGTGCCTTTAAGTAATTCCCCTTTACTCACCAGCCCACCTTAAGCGCACCCGGGCATTAAGGAGCCATCTACGATCTTGATCGTTTGTTACTTTAAGGATGTATGTCGGGGCCGAGCTTTGGACGCGGTTCAGCCGGATTAGTGTACCAGCACCGTAAAGCGCAACTAATCTGGCTGACACTTTGTTTCTTACCTTTTATAATACCTTGTCACGACCGGTTTTGCACATCCTTCCAGGCGTGCAGCAGGCGGTTTACGCCCTCCTCCAGCGCAGCGGCATCGAGGTGGGCGAATGAAAAGCAGGCCGCCGCGCTGCTCGGCCTGATCCTATACAGCGCAGCGTCGCGGAAGTCTGTGCCGCGCCGGAGCGCCGCCGCCCGGAAGGCGGAGAATTCCGCATCGCTGCGCAGCCAGCGTGCATACAGATGCAGGCCGGCGTCACCCGGCAGCACCTCAAGGACATCTCCGAGCTGCGCCGTGAGCAGCTTCCGGAGAAGCTGCGCACGCTCACCGTAAATGCGCGTCATGCGCCGCAGGTGCCGGCTGTACCCGCCGGTACCCATAAAGCGCGCCAATGCCCGCTGCTCCAGCTGGCCTGCGGGCAGCGGCTCATACAGCGCCTTGGCTGCGGTCACCGGTGCGACCAGCGAAGGAGGCAGCACGGCGAAGCCCACGCGCAGCCCGAAGAACATGCTGTTGGAGAACGACCCGACATATACGACCCGTTCCTCACGGTCAAGCGCCTTGAGCGGTTCGATAGGCCGTCCGCCCCAGCGGAATTCGCTGTCATAATCATCCTCGATGATGACAGCTTCATGACGCCGGGCCCAGTCCAGCAGCCTGCGCCGCCGCTCCAGCGGAAGCACAGCACCGGTTGGAAACTGGCGGCTCGGCGTTACGAACAGCAGACGGGCTGCCCAATCCTCCGGGACCAGTCCTTCCGCGTCCACTCTGCCCGGCAGCAGCTTGCCGCCGCTGATCTCTACTGCCCGGCGGATGCCGTGATAGCCCGGGTCCTCAACCACAGCGCAGCTGCCCTGCTCCAGCAAAAGCTGGGTCAGGATCACGATGCCCTGCATCGAGCCGCTGAACAGCACGATCTGTCCGGCCCCCGCCCGGATGCCCCGGGTAATCCCCAAATGGGCTGCAATTGCCCGGCGCAGCCCTTCATCCCCCTGTGGCGGGCAATAGCTATTGAGCAGGCCGCCTCGCTTGCCTCCGGCATAGTTCAGTGCGCTCCGCCACTCCGCATAAGGGAACTGGCCCGCCTGCATTCCGCTGCTGCGGAAGCTGATGAGGCCGTCCCCCACCTGCCCGTACACAGTAAGCTGCCGCTCCATCAGCCGCTCTCCCCAAGAGCTAAGTGTGATTGGCGCAGCAGCGGCCGGCCGGTTCCCGTAACCAAGCACGCCCTCCGCAGTCATCCCTCCGCTGACAAGAGTGGAAGCACCACCAGCATCCGACCCACTCCCATCGCCATTCCACGGTACAGAGCCACCAGTTTCCGTCTCACTCCCATCGCCATTCCACGTTACAGAGCCACCAACATCCTTCTCACTCCCACCGCCATTCCACGGTACAGCACCACCAGCTACTCCAGACAACCCCCGACATTCACGGCCTTCCCCAGACGCACGAATCCCGTCAGCAGCATCCGCCTCACTCCCGCCGCCGTTCCTCAGCACAGAGCAGCCAGCTTCACCGGGCCACCTCCCAAATACACGGTCTCCCTCAGGCGCAGAAATCCCGGCACTACCGCCACTCTCGGCACTTTCGGCACTCCCAGCATTTCCAGCATTTCCAGAATTTCCAGCATTTCCAGCACTCCCAGCATTCCCATTACCCCCAGCCCCGCTTCCGCCGCTCACCTTCAGCACAGAACCGCCCGATTCTCCGTAGCTGTCACGCTCCACTCCAGGCCGGACAAATGCAAGACTTCCGGCATCAGGCCTTTCATCGTCACCGCCCAAAAAGCCGCCCTCCGAGACAAAGGTGCCGCGCCCCCGTTCTGTTCTGATGTAGCCGTCCGCCAGCAGCATATCATACACCTGTGAGGCCGAGCCGCGGGACAGCTGATACAGCTCTGCCAGCTTACGGGTTGAAGGCAGCCGTGTCCCTCCAGGCAGCGTTCCGCCCAGAATGGCTGTGCGGAGCGCGTGGTACAGCGCCAGATATTTGTAATGGTAGATATCCAGATACTGTTCATACGGAAGTATAAAATTCATCCCTAACCCTCTTCCTCCAAAGTGGACCAATAAATTTAATGTAAACCGGCACTTTTTTATTGTCAATTTCTGCTCTATGCTAAATAAAATTTTTCCGGGGCAGCGTCAGCTGCCTCACATTAGTGGAAAGGATGATCAGTCATGCGCAGAAAAGAGTTTAAAATCGAACAGGAGGAGGAAATCACAGCTTTTCTCCAGGCGATGAGCTTCGGGTTTCTGGGAACCGTTGATGAACAGGGGCACCCCCGGGTGACACCTCTGAATTTCGTATATTCGGATGGCAGCTTCTATTTTCACGGCAGTCATGCCGGAGGCAAAATGGACAGTATCCGCCGCCACAAGCAGGTCTGCTTCACGGTAGCCGATGAATTTGCGCTCATTCCGTCCTATTTTAGTGATCCCGAGCTTGCCTGTCCCGCAACTGCCTATTTCAAAAGCGTAACAGCCTACGGACAAGCTGAGCTGGTTGAAGACCTCACCGAAAAAGCAGCCGTAATGTCACTCTTTATGCAAAAGCTCCAGCCTGAGGGCGGCTATATCCCGATCACTGCCGATGACCCCAAGTACCGTCCGGGGCTGAGGGCCGTAGCTGTTGTCCGTATAACCCCCGGTGAGCTGACCGCCAAATTCAAATTCGGCCAGAATCTTAAAGAGGACAAGCGAAACGGTGTTATAAGCGGCCTCACAGAGCGCGGCGGAGTACGGGATGCCGAAACGCTGGAGATGATGCAGAAATTTTGTCCGTATCATTCTTAAAGAAATTTTTCGCAAAGTATTCATAAAACGCGGCTTTCCTCAGTGACGGCGGCAGGCGGCGGTGATATAATGTTAGGCAATGTTAACGTATATATCCCAGAAGAATACCGGAAGGATGAAACGGATGAATCCACTGGCTGGACAATTGAACGACAACATCAAGGCAGGCAATGAACATGTGTATGATATGCTCTCCAATCTCGGTAAAGCGATCTATTTTCCAAAAGAGGGCATTCTGAGCCAATCTGCAGAAGCGGCGGCTCATGCGAAGAAATATAATGCTACCATCGGTATTGCTACTGAGCACGGCGTGCCTATGCACCTTGCCGTCATTCAGGATAAGCTGTCCGCTTACAATCCCAAAGACCTGTACGGCTACGCGCCGCCTGCCGGCAAACCGGAGCTCCGCACCGTATGGCGGGAAAAGATGCTGCGCGAGAACCCGTCGCTTGAAGGCAAATCCTTCGGCAATCCTGTCGTGACCAACGCCCTGACACACGGGCTAAGCATAGTTGCCGATCTGTTCGCAGAGGAGGATGATGCCGTCATCTATCCGGATAAGAACTGGGAGAATTACGAGCTCACCTTCGGCATCCGCCGGCTCAGCCGGATTGTGAATTATCCGCTTTTCACTGAAGACATGAAGTTCAACAGCGAAGGTCTGCTGGATGCACTGCTGGCCCAGAAGGACCGCGGCAAGGCCATCGTGCTGCTGAACTTCCCTAATAACCCTACCGGCTACACACCGGGACTTGAAGAAGGCGAAGCGATCGTAGCCGCCGTTCTCCGTGCTGCTGAAGAGGGAATCAATGTCGTAGTAGTCAGCGATGATGCCTATTTCGGACTCTTTTTCGAGAATTCACTCAAGGAATCACTGTTTGGCCGCCTGGCTAACCTGCATCCGCGCGTGCTTGCGGTTAAGGTGGACGGCGCCACTAAGGAAGAATTCGTCTGGGGCTTCCGCGTCGGGTTCATCACCTATGCCTCCGAAGACAAGGAGCTGCTGGCCGCGCTGGAGCAGAAGACGCTCGGTATTATCCGCGCAACGATTTCCAGCGGAGCCCATCCTTCGCAGACCTTTGTGCTGGATGCCCTGAAATCGCCGGAATTCCCGCAGCAGAAGGAAGAGAAGTTCCAGATTATGAAGGGCCGTGCCAACAAAGTCAAGGCACTGCTGGACAGCGGCAAATACGGGGAGGATGTATGGACCTATTACCCGTTCAACTCCGGTTACTTCATGTGTCTGAAGCTGAAGACTGTACCGGCTGAGACACTGCGTCTGCATCTGATCCACCAGTACGGCCTGGGTACGATCGCCCTGGGCGAGACCGATCTGCGCGTGGCCTTCTCCTGCATTGAAGAAGACCAGCTGGAGGACCTGTTCGACATGGTATATGCCGGTATCCGCGACCTGGAGCAGGCCAACAATTAATAAGCTTATGGCAGTCCCGGATTCCCGGGGCTGTTTTTTTGATAAATCCGCCGGGCACCTGGTTCAGCAGCTGTGCAAAAGCCCGCTTTCGGGGTTATTTTGCCTTCACATGGCATTGGCCTATACACGTTCTTCCCTCCGCACATACAATACGATGTACTCAAGTACAACAACACATTCGAAAGGGGAATGAACATGAGCGAAGAAGTAAGAGGCGGATACGGATACGGCGGATTCACAAGCACTGGTGCAATTCTGGTTCTCTTCATCCTGCTGGTTATCATCAGCCGTTCACTCTTTGTCTAACTGAATTTTCTTGATATACAGCAAAGAAGCCTTGACGCGGGCGAAAGTCCCGTCAAGGCTTCTTGCTGTATCCGGTTTATCCGGTTATCCGGTCACAGTGAACATTAGACTACAGATCATCATCCGGGTCGGCCGCTTTGCGCTGCATATACATCTTGAACAAGAAGGCCAGAAGCCCGCCTGCCAGCAAGCTGCCGATGGCCGGAAGCGGCCGTTCAGCAAGGGTCAGCAGAAAAGGCCAGCCGAGCAGCAGGGCCAACACAAGCAGGGTCCGGAAAATAAACTGGGTGGTGCTGTCCGCCCTGCTGCCTGCAGGCAGCGGATAGACCGTCAGCCAGAAGGACTCACTGTGCAGCTTGCGCAGTGCCGACAGCTGAATGCCGGTCAAAAACAGGAAGAACAGATAGATGCCGGTTCCGGCATAGCTGCTGCGGTTCCACAGGACGAGCAGCATGCCCAGCACAGCTATCCGCATTACGATACCGAAAACGTCACCGCGGGCAAAGCTTTTGGTCAGCAGGAAGCGGTACGCGCTATCGCGGCGCCAGGCAATTCCGCTGCCCCAGCGGGACAGATAACGCCGGGCATAGACCCGCTGCTCGCGCCCAGGCACATCCACGAACCAGCCGAGCATCATCAGGGCTCTTGTGCCCTGGTTCTTCTCGGTCGCGATCAGCCGCTCCCACGGAACGGCATGACGGCCTGGAACACGCAGCGCAGCGTAATAAGCGGCCGCCAGCAGGGCGGCGAAGATCAGAGCCCGCAGCGGCGGCTGCCACAGCCATGCCGCAATCATTAAGCCCCCTACCGCCCAGCGCAGCAGCTGGTAGCCGGCTGCTGCCGGACGTGACAGCATTGCGGTCTCCCGCCACAGTCCGTAGCTGGACAGCAGCTTCACTGCAACCAGCAGCAGGGCTGTAAGCAGCAGCGATTGGGGCGAAGCGTCCGTGCGTATGTACAGCGGCCATAATGTAATGAGGATAAAGGCCATCCGCAGGATTTTCCAGACATTCCCGCTCACCCAGGACGGGGCGAAATACTCTCTCATCCGGTGGCCCTGCGGCAGCAGAAAGATCGTATCCGGACTCTGCAGATAGGTCCGGAAGCTGCTGTGCACCGCTGCAGGCAGCAGGAGCACGAGCATAATCCAGCGGATCGGCAGATCAGCCGGCGTATCGCGGAGCAGCGCAGTATACCAGGCGGAGAAAACAATCAGCACCATCAGCAGCACCATCGCTACACCGCTCCTGATTACATATCCCACGTAAGGGATCATGCTGCCCATGAACCGGCTGCGCCGCTGCCGGCGCAGCTCTCTCAAATCCATATCATTTCCCTCCCTGCACCAGTTCGTAGAACAGCTGCTCCAGGTTCAGGCCGCGGAGGCCTGCAGCTTCGGTCATTTCTGCCAGCGTACCCTGGGCAATAACCTTGCCTTGGTGCAGCACAATGAAGCGGTCGCAGTAATTCTCAATGGTGGAGAGAATATGCGAGCTTAGCAGAATGGATGCTCCCGATTTCTTCAGCTCCATCATGAAGTCAAGCAGGGAGCGAATACCGAGCGGATCAAGCCCCAGAAACGGCTCATCAATGACATAGAGCGCCGGGCGGGCCACAAAGGCGCACATGATCATTACCTTCTGCTTCATCCCCTTGGATAAATGGGAGGACAGGGTATCCATCTTGTCCTCCATATTGAAAAGTGCGGCCAGCTGCATGCTGCGGGATTCATAATCGCTGCGCTCCACGCCGTAAGCCCTGGCGGTAAATTCAACATGCTCGCGGACCGTCATCTCCTCATACAGGAGCGGCGATTCCGGCACAAAGGTCAGCGCGCTGTGATACGCTTCCGGGTCGCTTCCTCGCGTCTTGCCCTGTACGGTAATCTCGCCCTTGTGGGGCGACATGAGCCCCAGGATATGCTTCATCGTCGTGCTTTTGCCGGCTCCGTTGAGTCCGATCAGCCCGACCATTTCACCGGGCTGCACCTGCAGGCCGATATCGTGCAGCACCGGCTTGTTCAGGCTGTAGCCGCCGCTTAATCCCGTAATTTGCAGTACGGGGGCATTATTCATTGACCGTCACCTCCCGTGGTTTTGTTCTTGAGCCACTTTGGCGCTCCTTTGTTCTTGCGGTTCTTTTCGCGTTCAGCACTGCTGCTGCGGGCTTTGCCGCCGCCCGCAGCCGGAGCAGAACCCGCGCCGCTGCGTCCGCCTGCGGCCCGGCCTGCGCCGTGCTGCGGCTCGCGCCGCACCGCCGCGCCCGCACCCTCGCCGTCCGGCCGCGCTGCTGCCGGCCTTGCACCCGGTGCATCCGGCTGCACCGCCGCCGTCCGCACCGGCTTGCCGCCGCGCGGCGCTGCGCTCTCCCGGCGCGGGCTGCCCGCACCCCCGCTGCCTTGGCCTGGCGCCGGTCTGCGGGCTTCATCCGCCGGGAGCACCTTGCCGGCGGACAGGGCCCGTTCCTCGAGCTGAATATCCAGCTCGCGGGCGAACTTGCGCATGATGAACGTCTGCTGCTCGGTGACGATCGTCACCGACAGCCCGCGTTTGCCCATGCGCCCGGTGCGGCCGGCCCGGTGCACATAGTGCTCGGCGTCAAAGGCCGGATCGAAGCTGACGACGAGCGTCAGCTCCTCAATGTCCAGACCCCGGGCCGCCACGTCGCTGGCGACCAGTACGCGGAACTTGCCGTCACGGAATTTCGCCAGCACGTTGCTGCGCGTAACCTTGTCGGCATCACCGTACAGTGCCGCCGCCGTAAGTCCAAGATGGTTCAGCTTCGCCTCCACCTCGGCGATGTCCTCCGTCGCATTGACGAACACAATCGCCCGCTTGGGGTTATGATGGCGGATGACGCGGCGCAGCATATCGATCTTGTTCCGCTCCTCAGACACCACATAGTGATGCTCCAGCGTCTGGGCGGTCATTACGCCGGGATCAATGCCAATCTCGGCCGGGTTCTTCATCTCACGCGAAGCCAGTGCCTTAGTCTCAGGACCGATGGTCGCAGACAGCATGACAAGCTGGCGCGTGCGCAGCGCGCTGCTGACGATCTTAGCCACCTCACCGGCTCCGCTCAGCTGGAACATCTGGTCAGCTTCATCGATAACAATCGTGCTGACCTCATGCATCTTCAGCTTGCGCAGGCCGATCAGCTCGCGGATGCGTCCCGGCGTGCCGACCACCAGCTGGGGATGCTCGCGCAGCTTGTCAATCTGGCGCTTGATGGCGGCTCCGCCGATCAGCCCCATCACCTTGATGCCGCGGTGGTCACCGTACCGCTCCGCCTCGCGGAGAATCTGCATCGCCAGCTCCTGGGTCGGGGCCAGCACCAGCTTTTGCACCACTCTCTGCTCCGGGTTAATCCCTTGAAGCAGCGGCAGCAGGTAAGCCAGCGTCTTGCCTGTTCCGGTCTGGGAAGCGGCAAGCACGTCCCTGCCCTCCAGCAGCAGCGGGATCGTCTGCTCCTGAACGGGAGACGGGGCGGTAATGCCGAATTCCGACAATCGGGCAACAAGGTCTTCCTGAATGCCGATGGCCGCAAAAGAAGCGTTAGTCATAAGTAAGTTTCATCCTTTTCGCTAAGTAATATCTTCATTATATGCCAAAAAGGCCTCTCCACCAAATGGAAGGCCATTTTCTTGTAAACATACATTCTATTTACGGTTCATTGCGTTATAGGTCAGCTTGTCTGCCAGACGGGGGAACAAACCGTAGAGCCGGATGCCGAAGCCGGCAATTCCGGGAAGATCAATCTCTTCCTTGCGCTTCTCCATCAGCCTGACGATCCTGGCGGATACAAATTCGGGGGTCATCATCATCCGGGCTACATTCTTCTGGTAATTGCCGGACGGATCTGCCGTCTTGAAAAAATCAGTAGCAATCGGTCCCGGATTGACCGCCGACACCGTGATGCCGCTCTTACGCAGCTCCTGGCGCAGGGCATTGGTGAAGCCGAGTACAGCATGCTTGGTCGCCGTATAGGCAACTGACCGGGCTGTGCCAATTTTGCCGGCCATCGAGGCCACATTGACAATCTGCCCGCTGCCCCGCTGCAGCATATGCGGAACAACGGCCTTGGTACAGCGGACAATCCCCATGTAATTGACATCCATCATATCATCGAATTCCTGCGCTTCCATCTCGGTGAAGCCGGCAAATTTGCCGTAGCCGGCGTTGTTCAGCAGAATATCAATTCTGCCGTATGCCGCCAGAATCTCAGTGAACACCCGGGCAACCTCAGCCTCGTCAGTAACATCGCAGGTATACAGTCCAAAAACGCCCGGAATCCCGGCCGCCGTCTCTTTCAGCTTCTTCTCAGAACGGGCCAGCAGAACGGGAACTGCCCCCTTCTCGCTGAGCATCCGGGCCGTTATGGCTCCGATTCCGCTTGAAGCTCCTGTTATTACTACTATCTTGTCTTTAAGTTGCATGAAGATTCTTCAGCTCCTAAGGGTCCGCCTAAGAGATCATTACCTGAATATCAAGCTCCCCAATGCCTTCCATAAGCAGCGGGATGCTGAGTGCTTTACGCGGGAAAACGGCCATGCTCTCCAGTTTCATCAGCTTCGGAGGTGTAATATCCACAGATACCCCTTGATTGGATAGAATCGTACTGGCATTTCCGCTGATCATGTTCCCCAGCTCTGAAATCGCACTCTGTCCCATTTCATCCATTTCTGCAATCGGATAGCCGCCCATCATTGCGGATACCATCTTCAGCGCCACATGCTCTTCAAGCCCGAATATAATATCCCCGCTGAGCTGTCCCGTCATCCCCACCTGAATCCATATATGGTTATCGATCAGTTCAATATCCTTGATGCCCAGATTTCCGGTCGATGGCGAGACCTGAACCACCTGCTCAATTACAATACGTGCAGACTCTAGAAATGGATTGATTACTTCTGCTTTCATGAAAGTGCTGTCCCCCCTCTACCTGGCTTTAGTCATATACCAAAAGTCCTAAGTAATAATGTTTAATTATACTTCATATATCGGCATTATTCATCAAAAATTAATGCTCTTGTCGAAGGAATTCTCAAGATAGTTTTCTCCTCCGCATTGCCCTGCCGGATGTAATCTCCTATAATTTAATCAAATACCCACACTCCGCGTAAGATAATCCTGATATACCATCGCTTTTGCCTTAGTGATACACAGCCTTGCTATCCTGTGAAAACGCCCGGTTTCCACACTATACAAATATTCAGCGACACGATTCGGTAGTAAAAGGGGGCACATCTATGAACATTAGCCAGCTGGAGACACTGATTACAATCTCCAAAACGATGAGCTTTCGCAAAGCAGGTGAACTGCTTAACCTGACCCAGCCGGCCGTTTCGGCACAAATCAAGAGCCTGGAGGAAGAGTTCAAAACACAGCTTGTGGACCGGAACCAGCCGGTTACCCTGACAGACAGGGGGAGAGTATTCCTTACACATGCCGAGCAGATTGTCAGCATTGTCGAGGAGCTGAAGCAGCGGCTTGCTGACTTGGACGAAAATCCCCAGGGACATATTATTCTCGGTACAACCACCTCTATTGCGATTCAGATTCTGCCGCGCATCCTTTCTTATTTTCAGGACCAGTTCCCGCACATCAAAACCTCCATCTCCTCCATGTCCTCATCGCAGATTTATCAGCAGGTGGAGAGCGGGCTGGTCGACGTTGGAATCGGCTATCTGATCGGACAGAATCCGGGAATGACCACCTCGGTCCTGTATTACGATACCTTTGAGCTGGTTGTCTCGCCAAGGCATCCGCTGGCCCAGGTAAAAACAGCGGGTATTGAAGCGCTCGGCTCAACGCCGCTCATCCTGCTCTCTCCGGACACGGTCGGCCGCAGATTTGTCGATGATGTCCTGGCCCGGCACGGCATTCAGCCCCAGGTTATTATGGAGCTTACGAGCAGTGAGGAAGTGAAGCGGATGGTGGAGCTGGATCTCGGCGCAGCCGTCATCTCCAAGCAGTCTGTAACTGCCGAGGTGCGCAGCGGCTCACTCCGCATCGTTCCGATTATTGAGCTGGAGGTTACCCATCCGGTCGGAGTCATTACCAAATCAGGCAAATATGTCAACTCTGCCATGCGCCAGTTCCTCAGTGACCTGAAGGGCATGCCGGAGACCCAATTCATCGGTTCGGAATAACCGGTATGATGTGCTGCTGACGTACACACACTATGGCCAAAGGAGATGTTCACGCTAATGAAGTTCGACCTGCACACCCATCATTTCCGCTGCGGCCATGCCGACGGAACCATCAGGGATTATATAGAGGCCGGAATTGCCGCAGGCCTAGACGTTATCGGGATTTCTGACCATACACCTTACTTCGGCCATACGTCCGATCAGGCTTTTCCCCATATTGCCATGGCTAAATCGGAGATCGTGAGCTATGTGGAGGAAGTGCTGGCCCTGCAAAAAGAATACGCCGGCAAAATCGACGTCCTGCTTGGCATAGAGTCCGATTATTTCCCTGAGCATGCCGCGCTGTATAAGGCTACGCTGGCCGCGTATCCCTTTGATTACGTGATTGGCTCCGTACATAACGTGCGCGGAGATAGCATTTTTAACAAAAGCCGCTGGAAAAAGCTAACTCCCGATCAGATGCACGCAGTCAAAGCGGATTACTACCGGCTGATTGCCGAATCCTCCCGCAGCGGCATGTTCCAGATTCTCGGCCATATCGATGCGATGAAGGGCAACTACCCCCAGTTCTGTGACATTCCTGCCGCCGCCGAGATTGATGAAGCGCTGCGGGTCATCGGTGAATGCGGAACTGCAATCGAGATCAATACCTCGGGAGGCACGAAGCTGTGTGGCGGCTGGTACCCGTCGGACGACATTCTGGAGCGCGCGCTGCATTACGGTGTTGAGGTCAGCTTCGGCTCTGATGCGCACAAGCCTTCGCGGGTGGCGGATCAGCGGAATGCTGTAGAAGCCCGGCTGAAGGAAATCGGCTTCAAGGAGTGGGTATATTACAAGCGGCGTGAGCGGGTTGCTGTACCTATTTCTTAATCATTCAAATCTTCTCCTTAAAAAAGCACCGCAGCAGCAAAGGCCCGGAAAGCGTATCAGCTTAGCGGACTGTCCTTTACTGCTGCGGTGCTCTGTTTATTATGGCAATTATGCTTTATGCAGATTGCTGCAGGTAAAGCCCTGCTGGGGAAGCGTCTTCCCCGCATCCCCGTACTGCGGATTCAGCGCGTAGAAGTGGGCGATAACCGCGCTCCAGTCACGTTCTGTCTGTCCTACGGACTTCTGGTACTCCCGGAACTCCGCATTGTACCGGCGGATGCTGCCTTCCAGATTACGATTGTAACGCTCCTCATGATATACAGCCTCCAGCGGCAGACGCGGCTTCTTAGGCAGCTCTTCACCCGGGTAACCGATACACAGGCCTACCACCGGGAACACATACTCAGGCAGCTCCAGCAGCTCAATTACACTTTCGGTATTGCGGCGGATTCCGCCGATCGGAATGATGCCGAGCCCAAGTGATTCGGCTGCAGCCACGGCGCTCTCCAGTGCAATCCCGACATCCACAGCACCGACAAGCAGTGCATCCGCATCGCCCACAGCCTCAAACGACTGGCCCTCCAATTCGGCCGCCAGCTTCGTCCGGTAGAAATCCATGCAGAACACCAGGAATACCGGCGCATCTGCCACATGCTGCTGTTTTCCGCTCAACGCTGCAAACCTTTCCCTGCGCTCCTTATTCTGCACGGCAATAACCGTAACCTGCTGCCCGTTAACCCAGGACGGGGCTGCCTGCGCAGCTTCAATAATGCAGCGCAGCTTCTCCGGCTCCACAGGCTTGTCCGCATACTTCCGGAAGGAACGGTGATTATTTAAGGTATTCAATACTTCATTCAATGGATGATTCCTCCTGGTCCTGAAATGAATTTCTGTCTTGTGCATTATCATAACCTAACGGCGTCCGCAGCCGCCAGCTTTTGGGTTCAGGCACGGCAGCCTTTCAGCTCCGCATCTGTCAAAGCGCAAAAAAATGGACCCGGATCACCGGGTCCCAACAGCAGTTATATTTTCAAAAGGGGGTCATGTACTTAGTTTAACCGGACACTGTTAGAGTTTGATAACGGCTTTATTTCAATTGTGTAACAATGCCGAACACTTTTATGACATCGCCCGAGCCGTCCGCTACCGGCAGCACCCGCTCCAGGGCCAGCCCGTTTTTGGCCATAACCCGCTCGCTTCTCAGGTTGCTGCCACGGCAGCGCCCCTCTATCCTTTGCAGGCCCAGCTCCTGCACGGCGTAGCCCAGCATCAGCCCGACCGCTTCTGTAGTGAAGCCTGCCCCCCACCAGTCGGGATGCAGCATGTAACCTAACACGGCTTTGCCCTCGTGCCGGTTCCAGTTCTGCAGCGACACCGTTCCGAGCAGCTCCTGCCCGCCTCTGGCATAAATGCCGGCATGCAGGGCGCAGGGATCATGGGCATGGATCATCCGCTGCGCCAGTTTATCCAGAACAGCCTGCTGCGAGCCGGCTCCGCAGCGCATTACAATATGCGGCTGAACCTCCGGATGGGAGAGAAGAGTCTTCAGCCTGTCCGCTTCAGCAGGCAGCATCGGCCTGAGCTCCACGGCTGTCCCTTGCCGGGCGGTAAATGATACTGTTTCATAAGTAATCATAGATTTCCCTCTTCTCTCCGCGATTCTGCTGCTTTCCCTTTATCAGGCCCGGCGCAGCGTGAGGATGGTCAGCTCCGGCCTGCACAGCAGCCGCAGCGGCATATAGGTCTCGCCGAAGCCTCTGTTCACATAGACCGGCATTCCTTTTGCAGCGGTGTAATACAAACCGCTTATGTATTTCAGCGAGCCGTAGGGGGTATACGGTGCCCCTACGAACGGCAGACGAAGCTGTCCGCCGTGGCTGTGGCCTGATAATTGCAGGTTGAAGGGGTAGCCCTCCGCCGTATCGGCATAATCCGGCTCGTGCATGAGCAGCAGCGTGAACATGTCAGCCGGAATGTCCTTCAGCGCAGCGGCAGGATCGGGACTGCCCTTGAGCATATCCTCCAGTCCGGCAACCGCTATCCGCTCACCGCCCCGGCTGATGACATAGGACTGGTTCCTTAGTACAACAAAGCCGGCATTCGTCAGCAGGCGGGTGAGCAGCTCTGTATTCTTATAATCATGATTCCCAAAAATAGCGTATTTACCAAGCGGAGCTGTCAGCTCTGCCAGCAGTGCTACGGAATCACTCAGATCCTCGGCATCGCTGTCGACCATATCGCCCGTGAAGCAGATCATATCCGGCCTGGCCTCCTTGATATGCTTCACCAGCCGCCCGACGTCACCGGCATCCTTATTGAAGCCCAGATGAACATCGCTGAAATGAACAAGCCGCATCCCGGCAAAAGCAGCCGGCAGCTGCCCCAGCACCAGCTCCAGCTCGGTGACTTCAAGCCAGTTGGGCTCCCCCTGCCAGACATAGCCGCCTGTAAGCAGCCCCGCCCCGAATATTGCTGCAGTCCCCCGGGCCAGGAACTGGCGGCGGGTCATCCTGCGGCTGCCGGGCTTGCCGGGCTCAGGAGCGCTGAGGCGGCTGTTAGCGCCCGGCTGATCTTTTGCGAGATTGGGAGAAGCCCCGGAGTAGTCATTTTTCATAGGGTAATTCTCCTTTCAGTACTATTGGGACCGGCCGGCCTCTTCTTCAGTGGTCTCCTGTCCCGGCTCCTTATCCTCCTTCTGCTCCTTGCAGTCTGATGACACGTTCTCCATATTCTCAACATTCTCAATATTCACATCGATCTCAGCTTCAACCTCCGCCTGTGTTCCCGGACCAAGGATTTTGCGGAACAGCCCCAGCATGGACAGGGCATAAGCCACCGTAATGAAGCTGAAGCTGATCTGCATGATGACAACAAGCCGGGATGTATTATCAATCGGCGCCACATCCCCGTAGCCCACAGTCGTAAAGGTAGCAACGCTGAAATACAGGAAGGTGATCAGCTGGCTCAGCAGATCCTCGCCAAGCCCCTCTCCTTGAAAGGAGGATTGTCCAAACAGCTTATAAATGGATGTATACACAATAGTGAAGAAAAGAATGCAGGTAAAGGCGGCTATACTGATACGGATCAGCGTCTGCTGCAGCCTGACCTCCTTGTTATTGGATTCCTTAATTTCATGGAAAATAAAATGGATATAAAACAGTACAGAAAAAAGCACAAAAAGTAAAATCAGCCCCCGCATTCCCCGGTTACCCGGCACTACCTGGCCAAGGTCAATCAGGTTCAGCAGATCCTCAGCCGAGATCAGTGCGTAAATCAGCACCGGGACAAGCAGAACCGCCTTTCCCATCCACCTCGACCGCAAGCGGTAAAACAAAATGGACAGTATGATAATCACTGCAGCATTAAAGGTCCATATCCACCCGGCCATAGTGATCACACTCCTGTTCTTTGGAAAGGGAAGCACACTAACTTCTCCTATTACCAGTTGTAAAAAATTACTGTCCGCCAGCTCCATGTTCCGCATTTCCCTGCTCATCCGCAGAGGCTTCCTCCGGACGTCCGGACACCATAATCCGGCACTCCTCCTCCGGCGTCTCGCGATAGGCACGGGCTATGCCCTTAGCCGCAATCTCACTGCGGCTCACCCTGCGCAGCATGAAGACAGCCTCCACCTCATGGGTAAACGGGAATGGCTCTAACAGCAGGGTAGATTCATCCTGCCATTCTGCCGTAATCACCCGGCCTGAGGTGAATTTGAAATCCTCGCTGCCCGAGAAGCCGTCCTGCCACCACGGATGCTCTTCGGCTTTGGGGCTGCCCGGCCTGTTCAGCGCCAGATACAGGGACAGGTCATCGCAGAACTGCAGCAGTCTGGCATCATAATACAGCTCATCCTCGCCGATCGGCACGGAGCGCTGCTCCAGCTCCCGGTGAATACGCGCCCGGCGCTCCGCCTCATCCTTCTGATATTGATCCAGCTCCGGGCATTCCTCCCCGGACACCTCAATCAGCCGTTCAAAATGCAGGCTGCACAGCAGTGCGCCATAGGAGGACACTGCCTCAATTTCATTAAGCCCGCGCCGGTAAAAGGTAAGCTTCGGCACGACAGGAAAATCAATAAAGCTGTATGGGACATTCTCAGCATCATTCCAGAAGGGGGTTTCATCCAGATCAATCCAGCCCCGGTCGTGGTTGGCAATTGACCACAGCACCTCATCCCTGCGCAAAGATTCGGGCACCTGCTCTTCCCTGAACCATTTCGCAAGCTCCCCCGCCAGCCGCCCGTGCTCATGCTGCTTAACCATTACAATGGCTTCATCCTGCTCTCGACAAATCAACGTAATTCCTCCCCGTTACTCCTTAGCTTGAAAGCGCATTAACTAAGGAGATTATAACATGCAGTGCTATAAATGTTTAAGTTTACCTTTTATAATGTGTTCCTTATGTATCTGCGGAATGTATATCATGTACCCGTTATGGCGGCAAAAAGAAACAGATAAACATTACCATCCGGCAGTCAGGGCCTATCGTTCACAAAACTGTACCAATCGCACTTTGGGCGGGCCCCAAAAAATAGGTAACCGATAAAAAAAGAGCCGTTCCCCGGAGCGGAAACCGCCCTGAGAAACAGCCCTCAACATCCCTAATAATACAGCGGTGAGGATAACCGGCAGACAGCCGGGATTATCCGCTTCCGCTCGTAATATAGTGTTACACGCCCAGCCAGCGCTTGAACATATGCTTGGTGGTCTGCTTGTTGATCTCGGCAATCGAGGTGGTGAGCGGAATGCCCTTCGGACAGGCGCGCACGCAGTTCTGCGAGTTGCCGCAGCCGTCGATCCCGCCGTCCTCCATCAGCGCCTCCAGGCGGTCGTCAGCGTTCATTTCGCCTGTAGGATGGGCGTTGAACAGACGCACCTGGGAGATTGCCGCCGGGCCGATGAAATCGGTCTTTTCGTTGACGTTGGGGCAGGCCTCCAGGCAGACGCCGCAGGTCATGCATTTGGACAGCTCATAGGCCCACTGGCGTTTTTTCTCGGCCATGCGCGGTCCCGGACCGAGGTCATAGGTACCGTCAATCGGAATCCAGGCCTTCACGCGCTTAAGCGCATTGAACATCCGGCTGCGGTCAATAACGAGGTCGCGCACCACCGGGAAGGTCTTCATCGGCTCAATCCGCACCGGCTGCTCCAGATTATCGATCAGGGCGGCACAGGCCTGGCGCGGCTTGCCGTTAATCACCATCGAGCAGGCCCCGCACACCTCCTCAAGACAGTTGGAGTCCCAGCAGACCGGCACCGTGCTGTCGCCGCTTGCATTAACCGGGTTACGCTGTATTTCCATTAAAGCGCTGATTACATTCATCCCCGGCCGGTAAGCCAGCTCAAATTCCTCTGTGTAGGGCGAGCTTTCGGGCTGGTCCTGGCGGGTAATGATAAACTTCACGTTTTTGGGAGCTGCAGCAGTTTCCGCCATATCGGTTACCTCCTAAAAGTTTTGTGAGCTAAACTTCTTTGACTAACCTTCGTTCAAAACTTGCTTCGGAAGCATACGCTTAGTTTTGTGAGCGTTACTCCTCTGATTTTCCTTCGTACAAAACTGGCTTCGAAAGCATACGCCATTGTATTTAATCTTTAGAATAGTCACGCACCCGCGGCGGGATCAGCGACACATCTACAGCCTCGTAGGAAATCTGCGGGCCGTCTGCCGTCCAGGCCGCTTTGGTTGTCTTGAGGAATTCCTCATCGTTACGGTTCGGGAATTCCGGCTTGTAGTGGGCTCCGCGGCTCTCGTTGCGCAGCAGCGCCCCGAGTGTCATCGCTTCTGCCAGCTCCAGCATGTTCCACAGCTGGCGGGTGAAGGCAACGCCCTGGTTATTCCAGCGCGAGGTATCGCTCATGTTAATGTTGCCGTAGCGCTCCTTGAGCTCCTTGATTTTGCCGATCGTCGCTTCAAGCCGTTTGTTCTCGCGTACCACGGTCATGTTGGCGGTCATCCATTCGCCCAGCTCCTTATGGATCACATAGGCGTTTTCTGTACCGGACATGCCCAGCAGGGTCTCGTATTTGCCGACCTGCTGCTTGTGGAAGCTGTCGAACACAGTGGACGGAATATCCTGCACGGACTTCTTAAGCCCTTTAATATATTCCACGGCCTTCGGACCGGATACCATACCGCCGTAGATCGCCGAGACGAGCGAGTTCGCACCGAGCCGGTTCGCGCCGTGGTACTGGTATTCACATTCACCTGCTGCGAACAGCCCGGGAATATTGGTCATCTGGTTATAATCGACCCACATGCCGCCCATGGAATAATGCACGGCCGGGAAAATCTTCATCGGAATCTTGCGGGGATCATCCCCCATGAACTTTTCATAAATTTCAATAATGCCGCCGAGCTTGACGTCCAGCTCCTTAGGGTCCTTGTGCGATAAGTCCAGATAGACCATGTTTTCCCCGTTAATGCCAAGGCCCTGGTCGACACATACATTAAAAATCTCCCGGGTGGCAATATCGCGCGGCACCAGGTTTCCGTAGGAAGGATATTTTTCCTCCAGGAAGTACCATGGCTTACCGTCCTTGTAGGTCCAGATACGCCCGCCTTCACCGCGCGCCGATTCTGACATCAGCCGCAGCTTGTCGTCGCCCGGAATCGCCGTCGGATGAATCTGGATGAATTCCCCGTTGGCATAATGCACACCCTGCTGGTAGACCGCACTGGCTGCAGTTCCTGTATTGATAACCGAGTTGGTTGTTTTGCCAAAAATAATGCCCGGCCCGCCGCTCGCCAGAATCACAGCATCGGACGGGAAGGTCTGAATCTCCATCGTCTTCAGATTCTGGGCGCTGATGCCGCGGCAGACGCCCGCATCGTCAAGAATAACCGAGAGGAACTCCCAGTTCTCGCTCTTGGTTACGAGGCCTTCCGCCTCCCAGCGCCGCACCTGCTCATCGAGCGCATACAGCAGCTGCTGGCCGGTAGTCGCCCCGGCAAAAGCTGTCCGGTGACGCTTCGTGCCGCCGAACCGTCGGAAGTCGAGCAGCCCCTCCGGCGTACGGTTGAACATAACACCCATCCGGTCCATCAGATGGATGATCCCGGGTGCCGCCTCACACATCGCCTTGACCGGCGGCTGGTTCGCCAGGAAGTCACCGCCGTAGACGGTGTCGTCAAAATGCTCCCAGGGCGAGTCTCCCTCGCCCTTCGTATTTACAGCTCCGTTAATGCCGCCTTGCGCGCATACCGAATGTGATCTTTTTACAGGGACCAGAGAGAATAGATGAACATGTGCGCCGGATTCCGCCGCCTTGATGGTAGCCATCAGGCCAGCCAGCCCACCGCCCACGATAATGATATCGGCTGATGCCATGAGAGTTCCTCCTAAAGTTTTGTAGGGTACATATAATACAGCTTTGTACAAAACCGTCTCTTTTAACAGCCGTCTCCCGCTTACAGAAGCGTTCTGAGGGTCTGTGCGGCACTGGCCGCTGTCTGGAATTCACTGTCACGGAAGGCGAACAGCGAGATCAGGAACATGAAGGTTACAATAACGAAAAGGCCGAGACAGAGCACGGAGGATACCTTTTGCGAGCGCGGCCCGACAGTGATGCCCCAGCTGATCAGGAAGGACCACAGGCCGTTCGAGAAGTGGAAGCAGGCTGCAATGATAGCGATCACATAAATCGCCAGCATCAGCGGCTGGGTGGCAATTTCGTGCATGACGCCGCCGAGCTCCTCATGTTCAACATTGCCTACGGCAACCTGAACCCGTGTCTCGAACATATGCCAGACGATGAAGATGAAGGTAATGACCCCGCTGATCCGCTGCAGGGTATAACGCCAGTTTCTTTCCAGGTTGAAGCGGCTCAGGTTCGGCTTGGACTGGTAAGCGATATACAGCCCGAAGACTCCATGGTACAGCAGCGGAAGCCAGATGCCGAACAATTCCAGGAAGAAGACAAGCGGCAGGCTGTTCAGCCATACCACGCTGTCAATGAAGCCTGAAGCGCCACCCTCTACTGCCGCGAAATTCGTCATCATGTGTTCGATGAAGAAGAATCCGAGCGGGATAACGCCGAGCAAGGAATGAATCTTTCTGGAATAAAATCCTCTCATGCAAAGTGTCCCCTTTCCGATTAAAACAGCGTTTTCATTAATGAGCATACACCGCCGGGAGTACAGTTGAAACAGGGGGAAGGAAGGCCTAATACGCTCGCCAGATCTCTATTATCACCGCTATCCATTGTTTTCCCGGACTTTGCTCTAACATTCACAATATGTGAATATCTTGTGTCACTTTTTATGTTACTCTTTTTTGTCTTATAAGGGAATTGCAATCTAATTATTAAACGTTATACTATATTTGCATAAGAATATTTTTAATATGATAATAATTCTCATTTAGAGCAGAGATTTCCCGGTTCTATCGTCTTTTTACGATGCAGGACAAGCCTTTAAGACCGGATCTGCTATGAGTATTATCACTTTCATCCATAGCTATGAAGCGTAAAGTAACAGCATTACCCCAGATTGTTCCAAAGGAGATCCCCTTATGTTTGATGATTTGGACATCTTTGCCGCAGTTGTCGAGCACTCCAGTCTGAACCGGGCCTCACGCCAGCTCAATCTTTCCCAGCCCGCCCTCTCCCGCAAAATCTCCAAGCTGGAGGAACGCCTCGGCGTTACCCTGTTCAACCGGTTCGGCAAGCGGCTGGAGCTGACCGAGGTCGGACGCCTCACTTATACTTATGCGCTTGAGCAGCGGCTGCAGCGCTCCAAATTCCTTGAAGCGCTGTCTAAGTTCAAGGAGGGTGAGCCGCAGCTGGTTACCCTGGGGGCCAGCCTTACCACCCTGCAGACGACGCTGCCGCCGCTTGTGAACGCCTACATGGAGAAATATCCGGCCGCCGAGCTGAAGCTGATCACCGGCCGGACGCATGAGATTGTCTCCTCGGTCAGCGAGGGACGGAGTGATGTCGGTATCGTCGCCTCCTCCATCCAGGAGCCGGGCCTGCGCTGCATTCCACTGTTTGAGGACCAGCTCAGGCTGGTTGTCTCCGAGCACCATCCGCTGACCCTGAGCGCAAAGCTCACCATGGATGATCTCAGCCGGCTGCCGATGATTCTGTTCTCCAAAGGCACCTGGTACCGCCGCATGACTGATGAGCTGTTCCAGCGCTGCGGCGTTGATCCCGATGTGCGGATGGAGATCGACTCCTTCGAGGCCATTGTCCGGTTGCTGCCGACGATCAAGGCCGCCGCACTACTGCCGAAGTCGTATCTGCGTCCGGAGCTGCTGAACGGCGGCGGGCTGGTCTCCCTCCACATCAAGGAGCTTGAGCAGACCCAGCGCACCACCTGCCTCATTTATCCGGGCAACGGCGGACTGAGCACAGCTTCGCGCTGCCTTGTACAGGTTACGGAGGAAGTGTTCCTGGCAGGCCGGGAATAGACAGCAAATCCCCGGCAGGCTTCCATATTACTATGGAACGACCTGCCGGGGATTTGTCATACCTGCTGTTGTTCAGATACCGATTGCTTCCGGATTAACGGAACTGGCCTGCATCGATTGCTTTTTGCTTCTCGTCAAGGATTTCCTGGTAGCCTGCATCCAGGTAAGCTTTCTTGGCTGCTTCGTAATTGGCGTCGAATTCAGCTTCAGGTGCCAGGACAATCTTCACGTACTGCTCCTGGAAGAGGGTATTAAGGTCTGCTTTGTATTCGTTTACCTTTTCAAGAACAGTTGTGAACATAGCATCCGGTGTACGGTATTCAGCTACTTCGTTGTAGTACTTCACCAGATCATCAGCCAGATATTCATAGCCGGCAGGAGCCCAGTTGCGCAGGTTCGCTTTGAGTGTCTTTTCAGGCTCAGGATACTGGGCGATTTCTGTTACAAGACCCCAGTAGTCTTTGTTGTTGTTCTGGGACAGGACGGATTCACCTTTGTAATCCGGATTTTTAACAGCGATGCCTTCTGCGTCAAGCGTGTAGTTCTCGCCTTCAACACCGTTCTGGAACTTGAACAGGTTCTCAGGCTGGCTCAGCCATTCCAGGTACATCCAGACTGCAGCGCGCTCTTCATCGGTGGTTTCGTAGTTGATTCCCATGATGAAGCCGAACGGCCAGTAGGCACGGCCTTGCGGCTGCTTGCCTTCCGGAACACCTGCAAACGGAGGCACGATAGCAAACTCAGCACTAGGGTTATTTGCCAAGGTAGCAGCAATAACATCTGTGTTATTGGTCAAATAAAGGCCGAAGGTGCCTGTCTTCCCGGAAACGAATTCCGATTTAATCTTAGACTCATCAGTACGCAGATAGAATTCTTTATCAATGAGGCCGTTATTGTACTGATAGTTCAGATTACGCAGCCATAGCTCTGTATCCTTAGTAGTGAAGTCAGCTACGCTCAGGTCGGAATACAGCGCACGATAATTGGCATCGATAGGCCAGTCACGGAAGGCGTAGTTGTAGTTGAAGCTGTTTGCAGTCAGGCTGCCGCCGGTTACACCGAGTCCGGCTTCTTTCCATTTCACGAGCATTTCGTTGTACTTCTCAAGGGAGGTCAGATCCTCCACCTTCATGCCCACCTTCTCTACCCAGTCCTTACGGATAATAGTAGTGAAGTTATCAGCTTCAGGACGCGCTGCGTAGAAGAAAATATTCTTGTCGTCTACAATACCATACTGCTTGATGGTCTCACCCATGCTGGACCAGTACGTTGGCGCATAATTCTCAATTTCAGCCCAGTCCAGCGGCTGCATAACATCCTCACCATAGTAAGTAAGCGCTTGCGGCATATCGTAGTGGAAGATGATATCCGGAGCCTTGTGCGATGCCAGCAGCTGTTCAAAGTCGATAACTTCGCTCTTACGGGTAATCGGGATAAAGTTAACATCAATGTTGTATTTGTCTCCGAACTCCGCCTGCACCCAGCGGGTGTAGTAGTTGTCCGTTACATTCCAGCCTTCGAACGCACGCTCATAGACCGGGATATCAAGCGAAACCTTGTCCTTGAAGCCTTGTGAATAATCCGGGTATTTCCCTTCGGCAGCAGCGTTAGTAGCTGCCGCTGTCTCTGCAGGGCTGTTAGTGGCTGCGGCATTCTGTTTATTGTTGTTGCCGGAGCATCCGGCCAGCATACCGGCCGTCATGACCGAGGCCATCAATAATGATACATACCCTTTTTTGTTCATCGCAATTCCCCCAATTATAGTTTTCGTATTGAAGTAGTACTGCTGTGGAACATATAATTACTCTTTGACTGCCCCGAGCATAACACCCTGTACAAAGTATTTCTGGACGAAGGGATATACACACAGAATAGGCAAAGTAGCAAACACAACAACGGACGCCTTAAGAACCTCAGGGTTACTTAGTGTTACCGTGGTTGCTTCCAGCTGGAAGCTTTCAGTGGCCTGAATAACCAGATAGTACAGCTTAAGCTGCAGCGGCCGCAGATCGGTCGCATGCTTGATATAGAACAGCGCGTCCTGATAGGCATTCCAGCGTCCAACCGCGAAGAAAAGGGACAGCGTCGCGATAATCGGCTTGGAGAGCGGAATCACTATATTCCAGAGAATCCGGAAGTGTCCGGCGCCGTCAATCCGTGCGGATTCCTCCAGGCTGACAGGAATACTGCTCGAAAGAGAGGTCTTCATGATCAGCAGGTTAAAGACACTGAAGGAGAGCGGCAGAACCAGCGACCAGATCGTATCCATCAGGCCCAGATTGTTGATGTTCATGTAATCCGGGATAATCCCCCCGCTGAAATACATCGTGAACAGGAAGATGAAGGTGATGACCCGGCGGCCTTTGAACTGGGCTCTGGACAGCGGATAAGCCGCACAGATGGTCAGGAACATCCCCAGAATAGTGAACAGTACGGTTACAATTACTGAGATGTACAAAGACCGGAGAATACTGGCATCGGCAAAAATTTTGCCGTACGCTTCCAAAGTGAAGCCCCTCGGCCATAGAAAGACCTTATTGGCAATGACGAAGGAGTCTGAGCTGAGAGATTTGGACACCACATGCACAAACGGCAGGAGGCATATCAGCGAAGCCAGGACCAGGCCGAATTTGATCAGCAGATCATAAATATCTATGCGGCCCTTGCCGGGTGCGGCAGGACTTACGGTTGATGCTTTCATGGTTCCTCTCCTTTCTATAGAATTCCGTCCTCGCCAAGCTTCTTGGCTATCCGGTCAGCCGATATTACCAGGATAATGCCGATTACGGACTGGAACAGTCCAATCGCTGTAGCCCGGCTGAAATTACCGGATTCAATCCCCCAGCGGTATACAAGCACCGGTATGGTGGTCGTGAACTCCGTGGTTGCTTTATTCTGGATGGACCAGATCCGCTCAAATGAGCCGTCCATAACCTTCCCGAGACTCATGATCAGCAGCGTTACAATGGTTGCCCGGATAGAAGGAAGGGTAATATTCCATACCTTTCTCCAGCGTCCGGCCCCGTCAACGGTTGCCGCCTCATACATTTCCGGGTTGATCCCGCTGATTGCGGCCAGATAGATGATCGTTCCCCAGCCCATACTGTGCCATACGCCGATGGCCAGATAGCTGATCAGCCAGTTCGTATCCTCCTGCAGGAACGGAATTCTGTTGCCCCCCAGCAATGCAATGAAATTGTTGACAGCACCGTTTCCTTCGCTGAGCAGCTGGTAGGCGATTGCCCCGATAATAACCCAGGACAGAAAGTGCGGCAGGTACAGCAGGGTCTGGTTAACCCGTTTAAACTTGACACTCTTCACCTCATTCAGCATCAGCGCCAGGATGATCGGCATCGTGAAGCTGAATATAAGGTCAAGCACATTGAGCAGCAGCGTATTGCGGACAGCCCGTGTAAAATCAGGCTTAGAGAAGATCTGCTGGAAAATTTCAAAGCCTACCCATTCACTGCCCCAGAAGCCTCTGGCAATTTTGTAGTCTTTAAAAGCGATTACAAGCCCGGTCATCGGCAGATATTTGAAAACGATTACAAAAGCTAGCGGAAACAATACCAGCAGATACAGCTGCCAGTCACGGCGCAAATAATAGAGCGGCCCGTATTTTTTTCTTAATAAAAGGGCCTGATTGGTTTGTGAAGCGCTTGCAGCTTTCAAAGTCTCACCCCCTGCAACATTTTATCTTTTGGCCGGCTGTGTGATCCGGTGTGAATCCAATGTATCCCGATTATCCGGTTTTGCAAATCATGAGTATTGATGATTCCGATCAAATTTGATTAGAGCGCGGTATTATCAGCTTTCACGGCATGTTCATAATCAAATATGATAGGCATTCCCAAAAATAAAACGCTTTCATTATGGCTAAAAAGCAAAAAAAACCGCCGGCTGGCGGCCCCGAGAGGGCTCCTAGGAGCCCTTGCTCTTGGCCGACTTGTAGCTGCTCGGCGGCATACCTTCATATTTGCGGAAGAAGCGGTTGAAGCTCTGCAGATTATAATATCCAACCTCTGCAGCAATCTGTTTAATCGTCAGGTCGGTGTCCAGCAGCAGCTCCTTGGCCTTTTCAATGCGCAGCTGGTTCAGGAAATCAATCATGCTTTTACCGGTCTGCTCATATACAATTTTTCGCATATAGGAGTAACTGATCCCGATTTCCTTTGCCATATCCTCGAATACAATTTCTTCACGATAATGTTCCTTAAGATATTGAAAGATCCGTTCCCCGTGATTTGACTCGCCGGTGCTGTGATCCAGGCTCTGGACGATTTCCCTGAACATCCCGTGCAGGTATTCCTCCAGCTCATCCAGCGTATCCATAGCAGCCAGAATACTGTAGATGTTGCCCTTGCCGACAATCATTCTTCCGGTACCGATATGATTCTCACGCAGATGCTTGATCGTCGCGCCCATCAGCTGGTGATAAATGAACATGATATTATCATAGGAAATGTTCTCTTCTGCACTGATCTGGCTGCGGATATTCTTAAGCTCCTTAACAATCCCGTCCAGATTGCCGGCATCCAGGAAATTGAGAATCCGCCGCTCGCTGCAGTCAAAGTCGATATATTTGCGGCTGTGCTCCTCTTCATCCCAGTACATAATGCTTCCGGCCCCGTTGATCATCCGCTGCTTGATCAACTCCATCGCTTCGAACAGCCGCTCAGCCACCATTTCAGGGGCATCCGCCACATCGCTTACTCCGATCGTAACGGTATGCTCCAGCAATGCCAGCGATTCATCCCGGATCATTTCCAGCACCTGATGAACCCGGCCCCTGCCCTGATCCTCCTCATCCGGCGCAAAATTCATCACAATGACCATACAGCCGTCGTTATGATAGACCGAGCTGGCCAGAATACTCTCCGGAAACAGACTCTCGTATTTTGTGTTGAGCAGGTAACGGTGATAGCTCCGGGTCTCCACACTGGTATTGCCGACATATATCCTGTAACGGTCGATTGAGACAACAACTACCCGATAATAAGCTTCAGGAAAGATTTCAGTGATCCGCGGCGGGATCTCCCCGCGCAGCAGACGGTGGACAGCGAGACTGCGGGTATCCTGCTCGCGCTCCTGCAGCAGCTGGAACAGGCTCTCCTCCTCCTCCTGCATCCGCTTGAAGGCCATGTCCAGAAAGGCCAGCTCATTTTTGCCTACCACGCCCAAATCGCTCTTGGAGCGTATAGTCCGCACCAGCTGCCGGAGGGGTCTGGACAGCCAGGTGGCGAAAAAGATAGCCAGTAAGGTGCCAAGCAAAATAATGGCACCGGTAAGCAGGATAATATTCCCCTGCATCTCCCGGGAATCAGCCATCATCTCATCCAGCGAGCTCCAGCTGACATTCCGCCATCCAGATAACGCCGAGCCGGTCCAGGCATAAACCATCCGTTTACCGTCAAGCTCCCGGAAGGCGTAGCCTTCGTTAATACTCTGATTCAGCAATTCGCCCAGAAACGGCAGCTCATAGCCGTCTGACAGCAGCAGAGATTTATCATTGAAGGAGATCACCTTGCCGTCTGCATCCAGAAGCAGATTGCTGCTGTTGCCGACCTCTGTGGCATTTAGATATTTGAAGATCTGGCTTTCCTTCATATTGACTACGATGATTCCGTGTGTGTTGGAAGACAGCCGGTTAAGAGGATATACGTAAGAGACGACATTTTCGCCGGTATCCAGCTTGCGTGGTACCCATACGCCGCTGATTCCCCGCTGATTCTCAAGGGCTGCGCTCACCCAGTCCATCGGCTCATAGCGCTCAAGCTTGGTCACGCTCTTGTCCGTTGAAACTACATAATCTGAGCCGTCCAGATAAAAGTAGGAAGAAGCTACGCCGTCTACCCGGCGGTTCAGATTCAGCAGCTCATTCGTGACGGCCTTTCCCAGGCTGACATTCGTATAGTTGGAATTAATTTCTTCGTACGTCTCGAAGCTGCGGATCCGGTCAAAAACACTCGTTGCCGCGAGACGCGACGTGTCCTGTGCCAGGTTGGCCAGTGCATTTTCATTCAGCTTGCGGTTGGCATTAAGCCCGGCAAGCGTTGATTCCCCGATGGCTGCCTCTGAGTTCTCAATAATCTGCGAACCGCTGTACCAGGTAAGGATGGCTGTCGGAATAGCCATGATACAGAACAGAATTAACGCTAGCTGCAGCATCATCGGTATTTTTTTCATAGTGCGCCCCCCTATAATCTCTATTCCCTGTAGATGATCAGAGCAAGCTATCTAAGAAACATAATGAGCTTCTGCAGGCCGAGCTCTCTTATTCCCTGAACAACCAGTTCCGCTATACGCAGGCTGCCGCGCTCCTGGAAATGTGTATTGTCAACGGTACCGCCGGGATGATTCATCCATTCCCCCGGTGCTCCCCACAGAAAAATAGACTTGGTCGCTTCGGGTCCCGCCTCTTCAAACAAGCGCCGGCTCTTCTCGGCCAGATCGATCAGCGGTACCTCTTCCTCTTCAGCCAGCTTTCTGACAGCTTCCAGATAAGCTCCGTGTGTATCTGTCAGCTTGCCGGCAGCATCGAAATACCGGCGGTGCACAGAGGTGACCAGCACAGGGATCGCCTGCTTGGCGCGCGCACCGTCAATATATTGGCGCAGATGCTCCGGATAGGTTGTCAGCGGATCTGTATGGCGTGCTTCGTCCGATTTCTGGTCGTTATGCCCGAACTGGATGAACAAATAATCGCCTTCCTTGATCTCGTCCAGAATCGGCTGAAGCCGGTTTTCCCCGATGAAGCTTTTGGAGCTGCGGCCCCCTACAGCATGATTGGCAACCGTGACATCATGCTTGAAAAAGTATTGGAGCATCTGCCCCCAGCCGGAGAACGGAAAGCCCTTCTCATCGCCGACATCCGTTACTGTTGAATCACCGGCCAGATACACCGTAATCTGTTCGCTCGTCTTCGTGATTTCCAGCGCGTTAATCCGCGGGGCAACACCGCCGAATCTGAGCTTCAGCTGGCCTCCGCGCACGTTCACGCCGAACATTTCCCGTGATACTTGCCCGGCAACGGTACGGTAACTGTTAAGGATCAGCCTCTCCCCGTTAGTCTTAAGGGATGTGCAGGACGGCGCCGCCTCATCCCCGGTAAGAATAGAGACAATATAATTCCCGTCTTCCACATCGGCCAGAAAAGCCGTATTAAAAGGTATAACAAAATCCCCGGTAAGCTGCTGCTCCCCCCGGACATGCTCTGTCACCTGTGATACATCTGTAAAGCCGTAGCCTTTAGCGGCGTCATAGCTGTCTGCAGCAGACACTTTGGTGAAGCCTTCTGCCGCTGCACCAGCGGGTCCGAAATCAAAACGCAAACTCATGTTACATCCCCCTACTTTAATTTAGATGAAATTTTAAACGCTTACAAGTTATATTGTGTAAAACACTGAACAAAGGCATGCTTACCGTTATTTTAACATTATAAGAATCAGTTAATATATAACTTCAGTGAAATTTCTCGAAAAAAATTTGTAAAAACAAATAAATGCCAATGACAAAATCTATTAAATGTTGGAAACGGACATTTTCTGGAATGACAAAAGCCCGGACAGGAGTCTGGGCTTACATGCATTTGTTCCTAGCTCTATTATTCCTTATCAGTCCGCGTTAACCGCCCCATCCTCGAACTCCTCAATGCTCTCATTGGAGCCGATGACGACCATAATATCACCCTGGCTCACGTAATCATGCGCAGTAGGCGCAACGATAATCCCGTCCTTGCGGTTCAGTGCAATAATGCTGCAGCCGTATTTGGCGCGGGTGTTCAGCTCGGAGAGGCTTTTACCGTCCATGCAGGAGGGAACGGTCAGCTCGACAATTTTGTAGTCCTTGGAAATTTCGATGTAATCCAGCAGATGGGGAGTGACCAGCTGATGCGCTACACGGATGCCCATATCCCTCTCCGGAAAAATAACCCGGTCCACGCCCAGCTTGGATAGCGCCCGGCCGTGCAGAATCGTGATTGCCTTGGCAACCACCTGCTTCACGCCCAGCTCTTTTAGCAGGATCGCCGTCAAAATGCTCCGCTCCATATTATCACCAATTGCCACAATGCCGCAGTCAAAATTGCGTACACCTAAGGAACGCATGATGTTTTCATCCGTTGCATCTGCCATAACGGCATGGGTCAGCTTCCCGCTCATTTCCTCCACACGCTCTTCCAGATGGTCGATTCCGAGCACCTCATAGCCCATAGCCATCAGCTCCAGTGCCAGACTGGAGCCGAAGCGGCCGAGGCCGATCACAACAAACTGCTGTGCTTTCAACATTTCTTTTTCCCCTTATCCAATTATCATTTTACCTTCCGGGTACTTATACAAGGGTTTACCCTGTTTCGGACCCAGTGCATAGGCCAGCGTCAAAAGACCAAGCCGTCCGGCAAACATCGTCAGACAGAGCAGGATTTTGCCCGCATCTGTCAGCTCCGGTGTCACCCCCATCGTCAGGCCGACAGTCGCAAAAGCCGATGTAGTCTCAAACAGAATCATCAGAAACGGCCACCCTTCAGTAGTCGAGAGAATCATCGACACTGTGACAATCAGCAGCACGGCGAGCAGCGTAATGGTCAGTGCCTTGAATACCCGCTCCTGGGCCAGCCGGTAACGGAACAGTACGATATCCTCCCGTCCGCGCAGCATGGAGACAACCGCCCCGATCATCAGCGTAAAGGTCGTTGTCTTGATTCCGCCGCCTGTCGAGCCAGGGGAAGCCCCGATAAACATCAGCATCACGATAAAAAATTGCGAAGCCTGGCGCATGCCTCCGATGTCTACCGTATTGGGTCCCGCTGTACGGGGCGCAACCGACTGGAAGAATGCAGCCCATATCTTGCCGCCGATATTAAGCGGGCCGAGTGTACGTGCGTTCGTGAACTCAAACACAAAAATCACTGCCGCTCCGGTCAGAATCAGCACAGCCGTCATCGTCAGGACGACCTTGCTGTGCAGCAGCAGCCTGCGGGTCTTGCGGTAATCGAACAGGTCAGCCATTACAATAAAGCCTATCCCGCCGGAGACAATAAGCAGCATGACGACCAGATTGACAACCGGGTCACTGGCGTAAGCTGTCAGTCCGCGGTAATCCCTGAACAGATCAAAGCCGGCGTTATTGAACATCGATACGGCATGAAAGACACCAAAGTACAGTGCGCGCCCGAACGGCATATCTGCCGCCCAGCGCAGTGTGAGCAGCACAGCGCCGGCCGCTTCTATTACAAGTGAATATACCAGCACCTTGCGAATCAGCCTTACAATCCCTTCCATTGAGCTCTGATTCATCGCCTCCTGAAGAATCAGCCGGTCGCGCAGCGAGATTCTGCGTCTCAGCAGCAGTGCGAACAGGGTAGCCATGGTCATAAACCCGAGGCCGCCGATCTGCATCAGCACCAGAATCACCGTCTGGCCGAACAGGCTGAAATAAGAGCCGGTATCCACCACGACAAGCCCGGTCACACAGGTCGCGGAGGTTGCGGTGAAGAGCGCGTCCATAAATCTCAGAGATTGCCCGGATGCGCTGGAGAAGGGCAGCATCAGCAGCAGCGTTCCAACCAGGATGACTGCCGCGAAGCCCAGCACCAGAATCTGGGGCGGGGACAGCTTAAGGAATTTGAATTCCGGAAATTTAGGAAACGGCGAAGCCAAGCGGCTCATCCTTTCAATTGCTTCTTGTCAGCACAAAATTAATATTGATCCGATAAACATACAAATTATAAACGTTATTGTCCAGCATCACAAAGCCTGATTTTCAGCTGTGATTCATTTCTCTTGATATTGTATGGTGTGTAGTGGTACACTCCATTCATAAAGTGTATGGATATACCCCATACACGCATCTGTTAATAAACAGCAGAATAAGGAGGCAGAAGCCTATGGATCAGCCTTTTGAGCTTTTGCCGGAGCCGTTTCAGATCAACCCCTCACTGCCGATCTACGAGCAGTTTGTTGAAGCGATACAAGGAAGAATTGTCAGCGGACAAATACCGCCCGGCTCACGTCTGCCTTCTGTAAGAGAGCTCGCAGCAGGCAGGGGCGTCAATCCTACCACCGCAGCCAGAACCTATCAGGAGCTGGAGCGTATAGGCCTGATTGTTACCTACCGCGGGCAGGGTACCTTCGTCACCAGGGATGATACGGCGATTGGCGAGGCACGCAAAGTTATGATGCGCAAGGCAATACAGGATTTCAAGGCAGCAGCAGGGAAGCTCGGCATCACTGCCGCACAATTACTTGAATTCGATAAGGAGGATTCCAATGACAGTATATAATTTTGACCTATCCGGTGTAGAGGCTTCGTCAGCGGTAGAGTGCACGGGGCTAGGGCTTACCCTGAGAAAAAGGAGCATTCTCCGTGACGTCACCTTCGACATTCCCCGGGGCAGCCTGACCGGACTGCTGGGTCCCAACGGAGCCGGCAAGTCCTCGCTGCTGCGCATTATTGCCGGGCTGGCTGCGCCCGATTCCGGCTCGGTACGCATCTTCGGCAAGCCGGCAGGAGCAGAACGGCTCGGCGAGCTGTCGCTGCTGCCGGACCGCAGCAGCCTGCCGGGCTGGCTGAGCGTCAGGGAATGGCTTGATTTTGCCGCCGGCATCTATCCGGACTGGAATCCGGCCAAGGCGCAGGAGCTGCAGGCAGAGCTGTCCGTTTCCACAGACGCAGCCATATCCTCGCTGTCCCGCGGAGAGGAGGCCCGGCTTCAGCTGCTGACCTGCCTGTCACGCAGGGCGCCGCTGATTATCCTTGACGAACCGTTCACCGGCGTAGACCTAATATCACGGGAACGGATTGCTTCGGCTGTAGTCGGCGAGCTCGCTGACGGTTCACGGACCTTCCTGATCGCAACCCATGATATCCGGGAAATGGAGCTGCTCTTTGACCGGCTGATCCTCATCGGCGGGGGCACAATCCGCAGCGTTGATGAGGTAGATGCCCTCCGCCGCTCCGGTAAATCGGTAGAATCCCATTACAGGGAAGTGTTTGCATGAGTTTAATGAAGACACTTGTCAATCTTGAATACAGCCGCTACAGCCTATCCCGGCGCGGTAAACACTACAGCCTGCTTGCAGCCTTGGCCATCATTTTTCTGCTGTTCATGACCGGACTGAACCTGGAAAGGATCCGTGTATCGGAACGCGTTCCGTTCATCTATGCCTCATTGCTGCTATGGTCCGTTGTAACCGCCCTTTCCGCACTGCAGATGGTTACCTTTATGAATCGCAGCCAGCGGGACTGGATACTGTCCTTTCCGCATTCCAGGCTGAAGCTGTTATACGCCCAGCTGTTCAGCCTGCTCCGGCACAGCTTGAACATCACCCTTGCGGTACTGGCCGCCGCCGTTATCCTTTATTATTATTCCGTCAGAGAAGACTGGTATCAGCCGCTTACAGCACCCGGGTTTCTTTATCAGCTTTCTGCCTACACCCTGTTTATTCTGGCATTCCTGCCGCTCGCGGTTGCTTTAGGACTGGGAGTCAGCCTGTTTCTGCGTTCCCGCCTGAGCGCGCTGCTGCTGTTCCCGTATTTAATGATTTGGATACTCCCCTTCATGGCAGAAAGCGCTCTGGGTGCTGCCAATCAGGACTTTTACACCTCGGCTCCCGTCTCTTCCGGCCGTGTGCTGCTTGCCGCGCTGGCGTTATGTCTGGCCGGCTGGCCCCTCTGCCATCTGTTCATGAAGCTTATTGCGGGCAAAGGAATGAATGCCGCAGCAACGGCAGACCGCCCTTCCGCTCACCGCTCCGGTTCCCGCACGGCCTCCCGGACGCTGCGGATAAAGTCCGGCCGCGGTGCTGCCGGCCGTCTTACACCCTATCTGCTTCTCTACCGGCTGCATATCAGCCGTGTACACCGTATAGAGAAGCACCTGGCAATCCGGATACTCAAGCTGATTGTTCCGCTCCTTATTGCCGCTGTTGCTTACTTCGGCTTTGCCTTGGAGGAGGAAGTCGTGATCCTCGACTTCATCAAGCCGCTGTTCTCAATGCTCGTTATGCTCGGCAGCATATGGATGACGCTGCGCACCGGTATTGAACGAAAGCATCTGTCCTGGCTGCTTAGCTTTCCGCAGAGCCGGCTGGCCCTCCTGCTGAGCGGAATCGCTGTAGTCTGGACTACTGTTATGCGGGCTCTTTCTGTGCTGATGCTCTCAGCATGTGCCGGCAGCGTTACCGCTCTGCTTGCAGGCCGTACCGGAATGGAGGAGTGGTCACATGGCATCGCCTGGCTGCTGTATTCCTATCTGCTCTCTGCATTGGCGCTGACCGTCGTCCTGGGCCTGCTGCAGATTGAATACTGCACATTGAAATCACGCGTGCTGAATATTATAATGCTGCCGGTGGCTCTGCTAGGCCCCCTGAACGGCTTTGTGCTGAACAGGTTCATGTATTCCGGGCTGCACAGCGGAGCTGCACCGGACTTCGGATTGCTGGGCCTGACCGCCCTGATCGCCCTGCCATTAGCATTATGCTGTCTTCCGGCAGGGGCTGCCTGTTATCACCTGAGCCTGATTCAGCCCGCCGGCAAAAAGACATGGCCCAAAGAGGCATAAGCCGGGGCTTGTTTACGTAAATGTAGTGATAGACAAGGGCGGCTTGCTTTTGTAACGTTCCTGCCCGTCCTTTATAATGAAACAGAATGCAATGACTGCAGAATAATCCATCAAGGAGGCGTTACATGAATCCCGTCGGCCAGCCCTTACAGCAGCGGCCCCTTTCAAAAAAACTTATCCTCGCAGGCATAATCGGTCTTATCGTATTTCTGATGTTCCAGGTGGTTCCGCAGCTGCTCAATGGCGGGGCCGCTACTGCCATCAGTAAGACTGAAGCCCGTGACAAGGCAGCTGCCTTTGCTGCAGAGCACCTGGGGCATGTCCAGAGCGATCAGGACCGGTGGACGGTAAGCTACCAGACTGATTCTTCCTTCTACGGCTATATGTCCCGTGAAAAGCTCCTGCAGAGCTACAATGACAACAAGCTGGATCAGCGGTATCCGTTCGATGTTTATCATGCCGTGCTCTATACTGCCGGAGCCGCAGATCCGCTGCTTGCCGTTGATCTTAATATGTACACAGGCGGGGTTACCGCCTTTGCCCGGAACGGCTATGCCCATGCCAGTGACGGCTGGGATTATGGCGATCCTCCCGGCCCGGGAACCTCCCGGGGCGTTTATCTTGAGGGCAGCGAGAACGGCGGACTGTCACTGCAGCAAAAGGAAGCCCTGGCCAGCCCTTGGCTTAAGCTGTGGGGCGCCAATCCGGCCAGGCTGCAGATTGAAGCGAATACGGACGGCTACGGGCTTGTATATTCGGACAGCTCGCTCCAGGTTGGCGAGTCTTCGCTGCAATATCAGTTTAATTATTTGAACGGGACCCTGTCTTATTTCCGTGCCGGCTTTGCTGCACCTGCCTGGCATGACAGCTACGTGGAGAACCAGACCTCACTGGCTAACAAGCTGACCCTGTTCGGCTACGCAGTGCCGACGCTGGCGCTCGGCCTTCTGGCGCTGATCTTCAGCATTCTGCGGCGGAGCCATACCTCTTTTGTACGTGGCATCACCTTAAGCTCGATTCATTTTACGATTATGATGATCAGCACCTATAACATGCTGCCTGAACCGGCCGTGGACACTGCGGAGTCCCGAATAACGTCTGTCCTTATGTTCATCATCTATG
Source organism: Paenibacillus sp. FSL R7-0273 (assembly GCF_000758625.1). NCBI lineage: Bacteria > Bacillati > Bacillota > Bacilli > Caryophanales > Paenibacillaceae > Paenibacillus > Paenibacillus sp. FSL R7-0273. Next base: position 6,063,868 of record NZ_CP009283.1, read on the forward strand.
CCCTCTACAGCCTGCTGATGTCCTCCCTGCTCTACTTCTCCCTGGTGGGGGGCGACGGGCTGTGGCGTAAGGAGGAGGGCCTGAATCCCTGGCCGCGCGCCAAAGAGCCCGGCTACGGCAGGTATGTGCTGGACAGTCTGCGCGCGGGTTACGTATGGGCATTCGTTCTGCTTGGTGTGCAGACCGTCATGTTCATCATTCTCTCGTTAACGCTTGATAACTGGTCAACGACGGATGCCAGCCAGTCTCCATACAACATGAGATATGCCCTGCTGCTGCCGATTGTTGCTTGGCTTGCCGGCTTGTCCGAGGAGGCCGTCTACCGGCTGTTCGGAATCCGGATGCTCAAAAAGCTGGTCAAAAACACCTTCATCGCCTCCCTCATCACCACCGTGATCTGGGCCTTCGGGCACACGCTGTACCCGATCTATCCGGTTATTTCAAGACCGATTGAGCTGACTGTGATCGGGCTGCTGTTCAGTTATATTTTTCTGCGTTACGGCTTTATCGCGGTCATGTTCGCCCATGTGGTATTCGACAGCATCCTGATCGGTATGACCCTGATCTTCATGCAGGAGAGCGTCAATATCGCGGCGGGCATAATCACCATCATTCTGCCGTTCCTCGTTGGCTATATCGTGTACCGGTTCAATCCGCCGGACAGCACTAACCGCAAGGACCCGCAGGGTCCTGACGAGCCGCTCCAGCCCGCAGGATGGCTGAGCTAGGCTTCAGAGAATAAAAAAGGTGCTCCGCAGGCTGCTGTATATCCGGCAGTCTGACGGAGCACCTTTTTGTTCTGCAAAAAACCTTATTCTCCCGGCCGCCGGTCCCTCCCGCTTATCTCCGCTTAAAAAACCGGTCGTACAGCACCAAGGCAACCAGTATCGTAAACACCTCCATCAAAAACTCGGGCAGCAGCAGAAATATTAACTCCATAACCAGCCTCCTATTTTGGTTAATTTTGTATTATATATATTTCTTTTTAATATCCACCTATCCTTTATTTGCCTATTATTTCGCCGCTCCGCCCCGATTCGACGGAATCAAAGGCATTTTTGCCTTTCATTTCGCCGTTCAGCCCCGGTTCGGCTAAATCAAAGGCATTTGTGCCCTTCATTTCAACGTTCAGCCCTGATTCTGCTGAATCAGAGGCATTTTTGCCTTTCATTTCGCCGTTCAGCCCCGATATGGCTGAATCAAAGGCATTTTTGCCCTTCATTTGGCCGCTCAGCCCCGACTCGGCTGAATCAAAGGCATTTAGCCTTCATTTCACCATTCACCCCCCGGCTCGGCTGAATCAGAGGCACTGCCCTGCACTCTGCCGCTCCCGACAGCCGCCAAGCAAAAAAAAGCCGGCCCCAATGGGCCGGCCCGAATAAACACATATAATTACTCTTCCTCACTGTGAGCAACTGCCTCAACCGCGGTCTCCTCATCATTAAGCGCGGCCAGGATCTGCCCGGCCAGCTTCTCACCGATGGAGAGCACGCGGAAATCCTCAATAGACGCCTCCTTGATCTTCTTCAGTGAGCCGAAATGCTTGAGCAGCGCTTTACGCCGCTTTTCCCCGATGCCGGGGATCGAGTCCAGCTTTGAGGTCACCATCGATTTGCCGCGCTGCTCGCGGTGGAAGGTGATCGCGAAGCGGTGAACCTCATCCTGGATGCGCTGCAGCAGGTAGAACTCCTGGCTGTCCCGCGCCAGCGGCACCGGCTCGGCGGAATCCCCGATCAGGAGCTGCGCCGTCTTGTGCTTGTCATCCTTGACCAGGCCGCAGACAGGAATGTACAGTCCCAGCTCATTCTGCAGAATATCAATCGCTGAAGAGATCTGCCCCTTGCCGCCGTCGACCACTATCAGATCCGGCTGCGGCAGATCTTCCTTCAGCACCCGTTCATAGCGGCGGCGGATAACCTCGCGCATCGTCTCGTAATCGTCAGGGCCCTGTACGGTGCGGACCTTATACTTGCGGTATTCCTTGCGGGCAGGCTTGCCGTCAATGAACACGACCATCGCCGAGACCGGATTCGTTCCCTGGATGTTCGAGTTATCGAACGCTTCAATCCGGTTCAGCGATTCCAGGCCAAGGCTCTGGCCGAGGCTGAACGCCGCGCCCGAGGTCCGCTCCTCGTCCCGCTCTATCAGCCTGAACTTCTCGTCCAGTGCAACCCGGCTGTTCTGGCAGGCCATGCCGACCATCTGCTTCTTCAGCCCGCGCTGCGGCACCAGCACCTTGAGGCCCAGCCATTCCTGCAGGGCCGCAGCTCCGCTGGCCGCTTCCAGCGTTACAGCCGACGTAGCCTCATTCTCTGCCTCCGGCTCCCCGTCAACCTCGCTGTCCAGCTCTGCAGCCAGCCTGCCTGCCGTCACTGCTGCAGCCGCCGAGGCTCCGGATGGCTTCTCCGTGCCCTCGCTGACTTCCTCCGGCAGCAGAATTTCCTGCGGCAGAGCCGGATTGTCGCTGTAGTACTGCGTCACATACGACATGAAGTCGCTGTAAGCCTCCCCGTAGAAGGGGAATGCCGAAGAGTGGCGCTGGATCATTTTCCCCTGGCGCATATAAAGAATCTGCACACACATCCAGCCTTTGTCCACGGCATAGCCGAACACATCACGGTCCTTCGTATCCGCCGTATTAATCTTTTGCTTCTCCATCAGGGCATCGATGTGCATGATCTGGTCACGCAGCTCCTTAGCACGCTCGAAATACAGCTCCTCCGCGGCCTCCTGCATTTTTTGCTGCAGATCCTTTTTGACCGCCTCGTGGCCGCCGCTTAAGAATGACGATATATCGCGGATAATCTCATCGTATGCCGTCTTGGGCACTTCCTTCTCGCACGGGGCGAGGCACTGGCCCATATGGTAATAGAGACAGACCTCCTTGGGCATGACCCCGCATTTGCGCAGCGGATACATCCGGTCAAGCAGCTTCTTGGTCTGCTGGGCCGCATAAGAGTTCGGATACGGACCGAAATATTTAGCTTTATCTTTAAGCACCCGGCGTGTTACCTCAAGGCGCGGATGCGCTTCGTTCGTTATTTTGAGATAAGGAAAGGTCTTATCATCCTTCAAAAGCACGTTGTAACGCGGCATATGCTTCTTGATCAGATTGCACTCCAGAATGAGCGCCTCCATATTGCTGGAAGTAACTATATATTCAAAATCAACAATGCTCGCGACCAGACGCTGGGTTTTGCCGTTATGACTGCCTGTAAAATAAGAGCGGACGCGGTTCTTCAGCACCTTCGCCTTGCCCACGTAAATAATGGTGCCCTCTTCATTCTTCATCAGGTAGCACCCGGGCAGATCCGGCAGCAGCGCCAGCTTGTTGCGGATATTCTCGCTATAATCCATAATTTCTCCCCCACCTGTAACTTGCACATTCATGAAGCTGCCCCGGGTCAGCGGGACTGCTTACTACAGTAATTTTAACACACAAAACGCCCCCGGATAAACCGAAGGCGCTTTGTAATCAGATCTTATTCAGTAGTCAAAGCTACATTTTATTGATGTTTAGCTACGATATTCTTAAGGGAATCCTTGGAGTTCAGGCCGACAACCTTATCCACCGGCTGACCGTCTTTGAAGAAGATCAGGGTAGGGATGCTCATAACGCCGAAGCGGGAAGCTGTTTCCGGATTCTCATCCACATTCAGCTTAGCAATTTTGACGCTGTCTCCCAGCTCGGCGGACAATTCCTCGAGGATAGGGGAAAGCATTTTGCAAGGGCCGCACCAAGGCGCCCAGAAATCTACTACTACAGTACCCTGACCTTCAACTTCGCCTACAAAGGACTGGTCAGACACGTTAACGATAGCCATGATATTGTTCCTCCTTTAATTTTGCAGAGCTGCATCCGCCTCATTAGCGTGCGCTTGCTGAAACGAATTCACTCTGTAAGGTTAGCTGGAAAAATGCTTCATGTAATATGATAACCAGATTACCATTTACCGACACATCCCAAGTATAACATAGATACTGCGCTTTTGGGAAATGTTTTAGGCAATTACATTGTATAAAATCAATTATTTAGCAAAATCCAGCTTCTTTACAACAGGAATGAGACTACGTATACTTTAAGAAAACGCATTAATTGTCAATGACTTCCCTCACATGTATTACTGTAACCCATTGCAGTGCACACTTGCAAGCGCAAGGAGGAGAACGTATTGGAGCTCAATGCCAAGACACGTGACCCGCGGGAGCATGTTAATGAGGAGCCCCGCAACGATTTGGGTGATTTATTAACCGGCTTCATCGGAATGACCGGCTTTATGACACTGGTGTTCTTCGGAATGGTGATTGTGAAATTCGTATTTTTGGAGTGATGTTCGTCAAAATAAACAGCGGTGCAGGGATATCTTCATTCCTGCACCGCTGTTTTTGTATTGCTGAGCCAGCAGCCTAACGGTTTCTTCCCCGCTGATTCTCGCCGTGCAGCGGAATAACCTCGACAAAGGGAGCGATCCGGTCCATCAGCCGCTGTCCCTTGTGCTGCTCTTCCCCATCCTTACTGGTGAAGCTCAGATGCTTCTCCAGTCCGTCGAGCGGATAATTGGACGTATAAAAGGTTGGCTTGCGGTTCATCCGGTAATTTAGAATGGCCCCCAGCACATGGTCACGCGCCCACGGATTCAGATTTTCCGCACCGATATCATCGAAAATCAGCAGGTCGCAGTTTTTCAGTGTATCCACCGTTTCCTTTAGCTTTTGCCCGTCCAGCATAATCGACTTGAGATCCTCAATGAAATCCGGCATATAGACAATGACGCCGCTGTATCCGGCGACCGCCAGCTCATGGAGCAGATAGCACATCAGGAAGGTTTTGCCGGTGCCGAAGGTACCATGCAGATAAATCCCCTGCGGTGTAAGCCCGTCTTCCCTCACTCCGGTAATATAATCAAAAATTTTATTCACGGCAGAGGCCCGGCGCGGGTCCTTGCCCATAATATCCATCTCATCATAGCCGCCGTTCAGCACGCGTTCATCCACATAGAAGCTGCGGATCCGTCTGCGGATGCTGTCCTGATTATCCTGGGCAATCTTCAGGTTACAGGCTGTCTTGCGCTCAAATAAATCCGGCGTACCGTTTACACTCTCTACCGTAAGCTTGCTGTAATGACCCTGGAAATCATTCGGGCAATTCTCCAGGCCCGGACAGTTTGCACAATTCCGGCTCTCCCGCACATATTGGAACAATTGGCTCAGGTGAAGCTTCAGCCGCTGGTCATCCAGCTCTGGATGCTCGGCCTTCAGCTGCTGCACCAGTGGGTTACTCAGCAGGTTCTGCTCAAGATCGCGGGAACGCTGGCGCAGGGCCGGATTGTTCATCGAACGCAGCACTTCGCTCATCGACTCCATGGCTGCACCTCGCTTTCTTTACGGCGTCCTCAGGGCGCCCTTCTTCTTACTGGCCTTAATCTCGGCCGCTTTCTTCATCATCGCCGCGAATTCCTCTTCCGATACTGTGCCCGCGCTTCCGTCATCCAGCACAATCGGAATGTCCGGCTTCGCAGCACGTCCGCCCTTGTTATAGGTGCGCTGCCGCGTTCCTGAAGCTGCTCCGGCGGTACCGGAGGCAGACCCCTTTCCTTTGACCTTTGACTGGTCACGGATGTAGTGAACAGCCTTCTCGTAGGTATTCACCTGCTTGACCAGCATGTTCGAGGCTATCGCCTCCACAAAATTGCGGTTCATCCGCTGGTCGCCGCCGGAAGCCACCATTGTCATCAGATAATGGATCAGCACATTGATGACTTCACCGCTGAGCTTGTAGTTCAGATCTATTTTCTCGAAGATATCCATCAGCTGGCCCGGAACCGCCCCCGGAAAAAAGGTTTGCAGCAGCCGGGTATAAGGCTCGTTGCGCAGCATCATATTATATTGGTGTATATCGCATTTGGACAGGAATTGCGGAGGCACCTCGACATAATACTCCATCTCCACCGGCTGCTCCTGCGGAATCACCTGATCATCCAGGTCACCCGATGCCGCCGCACGCAGCGAGACGACCTTAGCCGCCGCAATCTCCCGTTTCTCCTGGCGCTTCATGTCCTGGCGGAAATGCTGGCTGGCACTATGCTGCAGTGTATCCAGAATAACCTCGCCGTCCGGTGTAAACATTCCGTCTTCATCCAGCAGCCGGCACAGGTCCTGCGGACCCAGATCATATTTGCGGGCCACATAGTTGATCACGCCCATCTGGGTATGGTCAAAGCGCAGCTTCTCCACATGGACCCGGTTCACCGACTCCCGCGGAAAACGCAGAATAATGTCGCTGTACCCGATAGCCGTTTCACTGCTTTCACTGAAGCCAGGCTGCTTCACTGTAGCTACTTCAGCCAGTGCCTGCTCCAGCTCATAATCTATAACATGGGTATTTAACTGGAAAATATCATAAAAGGGCAGGGAAATATTCTCTTTGAGGGCCGAGCGGCGGCTCCATTCCTCCGGTTCACGGCTCCAGAACTGCTCACGGAGCGACAGAACAGCAAATTTGCCGATCTTGTCACGCAGAAGCAGCGTCAGATGCTGGGTTGCAAAAAAATCAGCCGGAGACAGCGGCGGCAGCAGCTCGTACTCATACATATAATCATCATTCTCCGGCATATAGATCCGGCAGGTTGCAAGCAGCCCCACCGCCTCAAGCCGGGAAGCCTGGTCCACTAAATATTTGCGGCCTTTCTCGTTCGGTTCAACGCCAAGCGTCATAAACAGCCTGCGCTGCTGCTCTACAGCAGAGTAGCCGATCGATTCAGCAGGAATATGCTCAAACAGCAGCCTGTAAAGGCTGATTGCAAAGGCTCCTACCATCGGCTGATAGACCGAGCCCAGCATACGGGAATCAACATGGCTAAGACCGAATTCGCGGGAAACGCAGTACCGGTGATGTTCGGTGAAATGATGCAGGTTACTCATGCGCATCTGCGGATATCTCCCCCTTTTATATACGAATTCATACAGATTTCTATTCTATCACAAAACATCCGTTCGGAAATGTAAAAAAAGAACCAAATAACCCGGTTTTCGGCCTATTATCGACAACTTTTGAAATCTTGCTGAGGATAGCGAATAATAAGAGAAAGTCCGGTGCCGCATCTTTCCAGCCATCCTTCAAGTTATTCGGCCTTGTCCCCGAAAATGATAAAAAAACGGCCACACCGTCCCTTACAGGAACAGCAGCCGTCTATATGCAGTCTTGCTCTTTAGAACATCTTGTAGCCGCCCAGCCGCAGCTTCTGAATGGTCCAGCCGCTCAGCACAGCACCCGTAAGCCCGGCAATTCCGGTCAGATAATCAACGATGCGGAAGCTGCCGAGATGCTCCCAGAGCGTCATGGCATTGCGGTCCCAGATGGAATAGACCACCACAGGCAGGATAACAATCACGAACAGGTAGGCGGGGAACCAGGTTGTCTTCATTAACATGTTAAGGATAAAGCCAATGCCAAACATCATGACAAAGAACAACACGGCCAGAACAAATACAGGAAGAAATCCCATCCTACCGCCATCCCCTTTCTATAAATAACCGCACACCACTGCTTAATTAATAGTAAGTTTACTAGAAAAAATGTAACGAAGCAATGAACATTCTTGTCTTCCGAATCCGCTTTCAGCCAAAACAGCAGCCCCGCGTTTGCTCTTGCCCGTCCGCATGCGATACAATGCATATAGATTAACCGGATCATACATAGAAGCGTATGCTTTGGAACCGGATTTAACGCCTTTAGCTTATAACTTTTAAGGAGTGAGAACGAACATGAACGAAGCCGCTTTGACGCTGGAAGGCTGGTATGCCCTGCATGACTTCCGCTCAATCAACTGGACGGCCTGGACAGCTGCCGATGACGAGGAGCGCGCCGTAGCCCTGGAAGAGCTCCATGCCTTCATGGAGGAGTGGGGGCCGGTCGAGGAAGCCAAGGAAGGAAGCACTGCGGTGTACGCCATCGTCGGACAGAAGGCCGATTTCGTGATGATGTTTCTGCGGGAAAGCCTGGAAGCGCTGAACGCCCTTGAAACCGCCTTTAACAAAATTGCCTTTGCCCAATATACTACGAAGTCTTATTCTTATGTCAGTATCGTCGAGCTGAGCAACTATGCTGCAGGCGGAAGTGCCGGAGACGGCAGTGATCCGATGCAGAATCCGCATGTGGCGGCACGCCTGAAGCCGGTTCTGCCGCAGGCGAAGCATATCTGCTTCTACCCGATGAATAAGAAGCGCGAGCTGGCCGACAACTGGTATATGCTCGATATGAATAAACGCCGGGAGCTGATGCACTCGCACGGGCTGATCGGCCGCGGCTATGCCGGCAAGGTGAAGCAGATCATCACCGGCTCCGTCGGCTTTGACGACTGGGAATGGGGCGTAACCCTGTTTGCCGAGGATGCGCTGCAGTTCAAGAAGCTGGTGTACGAAATGCGCTTCGACGAGGTCAGCGCCCGCTACGGCGAGTTCGGCCCGTTCTATGTCGGCAACCTGCTGACACCGGAAAGCTTTGAAGAGCTGCTTAAGCTGTAATTTATGATAAGAGGATGGTTTCCTGCGGGAGACCCTCCTCTTTGGTTATGGTTGGCTGGCCTGGCCGATCCCCAGCAATAGTCTCAACGATTAATTGGATTTATGACACTTAATTCTTCGATTTCACTGGAATACTACTGATTAGTTGTAAAATCGACACTTATTTCAGCCTAAATTCCTCTTTGGACGTAAAAACAGTAAAATTAAGCATCTTTTTTCCAACTAACCCCTCAACTATATAGTTTCCCTGACAAATAGCTAACCTTTTTCGACTTAATCCAATTCCGCAGACTGCTTACGCCTCGATAGGGGACGTTTTTCCGAAAAGCTTTCAGGTGGAAACGTCTCAGCCTAACCGTTCTAAAGCCCGTTCCGCCGAAAAAAAAGACCGCCCCTGTCAAAGGTAGCGGTCTTTTTCTCTGCTGTTAGCCATTAACCGGCCGCCCTTAAAGGCGGCTATTGTAAACGGAGAGCCGTGTTAGCAGCCCGCCCTCCGTACCTTATTCATACTGTGTGAAGTTATTCGTCCTCATCATCATCCTCTGTGCGCAGGCTCTCCAGATACTCTGCCGTCGCCTTGTCGCGGGCCCGGCTCTTATCCTTCAGCCGCTCGATGGCGGGCTGAATAAGCAGATCAATCTCCTTCTGGACCGGGTAAGCCAGGTCATACCGGCTCTGATCCTCCAGATAAGATCCCACTTCGATCAGAGCGTTGTAACGGTCCAGCTCCTCACGCGTCAACAGCCCGCGGACTTGTACGCTGCAGTGGCGCATCCTAGAAGAACCTTCCCTTCTTCAGCACCAGCGGAATGCCGCCGATGATGAACAGGTAACGCATATCGACTACTTTTTTGAGCTGGGCTGCCGTCCAGCCCTTATAAGTCTTCTCGCCGACTACCGCAATGCCCTGGCCTTTGCCTAGTGAGGCTACTGTTCCCTTGTTGCTGAAGACGAACTTCTTCGGCTGCTGGCTGCGGATCGCCGCCACCAGATTGTGGGCACAGCACTCGCCCTGCTGCATCGCAATCTGTGCCGTCGGCGGGTACGGGCGTCCTTCCGGATTAATCATCAGGGAGCCGTCGCCAATGATAAAGATATTTTCATGCCCCGGCACACGCAGGTACTCATCCACCTTCACCCGTCCGCGCATGGCTTCAAAGCCTGCTGCTTCAATCAGCCGGTTCCCGCGGATGCCGCCGGTCCAGACAATCGTCGAGGCCTTGATTTCTTCACCGGTTGCGAGAATGACCCCGCCGGGCAGGCATTCCTTAATAGCCACGCCCATCTTGAAGGTAATCCCCTTCTTGGTCAGCACAGCCATCGCATGCTCAACCAGCTCAGGTGCGAAGCCCGGCAGTGCCGTAGGGGCAGCCTCTACGTTGTAGATATTAACGAGACTAGGGTCTACATCGTATTCCTTGCAGAGGGCAGGAATCCGGTCCGCCAGCTCAGCCACAAATTCAATGCCGCTGAAGCCCGCTCCGCCGACCACAAAGTTAATATGCTCCTGGGCGTTATTTTCGTTCTTATATTTGGCAAACTGATATTCAATATGCTCACGGATCAGCCGCACGGAGTTAATGCTGCGGATGGTCAGCGCATATTTATCAAGTCCGGGAATACCAAAGGTTTCCGGCTCGCCTCCGAGGGCAATGACAAGGTAGTCATACGAGAGCGTGCCGTCTTCAAGAATTACTTTTTTCTGTTGGGTACGGATTTCCTGCACGGAAGATTTCACGAGGTCGATCTTAAATTCGTCTATTAGTTTGGAGATAGATACGCGTGTATGTTCAATGCTGTCCGTTCCCGCAGCTGGCATATGCAGATGGGTAGTGAAATAATGATATTCATGGCGGTTAACCAGGGTCACATCAGCTTCATTATAATTCAAAGCTTTCTGCAGCCGCTGGGCGGTCAAAATACCTCCATATCCCGCGCCTAGGATGACAATTTTGGGAATACTGCTCATGTTCCGGCTCCTTCCAACAGGTGAATCTGTCTATGTGTTATTTTTTGTAAAATATTTTAGTTTCTTTTGTGAATTTATACACTTAAATTCGGAAGAATTTCCAATAAAACTTAAAGGATTTCTAAAATAACCATATCCATTGTAAACCTTAGTATCGTTTTAATCAAATATAATCATACAAAAAAACGTCACATCTTTCCGTCCATTTTAAGCCTTTGCAGGGTAGTCCCACAATGATTATAATGAGTAAGTACCTAAGTATGGCATTTTGAAACTATCAACTCGGAGGTGTAATAATAGTGACACTAGAGCAATCCGGCGTTCCTATGAGCGACCTGTTAATTATAGGCGGCGGTCCTGCCGGCATGTTTGCCGCCTTCTACGGCGGTATGCGCCAGGCGTCTGTAACCCTTATTGAAAGCATGCCCCAGCTGGGAGGCCAGCTAGCCGCGCTTTACCCGGAAAAATACATCTATGATGTGGCCGGTTTCCCGAAAATTACCGCACAGGAGCTGGTAGACAACCTGTCCCGGCAAATGGACCTGTTCCAGTCCAACATCTGTCTGGAAGAGAAGGTCGTATCTGTTGAGAAACGGGACGAACGCCACTTCGTAACAACTACTGATAAGGCGGAATACCACAGCAAGGCTGTTATTATTACAGCCGGCGTAGGCGCCTTTGAACCGCGCCGTCTGGAACTTCCGGAGGCAGCCCGGTTCGAGAAAGCCAATCTGCATTATTTCGTAAGTGACCTGAATGCCTTCCAGGGCAAGAAGGTGCTGATCAGCGGCGGCGGCGACTCGGCAGTCGACTGGGCTCTCATGCTTGAGCCGATCGCCGAGCAGGTTACGCTGATCCACCGCCGCGACAAGTTCCGCGCGCATGAGCACAGTGTAGAGAAGCTGATGGCTTCCAAGGTTAATGTAATTACCCCTTCAGAGATCACTGAGCTGCACGGGGAAGAATTCATTACCAAGGTAACCTTGTCCCACATTAAAACCAAGGAGACACAGGAAATTGAAGTGGACAGTGTTATCGTCAACTTCGGGTTTGTATCCTCTCTGGGTCCGATTGCACAGTGGGGAATTGAAATTGAGAGTAATTCCATCGTGGTGGATTCGCGTATGGAGACGAGCATTCCGGGCATTTTCGCCGCCGGTGACATTACTACTTATCCCGGCAAGCTGAAGCTGATTGCGGTGGGCTTCGGTGAAGCACCAACTGCCGTCAATAACGCCAAGGTCTATCTCGATCCGGATGCCAAGCTTTCACCGGGACACAGCAGTAATCTTAAGCTGTAATCATCCGTTACAGCGCATATAAATAATAAAAGGGTATCCTTTCAGGTTGATTCCACTCCAACTTGAAAAGATACCCTATTTTGTGCCGCTTGCGGTTAGACAGAGCAGCTGCTGCAGAAAATATACGATGTGTCTTAGTGCAAAACCGCATGTACTGGAGAGTGTAAGTTCCGTTTGCGAATTTCAGCGAGCAACAGAGCGATGAAATCATGCTCCAATTGTAGCTCTAACGCTCTTTGGTACGAGTCGAGCAGCATCTCATCCGATAATTCAACCACAACGTTCACCTACCTTTCCTTTGTTTGAATCTGAATCTATCATAGCAAACTATTATTAATCGAACAAGCGTTCTTAGTATCCACAGCCCACTGTGGAAATCCTGTGCATAATTTGTTAGTAAGGATAATAAATCCAATTCCTTCACAGTGGAATATGGGGATAATAGTTATGCACAGGGTATTTCCACCTTGTTGATATTAAAAAATTTTCCAGAACGTTCACAAAATTTAGAATTTAATACCTCATATTACCTCAAATTTGGAAATACTAAACGCAATTTTAGCTTATAGTTATCATTATCGTCAATTCCAAAAAAATGATTAATCATTTCGGTCTTGTGTTAACCTCAAGAATCCATATTTTCCCCCTGTGATCTACGGCGTAGTCAAATCCCAGCTCGCCGATCCCCGGAAAATGCCTTTCCAGCAGCTCGATACAGACATGCGTCAGCCGGCGCATTTCGGCTTTTTTGGCCGACGCGCTTATGCTTGGAAGTGAACGGCGCAGCCCATGCCGGCAGGTCATCATGGTTCCGCCTTTACAAAGGTTAGTTACGAATAACCCCGGACGCGCCAGTCTTCCCACCATCGAGCGGAATTCCCAGTGATCGCCGTTCTTCACAACCTTAACCCGGTAATCAATCGGACGCCCGGCAATCCGGGCAAGTGAGATGCCCTGCTGAATCATATAGCGCCGTCTCAGCTTCACTCTGTCAAGCGCACGCTTCATGGATCCAAAATCACGGTACATCCGGGTATGATGGTTGTAAGTGAACCCGTAGCCCCGGCTGTCCCGGAACACCTTGATTACACCATGTCCTCCACCGCCGACAATCGGTTTGATTACTACATTCCCGTATCTGCCCAGCATTGCTGACAGTCCGGCAGCGTTATATCCCTTCGTTCTCGGAATGTAACCGGCAACCCGTGAATCGCTGAGCAGCGCCTCGGTCTTCAGCCATTTGCTGGCCAGTTGTCTTCCCGCCATTGTCACCTCTCCTTTCGCAATCCCAGCCTACCCTATAGATTACTCAGAAAAGGAGCTGCCCTCCTGTATGATTGTCCGTGTAAAAGCCGCTCACAGCAAAAAAGGGCATATGGCTCCAGGCCTTATGTCCACGTGAATTTGTCCTGCCAGCAAATGATTGTACAAGATGACGCTGTACCGCATATAATTTTTGTAAAATACGGAAACAGAGCCGTATAAACAGGGAGGATCACTCTGCATGGAATGGTATCTGAATGCGATAAGAAACTATTTTAATTTCTCAGGAAGAGCTAGACGTATTGAATTCTGGATGTTTGCAGTAATTAACTTTCTAATCGGATTTCTGCTCGTGTTTATGGAGGCAGTTTTTGAACCAGCCCCTATAATTAGGTCGGTCTATTACTGGTTCATTCTAATCCCCTCCTGGGCTCTTCTGGTCCGCCGGCTGCATGATAGCGGAAGAACAGGCTTTTGGATTCTGCTTGCCCTGATCCCCTATCTCGGGTACCTGATCTTATTTATTTTCGCCTGCCTGGACAGCGAGGGCAATAACCGGTACGGCCCAAGTCAAAAGTACTGATATTTGTTATAAAAATCTTATAAACCCGCTCTATGCCAGCCTCCTCCCGCTGGAATTTCTTTGATGTTCAATGTATGATTACCGGGAGAGGGGGCTTTCTTATGGCTCAATTATTCGAGGTCTTGTACTGGTTCGCGATGATCGGCATGTCTGTCGTTCTGGCAGGTACTACTATCCTTGTCTGCGCACTCGGCTTCAGATTTATCCGCAGCCGCCGCCGGCTTCTCGGTGCAGGCTGCATTGCTTTTTCCCTCGCTGCTGCCGCCCTGATTGTCTTTATGATCAATTATAAATTCATCAGCCCTGCTTGAGCAGCTTGTTCAGGAACACTATATACTCTATGTAGAATCCTGCAGACGGCTTGTGCAAACAGACCGGCCGAACCGCTCAAAACTTTTTTTCTACTATTATAATACTCTATTTATACTACATATATGAGATAGCTGGCCTTGTTTGCCGGAAGGGGATATGTACATGGACAAAAAGATTAACTGGGGGATTATCGGCTGCGGTGATGTGACCGAGGTCAAGAGCGGACCTGCGCTGCAGAAGGCAGAAGGCTCACAGCTTGCCGCCGTCATGCGCCGTAACGCAGAGCTTGCAGCAGACTATGCCCGGCGGCACGGCGTACCGCGCTGGTATTCCGGCGCAGCCGAGCTTATCTCAGATCCCGGCGTAGATGCCGTGTATATAGCAACGCCGCCTTCTACGCATATGGAATACACCTTAGCCGCGACAAAGGCCGGCAAGCCTGTCTACGTCGAGAAGCCGATGGGCCTTAATACGGCAGAATGCGAGACTATGCTGGCTGCTTGTGAACAGGCTGGCGTTCCGCTGTATGTGGCTTATTATCGTAGGGCACTGCCCCGGTTCCGCAGGATTAAGGAATGGCTGGATGTGGGGGCCATTGGCGAGCCCCGGTTTGTACGCACCATGCATATGACCAAACCGCTCGAAGCTTCAGGCAGGAATAACTGGCGGGTGGATCCGGCTATTTCCGGCGGCGGCCTGTTTCTGGACGTGGGCAGCCATACACTGGATCTGCTGGATTTCCTGCTCGGTCCGGTTACAGATGCGGCTGGACATGCCTCTAATCTTGGAAGCTCTTATGCGCCTGAGGATACTGTCTCCGGGCGGTACCGGTTTGAATCCGGTATCCACGGGACGGGGATCTGGTGCTTCAATGCCTACACGAACGAGGATGTGACTGAGATTGTAGGCAGCCTGGGCAGCATCACCTTCTCAACCTTCGCGGACCGGCCGGTCATCCTGCGGACAGAGAACGGGGAGCAGCCGGAATTCATTCCCCACCCGGCGCATATCCAGCAGCCGCTAATCCAGTCCATTACCGATGAGCTGCTTGGACGCGGGACAGCCCTCAGCACGGGCCTGACTGCCATCCGTACCAGCCGCGTTATGGATGAGCTGGTGAAGAACTATAAGGGGCATTAATGCCCCTTCTTGATATTCAGCTTTTATTGTCATCTATACCCAGAAGGGCCTGCAGCTCCGCTTCCCTTTTTTTCAGATATAAATAATACTCCGCCCGCTCAAATATCTGCATATGATCAAATATAATCATATAGTGATATTTTTCATCGCCTGACTGCAGCAAATGTTCTATATATTCGATTGTCGCCTCAAAATAGCTCGTATCCACATTTTCCCCGTAATCCCTGATAGTCTGCCTAAATACCGTCAATTGCAGCGGGATATGGGAGATTATTTCTCTGTACAAGTCCGGATCTGCTTGCAGCTTCATTTCACTCCTGGCACGTAACAGCTCCCATTGTACCTTGAACCATTCATGATATGGATGAACCGCCGAATAGAGAGGCTCATAAAAAATCAAATCCCTCTGCAGCTCCAGCAGCTCTCTCCGGGCCTTTTTGCGCTTTATGTACCTGAATGTCAGCATCTTAGCATCCCCCTGAGTTATACAGTGGTTCACTTCCGCCGGATTACCCCTAACGGACCCAGATGATCTTATTCCTGGCAAAGCCGGATTATTATCAGACTATCGGACACCATCGACCTTATTTACTTAAAAATCGCCTCGGCCATGGTCATTATACATTAATAAGGGCACTACGGTCCGTTAGCCTAGTATAATGAGCCCTATACAGAAAATAACGCCGCTGTGGTCCGTTAGCAGCTGACCGTTTACACCCCGTCTCAGATAGAGACAGGGCGGATACACCCTCCCTGCACCACAATAACACTCAAGACGGGTGATCGGATTTCCTCCTGTAAACAAAAAACCTCCCGAAAGTGTATTCTGCTACACATTCCAAGAGGTCAGATTTTAGATTATAGTGTGTTAAAGTTCCTTGACTTCTTAAGCTTTGCTTAGCAAGGCTCAGCCGCCGGATTCCCTGCTTCTTCCTTCGTTCGGAACGAAGACCCGCAGCCGCAGGTAACTGTGGCGTTAGGATTGTGGATGGTGAACCCGCCGGTCATGCCGGATTCCTCGAAGTCGATCTCCAGGCCGTTC